>CAJULZ010000023.1 GCA_910587205.1 uncultured Oscillospiraceae bacterium
CAGATTGTTCCAAACCCCTTCCCCCTTCGCCCTTCCCCGCCGCGCAAAAAGCCCGCCCCTGATGGGGCGGGCTCAGCCGTTGTTCATTCCGCGTCCCCGCCGTACCAGCCGATCTCGGAGAGGATGCCCATGTTGGGGTAGCGGGCGCGGAGCACGCTGTCGGGGAACTGCTCGTCCAGGAACCGGCTCACCGCGCCCAGGGCGGGCACGCCCTCCCTGCGCTGGTCCATGCGGCACAGGGCGGCGGCGGACAGCGCCCCGCTGAACAGCAGGAACGCGGCGGCCGCGGCGGCCACCCTTCGGCCCGTCTGCCGGGGGATGCGCCCCACAAAGCGGCACAGCATGGGGTAAGCCAGCCTCACCCACAGGATGGCGGCCAGCCCCCAGAACAGGCAGAAGCCCAAATTCACCCGCCCGTCCAGGTTCAGCGGCAGGTGCCGGTAGTCCCAGAAGCAGGCCCCGAACAGGATCTCCTGGAGCCAGGAACATATGTATTCATAGACGCCCCCCAGCGCCGCGCCGGTGAAGAAGATGCGTCCGGCGCTCTGGTCGTCCATGCGGTGGAACACGATGGTGAGCAGCACGGCCCCCGCGCCCCACACGACGCTGAACGGCCCGTAGAGCAGGCTGGAGCGGCTGATGAGCTCCCCCCGCGTGACCAGCCAGAACACCACCTCCACCAAATCCCCCGCAAAGCCCGCGATGAGGAACAGCCAGAACACCCAATAGGCGTTCAGCGGGACCCGTACGGCGTCCATCGTTTTCTCTTTTGCCGGTCCGGCAGTCAATTCTCTCGTCATAGCGTTCCTCCTTGCGCGGCGGGCGGTTGTCCTGCTATGGTTAATATAGCACCGCCTACGCAAGGAAATGCGAAAGGAACTATAAAGGATTTTTTAATTTTGCGCGTTTGCGCGGGAAAGGGCCCGCACCCTGGGGGTGCGGGCCCTGCTGAACCGGAGCCCCCGCGAAAGCGTGCTTTGCTTTCGTGGGGAGAGGAGGGATAGCGGAGTGAGTGAGCTTTCGCCAAAGGCGGAAGCGAACGATACGAAGCTTATCCCAACGACGTCAGCCCGGCGGCCAGGTCATATCCCGGCCCGCCAGCACGTGGAAGTGCAGGTGGGGCACGGACTGCCCGGCCTGGACGCCGCAGTTGGACACCACACGGAAGTCGGTGACGCCCAGCTCCTTCGTCACTCTTGCGATGACCTCGAAGCAGCGTTTCACCACCAGGGAATTGCTCTCGTTCAGCTCCGCGCAGGAGCCGATGTGGGCCTTGGGAATCACCAGGAAGTGGACGGGGGCCTGGGGGTCGATATCGTAAAAGGCCACGCACTTCTCATCCTTATAGATGATGTTGGCGGGGATCTCCCCCTTCACGATCTTGCAGAACAGGCAGTTGGGATCTTGGGTCTGGAACATGGGATCAGCCTCCTTTATTGGTTGGGCACCACCGCGAAAAACTCCAGCGGGCCGCCGCTGTTGTTGATGAGGGAGTGGGCCTGCCCCTTGGGGCAATAGTGGCAGTCCCCGGCCTTCAGCGGCTCCTCGCCGCCCTCCACCTTCACCTTGCCCGTGCCGGACAGGATATAGACGATCTCGCTGCTGGTCTCGTGGGTGTGCCAGCCGATGGACGAGCCGGGGGGCAGGATGCCATGGAGGATGCGGTTCAGGCCGTCGGCGTGCATTTGGGCGTGGATCTCGCCCTCGCCCCCCAGGAAATTGGGGATCACCTGGGTTTCCACGGCGGAAAAGTCGATGAGCATGGCGGATTCTCCTCTCAAATGGGTTTGAACTGGTTGGTGTCCGGGTCGTAGGCGTACCCCGCTCCGGACAGCTTGCCGGCAAGCTCCGTTTTGCTTTCGTCCAGCCCGTCGCACAGCGCGTCCAGGCTGGCATACTCGTCCCGGAGCTTGGTGTTGACGTAGCTGAGCAGGATATAAGGATCCTGGGGAACCATAAAGCGCTCCTTCTTCCATTGCAAATCTTCCGCTGCCGGGCAGAGACGAAACAGTTAGCACTCCTGCCCGTCAACGAGCTTAAAGTTCTTTTTCGGTTCCTTTTTCTCCCGAGAAAAAGGAACTTATACCCCCAGCTTCATGGTCAGGGCATTGTCCAGCATGGCCTCGTCGTCGCAAAGTCCGCTCCCCTCCGTTTTGCCTGCCGGCAAAAACTCCGGGCGCTTCCTTGCTCCTCCTCCCCAAACCGAACCCGCTTTGCTGGGCTTCGGTTTGGCGGCGGCTTCGCCGCCCTTACGCGCCTAATTTCATCGCGACAACATTATCCACCATAGCCAGCGCGTTGTCCAGCATGAGCACGTCCTTGCCGCCGTTCCCCACGGGGCAGGCCCCGTGGGGGCCCCTTTGTATTTGAAATGCTCGGGCGAAATGAATTCGCCCTGCGCAAATTCTTCGCTGCGCTGCGAATTTACGCGCCTGACGGCGCGGCTCGCTCACGCTCGCTGGGCGGCTCACAAGCCTAATTTCATCGCGACAACATTATCCACCATAGCCAGCGCGTTGTCCAGCATGAGCACATCCTTGCCGCCGCCCATGGCGGAGTCGGGCTTGCCGCCGCCGGAGCCGCCCGCGATGGCGCACACCTGCTTGATGATGTCCCCGGCCTTGATCCCCTTCTTCACCGCCTCCTTGCCGCAGGCGCACAGGAAGGTGATCTTGCCGTCGTTGACGCTGGCCAGCACCGCCACCACATTGGCGTCCTTCTCCCGGAGCATGTCCCCCATCTGGCGCAGGCGCGCTCCGTCCGCCTCGGGCACGGTGGCGGTGAGCACCTTCAGGCTGCCCACCTCGTGGGCGCCGAACAGGATGCGGTCGGTCTCCCCGGCGGCCTCCTTGGCCTTGTACTTCTCCACCAGCTGGTGAAGGTTTTTGATCTCGCCCATGACGGCCTCCGCCTTCTCCCGCAGCTCGCCCGGCTTGGCCTTGAGGACCGCCGCCGCCTGGTTGATGCGCTCCTGCACCTCGCCAAAGAAGGCCAGCGTCTCCCGTCCGGTGGTAGCCTCGATGCGGCGCACGCCGGAGGCCACGGAGAACTCGCTCCTAATGCGGAAAGCCCCCGCCATGGCGGTGTTGGGCAGGTGGGTGCCGCCGCAGAACTCCACGGAGTATCCGTCCCCCATGTCCACCACCCGGACGGTGTCGCCGTACTTCTCGCCGAACAGGGCGATGGCCCCTTTCTTTTTGGCCTCCTCGATGGGCAGCACCTGGGTGTCCACGGCGTAGCCGGACAGGATGGCGTCGTTGACGGTCCGGCTGACCTCAGCCACCTGCTCCGGGGTCATGGCCTCGAAATGGGTAAAGTCGAAGCGCAGGCGGTCGGGCTCCACCAGGGAGCCCGCCTGGTGCACGTGGTCGCCCAGCACTTCCCGCAGGGCCTTATCCAGCAGGTGGGTGGCGGAGTGGGCGCGCATGATGGCCTGACGGCGCTCCCGGTCGATCTGTGCGCCCACGATGTCCCCCACCTTCAACACACCCTCGATCATTTTGCCGTAATGCATATACTTGCCGCCCTTGTTTTTCTGCACATCGGTGACCTCGAATCCCACCTTGTCGGCGAAGATCACGCCGTGGTCGGCCACCTGGCCGCCCATCTCGGCGTAGAAGGGGGTCTTGTCCAGCACCACAATGCCCTCCACGCCGGGCATCAGCTCCTCGGCCAGCTCGTTCTCCACCACCAGGGCCACCACCCTGGCGTCCTGGATGGAGGTGTTTTCGTAGCCTACAAACTCTGTCTCGGGCACGTCCTTGCCGAACTCCACCCCGGCCCAGCCCAGGTCGCCCAGGGCCTCCCGGGCCTTGCGGGCCCGCTGGCGCTGCTCCTCCATGAGCTGCTTGAACTCGGCCTCGTTCAAGTCCATCCCCTGCTCCTGCACCATCTCCAGGGTCAGGTCCACCGGGAAGCCATAGGTGTCGTACAGCTTGAAAGCGTCTGCGCCGGAGAAGGTCTTGTCTCCCTTCTCCTTGTGGCCCGCCAGCATCTCGTTGAAGATCTTCAGGCCGCCGTCAATGGTCTTGGCGAAGTTCTCCTCCTCCACCCGGATGACTTTGGTGATATAGTCCTGCCGCTCCCGCAGCTCGGGATAGTGGCCCTCGTTCTCGTGGATGACGGTCTCGCACACTTGGAACAAGAACGGCTCGTTGACCCCCAGCAGCTTGCCGTGGCGGGCGGCCCGGCGGAGCAGGCGGCGCAGCACGTAGCCCCGGCCCTCGTTGGAGGGCAGCACGCCGTCGCAGATCATAAACACGGAGGATCGGATGTGGTCGGTGATCACCCGGAGGGACACGTCCTTCTCCCGGCTCTGGCCGTAGTGGGCATGGGTGATCTCGGACACCCTGTTGGTGATGTTCATCACCGTGTCCACGTCGAACAGGGAGCCCACGCCCTGGCACACGCAGGCCAGCCGCTCCAGACCCATGCCCGTGTCGATGTTCTTCTGCTTCAGCTCGGTGTAGTGGTTGTCCCCGTCGTTGTCGAACTGGGAGAACACCACGTTCCACACCTCAATATACCGATCGCAGTCACAGCCCACGGTGCACCCCGGCTTGCCGCAGCCGTACTTCTCCCCCCGGTCATAGTAGATCTCGGAGCAGGGACCGCAGGGGCCGGAGCCGTGCTCCCAGAAATTGTCCTCCTTGCCGAACTTGAAGATCCGGTCGGCGGGAATGCCAATCTCCTCGTTCCAGATGCGGAACGCCTCGTCGTCGGCGGGGGTGGTCTCGTTCCCGGCGAACACGGAGGGGTACAGGCGGCTGGGGTCCAGCCCCACCCACTCGGGGGAGGTCAAAAACTCCCAGGCCCAGTGGATGGCGTCCTTTTTGAAGTAGTCGCCGAAGGAGAAATTGCCCAGCATCTCGAAATAGGTGCCGTGGCGGTCGGTGTGGCCGATGTTCTCGATGTCCCCGGTGCGGATGCACTTCTGGCAGGTGGTGACGCGGTGCCGGGGCGGCTCCTGCTCCCCGGTGAAGAAGGGCTTCATGGGGGCCATGCCGGAGTTGATGAGCAGCAGGGACGCGTCGTTCTGGGGGATCAGGGAGAAGCTGGGCAGGCGCAGGTGGCCTTTGGTCTCGAAGAACTTCAGGAACATCTCCCGCAGCTCGTTCAGGCCGTAGGGCTTGGGATCGTACATGGGAATTACCTCCGTATATTATGATTTATTTGTGACCGCTCGGTTGGGACGCCGGGGACGGCAGGGGATCGTACACCTCCGCCAGCCGGAAGATTTGCCACACCGCGCCGCCGACGCGGTGGGCCAGCTTTTTCTCCGACTCGTTGTAGTTCCGGGAGATATGGCAGGAAATTTCCACGTCTCCCCTGTTCGCCCCATAGCTGCCGTCGCTTTTTCGTGGCATATAGCCCAGGGAAATCTCCAGGAAGTCGGGCTGCCGCTCCACCAAAACGCCAATGAGCTGGTGGCCCCGGTGGAAAGCCCTGTAGGAGCGGCATCCGGGTACTACCGTCCAGAATTTTTTCTCCGGCGGGCCGTCTGGCTTGGGCGGGTCGAACCATTTGTCCGCCATATCCAGGATCATCCGCCCCACCGTCTCGTGGATATAGGGCGGCGGCAGGACCGCCGGCTCCGGCAAGACATAGATCCACGCGCAGGGGAACAGCAACAGCGTCCCGTCGGCGGCGCGGCAGAGGTTCAGTTCCGCCTTTGAGGGTGGCTTTTTCGCCAGGGCCTTGAACCGGTCAAACACGGTATACCACCTCAAATTCCTCGCACACCACCGGCATCTCCGGGGAGAATTCCAATCCGGCCCCGGCCAGCTCACCCCGGAAGAAGTCCTCGTGCACCCGCCGCCAGTAGTCCAGCGAGCGGTCGCCCTCCCCCTCCCGGAACGCCTGTTCCGCGCCCACCTGGTTAAAGGGCACGGTGTACACCCTGGTGGTGCGGATGACGCACACCGCCTCATCCCGGCTGTCCAAGATCACGCTGTACTCCCCGGCCTGGGGCAGGGGTTCGCCCTCCCCGTACAGCGGCCCCGCGCTGGCCGTGGCGGTCTTGATCCCGTCCCGGGTGAGCCGGGCCAGCTCATCCGGCTCGGCCCCGTAGGCCCAGGGCTCGTACTCGTCCCCGGCGTCCGGATTGACGGCCCGGTACGCCGCCCAAAGGTCCCGGTGGGTCATGGCTTCACCTCCAAAAAAGAAAACGCCCCCGCCAACGTCCGGGGGTGGGCAGACGCCCACGGTACCACCCCGGTTTCCTCCTGGCGAGGACACTCGTCTGCGCTTAACGCGCGCCATACGCCCCGGTCGTCCCGGGGAGGCTCGGGAGTGGCTTGTCCGGCGGCTCGCGCGAGGGCTTGCACCGTCCCCTCTCGCTTGGGCGCGGCGGGCCGGACTTGGCTCCGTCATTGCCTGATTATTCTATCACATTTTTCCCGGTTGTCAACGGGGAAATAGCACAAAAGGGACCCCGGAGGTTTTCCCCCGGGGTCCCTTTTGCAAAGTCACACTACAAAGCCGTCCAGCGCCTGCTTGAGCACCGCCAGAACGTGTTCGGAGTTGTCCTGTTGCCAGTCCTTTCCCTGGTAGCTGGCCATAATCGTACTCCGCACGCCGTTGATGGAGAAGTGGGCCGTGTACTCAGTAAAACGCCCCTCCTCCCGGACGATGGTGACGGCCAGTCCGTTGGCCGTGGTGTACTCTTCGGTGGACAGCTGGGTCCCCTGCTCATAGAACCAGGCGATTTCCGGCTCATGGTCCTCTCCAAAGTTGTCTACAAAGCTCTCCTGAGCGATGTCGGTATACAGCACCGCATGGCGCCTGAGCAAAACATCGTCCAACTGATAGTTATCCATAGTCATAATGCGGAAAAGCCCTTTTTCGCTGTTCATCGCATCCAGCATGATATTGGTGGGGCTCCCTTGCATCTTGTCCGATGACACCGACACCCCCCGCGGGGCTCCCTCCAATACCGGGTTATCCATCAGCTTCCGGCCCACAAATTGCTCCAGCTCCTCCCAGGTGGAAAAACTCTTGGCGTTGTTCTCCTGCTCTCCCAGCTCCCAGACCTCCTGGGAAAAGATGTCCGCCGGGAAATAAGCTACCCCGCCCGTCACCGTGTACTTCCCCAGGCCGGGGACGTCGGACGGCTCCTCGGGCTGGAAATTGACCTGCACCCCAAAGAACTGGGCCGCCCCCGCTGTTCCCAGCAGGGCTACGACCAGCGCCGCCGCAATCAGCGCCGCCCGCAGGGGCCGCAGCCGTTTCCCCTTCACAGGCTGCCGCGCCTGTTCCATCAACTTGTTCATCATACGCTCCTTTCTGTCCTCGGAAAACCCCAGGGAATCCAGTGCGTCCCGGTACTCCCCCTCAAACCGTTCGTTCCGCTCCATAGCCGTCTCCTCCCAATATGGTTTTCAGCTTCTTCCGCCCCCGGCTCAGGTGGGCGGACACCGCCGCCCCGCTGCGCCCCGTGAGGGCGGCAATCTCATCAATCGAATACCCTTCGTAATAAAAGAGATAAATCGCCTCCCGGTATTTCTCCGGCAGGGCCATCACCCCGTCCAGCACATGGGATTGAGGCGGCTCTGGGGCGGCGGCCTCCGCCGCCGCTTCCAGGGGGACGGCCCTGCGCCGGAAGGCGCGCAGCTCGTCCTTGCAGGCGTTGATGGCGGTGCGGATGACCCACGCCTTTTCATGCTCAGGACTTTCAAACGTCTCACCACCGGCGAGCAGCTTGAGCAGCACCGTCTGACAGATGTCCTCCCCGTCCTGGGTGGACTTCAGATACGTGTAGCTCAGCCGCAAAATCAGGTCGGAGTAGGCATTCACCAGCCGCTCGGCCTCCTGCGGGTCCATTTGTTTCATGGGTATCTCTCCTTCAAAGGCGCCTTCACTGGGAATACGATTGAGAGGGCGGGATCCTGACAGGCAAGGGAAAATTTTTTATCTTGCAAGATTAACAAACCGGCCCCCCTTCCGATATATATTATATAAGATATACAAAATAAAATGGAAGGGGCTGTGGATATGGAACTGCGCTCCACGAGGGAGCTGCGCCGAAATGCGCGGCTGGAAAGCACCCCGGCAAAAAAGGCGGGCACCCCCGCCAAAACCCAGGCCAAGCCCGCCCCGGACCAGCCCGCCGACAAGCTGTCCCTGTCCAGGCAGGCGGTGGCCTATGTGGAGGGGCAGAGCCGGAGGATGTGGGCTCAGGATCAAGAGCGGGAGCCGCGGCCGCGCGGCCCGCTGGACGCCATCATGGAAGCCATGGAATCCAAGAAAAAGGAACTGGACTCCATGGAAAAGAAGCTCGATGTTCTGCGCAAGTGCCAGAAGATCGCCGCGTCCATCATGAAGGGCAACCGCGTGCCGCCGGAGGACCTCCAGTACCTGATGAACAACGACCCGGAGGGCTACAAGCTGGCCATGGCCATGCGCCGGCCCAACCCCGACCCGGAGGACGAGAAAAGCGTGCTGGACGACGAGGACAAGAACGGCGTTCGCGCGGAGGGAACCGAGGGCGGCGGAGAGGGTCCGTCGGTGGAGGCGGCCGGGGGCGGCGAGATATCTGCCGCAGCCGAGTCATGATAAGCGGAGGCCGCTGATATGGGGCTGTTTCCCCAATGTTTATGTCCCAAGCGCGGCAGAATAAACGGAAACCCCCGTCCAGCGGAAGCTGGGCGGGGGTTTTGCTTTACAGAATACGCAGCTCGCCGTTCGCCGCGTCCACAGTGAGGACGGACTCCGGGGATACCTCCCCGGCGATAATCTTCCGGCCCACCAGGTTTTCCACGGTGTGCTGGAGGTAGCGGCGCAGGGGCCGGGCCCCGTACATGGGGTCGTAGGCGGCGTCCAGAATGAGGGCCTTGGCCCCCTCCGTCAGCTCCACCTTCAGGCGCTTATCCTCCAAACGCCGGTTCAGCCCCACCAGGAGCAGGTCAATGATGTGGTAAACATTTTCCCTTGTCAGCGGCTTGTAGAACACGATTTCGTCCAGCCGGTTGAGGAACTCGGGCCGGAAGGAGCGTCGGAGCAGCTCGTCCACCTTGGCCCTGGCCTGCTGGTCGATCTCCCCGTCCGCCCCAATGCCGTCCAGCAGGAACTGGCTGCCCAGGTTGGAGGTGAGAATGATGACGGTGTTCTTGAAATCCACCGTCCGGCCTTGACTATCTGTAATACGGCCATCATCCAAAACTTGTAGTAATACATTGAACACGTCCGGGTGGGCCTTCTCCACCTCGTCGAACAGGATGACGGAGTAGGGGTGGCGGCGCACCGCCTCGGTGAGCTGGCCGCCCTCCTCATAGCCCACGTACCCCGGAGGGGCGCCGATGAGCCGGGAGACGGAGAACTTCTCCATATACTCGCTCATATCAATGCGCACCAGGTTTTTCTCGCTGTCGAACAGAGCTTCGCTCAGGGCCTTGGCCAGCTCAGTCTTGCCCACGCCGGTGGGACCCAGGAACAGGAAGGAGCCGATGGGCTTATCCGGGTCGGAAATGCCGGCACGGGAGCGGAGAATGGCCTCGCTCACCAGCCGCACGGCCTCGTCCTGCCCCACGACGCGCTTATGGAGGATGTCCTCCAGATGGAGCAGCTTTTCCCGCTCGCCCTCCATCAGCTTGGACACGGGGATGCCCGTCCACCGCTCCACAATGCGGGCGATTTCCTCCTCGGTGACTTTATCCCGGAGCAAATTGTCCTCTTTGGACTGGGCGGCGTAGCCCTCCTGCTCCTCCAGCTGCTTTTTCAGCCCGGGGATGGCGCCGTATTGCAGCTCCGCCGCCTTTTCCAGATCATACTCCCGCTGGGCCTGTTCCAGCGCGGCGTTGGCCGCCTCCAGCTCCTCCCGCAGCTTCTGCACCCTGCCGATGGCGTTCTTCTCGTTCTCCCACTTGGCCTTGCCCGCGTGAAACTCATCCCGCAGCCCGGCCAGTTCCCTCTGGATGTCCGCCAGCCGGGACTGGGACAGGGGATCGTCCTCCTTTTTCAGCGCCGCCTCCTCGATCTCGCACTGGATGATCTTCCGGGAGATCACGTCCAGCTCGGTGGGCATGGAGTCCATCTCGGTGCGGATGAGGGCGCAGGCCTCGTCAATCAGGTCGATGGCCTTGTCGGGCAGGAAGCGGTCGGTGATATAGCGGTTGCTGAGCGTCGCCGCCGCCACGATGGCCCCGTCGGTGATCTTCACCCCGTGGAACACCTCGTAGCGCTCCTTGAGGCCCCGCAGGATGGCCACCGCGTCCTCCACCGTGGGCTCGGACACCATCACGGGCTGGAAGCGGCGCTCCAGGGCGGCGTCCTTCTCGATATACTGCCGGTACTCGTTCAGGGTAGTGGCCCCGATGCAGTGCAGCTCGCCCCTGGCCAGCATGGGCTTGAGCAGGTTGCCCGCGTCCATGGCCCCCTCGGTCTTGCCCGCGCCCACAATGGTGTGCAGCTCGTCGATGAACAGGATGATCCGGCCCTCGGACTGCTTGACCTCGTTGAGCACGGCCTTCAGCCGCTCCTCGAACTCGCCGCGGTATTTGGCCCCGGCGATCAGCGCCCCCATGTCCAGGGCGAAAATGGTCTTGTCCTTCAGCCCCGCGGGCACGTCGCCCTTGACAATGCGCTGGGCCAGCCCCTCGGCGATGGCAGTCTTGCCCACGCCGGGTTCACCGATGAGCACCGGGTTGTTTTTGCTCTTGCGGGAGAGGATGCGGATGACGTTGCGGATCTCGTCGTCCCGGCCGATCACCGGGTCCAGCTTGTTCTGCCGCGCCCGCTCCACCAGGTCGGAGCCGTATTTTTTCAGCGCTTCGTAGGTCTCCTCCGGGTTGTCGCTGGTGACCCGCTGGTTCCCCCGCAGGGCGGCCAGCGCCTGCATCACCCGCTCCCTGTCCACATTATAGGT
The DNA here is from genome assembly GCA_910587205.1 of uncultured Oscillospiraceae bacterium. Classification (GTDB taxonomy): domain Bacteria; phylum Bacillota; class Clostridia; order Oscillospirales; family Oscillospiraceae; genus Enterenecus. The sequence continues at coordinate 10,862 of CAJULZ010000023.1, forward strand.
GCGCAGCAGCTCCTTCATGCCACCCTCCGCTGTGTCAATGAGGGCCAGCAGCAGGTGCTCCACGGACACAAACTCGTCCTTCATCCCTCCGGCGATTTCCACCGCTTGGTTCATCGCCCTGTCCACCCCGGCGGAGATGTAGACCTTGCCCGCCTCCCGGCCGGAGCCGGAAACCTTGGGCAGTTTTTCCACCTCGTGGCGGGCGGCGGCCCGGAGGGACTCCACGGTGAGACCCATGTGGGTGAGCAGTTGGGGGATAAAGCCCCCCTCCTGGTCCAGCAGGGCCAGCAGCAGGTGGGGCTGCTCGATCTGCTGGTTGCCGTACTGGGCGGCGGTATTCTGGGCGCCCTGGATGGCCTCCAGGGATTTCTGGGTAAACTGGTTCATATTCATAGGGTTCACTCCTTTTTAGGGGCGCGGCACAATCACGCTGCGGATTGGACACACGGCCGGGCCGCTTTCACTGCGTCCCAGGCAAAGCCCAATCCCGCTCTGCGGGCTCCAGGCTTTTGCCTTCGCTCCGCTCCAAGCTCCCCTGCGTGTCTATCCTTCGCGCTCCAATCTGTAGTTTCACCCTTAGTATACCCCGCCCCGACCGGAAATCATGAACTGGGTGTAAACAATTAGCACTCTCTTTATAGGAGTGCTAATTCACGTTTATGATTTGGAAACTCCGGACGGAACTCTCCTTTTCCGCCCCAACAAAGTGTGCAGCCGCGGCGAAATCGTCCCATTCCTCCACCGCGCCTATATCCCCAAGGCCAGGCTGAAGGACGTTTGGGCCGAATAGGCCATCCCCCTAAAATGTAAACCCCGCCGGGCGTTGGTCCCGGCGGGGTTTTCCCGTTCAATCCCTCAGCAGCCCCGACTCCGCCATGGACACCATATCGTCCCCGGCAAAAATCAGGTGGTCTGCCAGCTCGATCCCCGCCTCCCGGAGCAGCCGCTTCAGCCGCAGGGTGGTGTCCACATCCGCGTCCGACCACAGGGCCACCCCGGACACATGGTTGTGGGCCAGGGCTACCTGGGTGGCGTTGCAGGCCAGCGCCGCCTCCAGCACCTTTCGGGAGGTGATCCGCACCGCGTCGGCAATCCCTTCCCCCAGCTTCCGGGTGGCCAGCACCTTGTTCTTCCCGTCCATGCACACCAGGTAGGCCAGCTCGTCCCGCTGGCCGAAAAACAGCGGCTGCAACAGCTCCCGGTACTGCCAGGTGTTCACAATCTGCCCGTCAAAGCTGGCGCTCTGGGCCATGTACCGCGCCGACACCGCCGGGATGAGGTGGAGCAGTGCCGCCGTGCTGGGCCCCACTCCATCCACCTGCAAAAGCTGGTCGTAGGTGGCGTTCAGTACCCCTGCCAGCGACCCGAACTGCTCTACCAGCCGGTGGGCCAGGGGATTCACGTCCCCCTGGGGGATGGCGTAGAACAGCACCAGCTCCATCACCTTGTGGTCGGGCAGGCCGTTCAGCCCGTTGGCGAGGAACTGCCGTTTCTCCCGCTCCCGGTGCCCGGCGTGGGGGCCGGGCGGCTTCTTCCCCGCCGCCAACCTCAGCCCCTGGGTCCGTACTGGGCCAGGTAGTCCTCCATCCGGCCCAGCATGGCGTCGTCGATGTACACCCTTCCGTCCACCTCCCGGTTGTGGAGGCAGTCCATCACATCCCGGATGGTGACGATGGGGCAAACCTGGATGCCGTAGTCCTGCCGCAGCTCGTCCAGGGTGGTGCAGTCCCGGGTTCCCCGTTCCATCCGGTCCACGCTCACCACCAGGGCGGCGAATTTCACGTCCGCCACGCGCTTGAACAGCTCGATGGTCTCCCGCACGGCGGTGCCCGCCGTCACCACGTCCTCGATAATGGCGACCCGGTCGCCGTCCTGGGGCTTATAGCCCACCATATCGCCCCCCTCGCCGTGGTCCTTGGCCTCTTTGCGGTTGAAGCAGTAGGGCAGATCCCGGCCATAGTTCCGGTACAGCGCCGACGCCGCCGACACCACCAAGGGGATGCCCTTGTAGGCGGGGCCGAACAGCGCGTCCACCCCGTCCGGCAGCCGCTCCTGGACGCAGGCGGCGTAGTAGTCCCCCAAGCGGGCGGCCTGGGCCCCGGTCTTGTAGTTGCCCGTGTTGACAAAGTAGGGCGTCTTCCGCCCAGACTTGGTGGTGAAGTCCCCGAAGGTGAGCACGCCGGAGCGCACCATGAAGTGGATGAATTCCTCCCGGTAGGTCATGTAATCCTCTCCCTTTCCCATGATTGGCGAAGTTTGGGAGATTATATCATTTTTGGGCGGGCTGGGCAAGGGGGGCGGGACAACTTTCCAAAGGGCGGACACGGGAACGGCCCCCGGCATACGCCGGGGGCCTTCTATTTCATTTCTGTTCCGTCCCGCCCCCGTCCGGGCGGAAGGCGGGCACCGCCTGGGGCTCCCGGGCGAAGGAGGCCGCAGCCTCCAGCGCGTCCTCCCCCACCGGGCGGAAGGCCACGCCCCCCTGCTCCACGATGAGCTCCAGCCCCTCCCGGTCGGCGCGGAACAGCACCGCCCCGGGTACCGGGCGGTCGGCCACCTCGTACCCCAGCCGCTCCAACGCCAGCGTGAGGGCCGCAGGGCCCTGAACCGACGCCAGGCCACCCCCCGCGCGCCGCTCCCCCACCCGGTTGGCCGCCCAGGCGCAGTCCGTCCCGGTGAACAGGTCCCACTCGCCCACGGCGGCCGCGCCGGGGCTTAGGGGCTTCAGGCTCCGGTGGAAGCTTCGCCCCTGGCCGTCGGTGAGGTAGACCTCCAGATCTTCGCCGTCCTGCCGGACAAACAGGGTGGCGGGCAGGTTGTAGTACTGCCCCAGCCACGCGCCGCAGGCGGCACAGCCGCCGTCGTGGAACCGGGCCTCGCCCCCGGCCAGCGCCACGCCCACCCCCGCCGACCGGGCCAGCGCCCGGGCCAGCGGTCCGCCGCCGCTGCCGATGGCCACCGCGCCCATGGCCCCCAAGCGTAGGCCCAGCTCATACAGGTCCTGTCCCAGCCGTGTCTGATCCCCCATGCTGTGTCCCTCCCGGAATGGATTCTTTGGCCGTTTCCAAAGATTCTTCCCCATCCGGGGCGGGGTTATACACCGCCGCCACCGCCGCCAGCCAGGATTTGAACGCGTCCACCGCCCAATCCGGCGACAACACCTCCACACCGTCCCCCAGTCCGAACAGCCACCCCCACAGCGGCGGGCTCACCACCACCTCCGGGGAGGCGGTGAAATATCCCTCCCCGTCAGCCGCCAGGGGCAGATCCAGGCCGAAGCGGTCCACGACCACCCCGGCCAGCCGGTTCCTGCACCGCAGCCGCAGCTGGCAGGGCTGCCCGGCGTACATGCCGAAGTGCCGCCGGGCGTAGCCCTCCGGGGCCCACTTCCCCTTGGGCACGCCCTTCACGCTGGTCACGACGATGTCCGCCATCTTGTCCACCCGGTAATGGCGCAGCTCATGGTGCAGCTCGTCCCACCCCGCCAAATAGTAGTTCTCGCTGTCCCACACCAGCCCAAAGGGCGTAACCAGGTATTTGGCCCCCTCCCGGCGGAACACCCGCTCCCGGGCAGCATTGTACTCAAAATACCGGAATGTAATGGACCGGTTGGCCGCGATGGCCTCGTGGAGCCGGTCCACGTTGTAGAAAATGCTCTCGTTCATGGTCTTGACCCGCCGGTCCACATACACCTGCCGCTGGAGCTGCCGGGCCTGGTGCACGCTGGTGAGCCCCTCCAGCTTGCGGATCAGCGCGTCGCTTTTCCGCTTGGTGAGAAACCGGCTGGACTGCACCGCGTCCACCAGCAGCTTCAGCTCGGCCAGCTCGAACCGCCGCTCCCCGATGAACCAGCCGCCCCCCCGCCCCCGCCTGCTCTGCACATCCAGGCCCAGCTCCTGGAGCTGCTCCATGTCGTCGTAGAGGGTTTTGCGCTCCGCCGTCAGCCCCCACCGCTCCAGCTCCTCCTGCATCTCCTGCCGGGAGATGGGATGCTCCTCGTCGCTGCGCTCCAGCAGCATTTTCGCCAGGATGAGCAGTTTTCGCTTGTAGTTGGCGCTTTTTGCCATGGCCGCCGCCTCCTTTCCCTGCTATGCTACCGCATTTACAGTCCAATATTTTGGGATATTATATCAGGCCGGGAGCCGGAAGGCAAGGAACACCCGCCCCGGCGGCGCCGGGGCGGGCAAAGCAAAGTTCCCTATTCCTCCCCCTTGATCCTCCGGTCCGCGCCGGAGCGCCGCTCTTTCCCCGAGCGGCGCTCCGCCCCGGCCCACGGGTCTTGGTTCACCCGCCGGTCCAGGCCGGACCTCCGGTCCTTGTGCGACCGCCGCTCCATCTTACTGGGCAGCTCCTCCGGGGTCTGGGGGGCCACCTCCTCGAACATGGCGGACAGGTCCGCCTCCTTAAACACGGGACGGCGGCGCTTCACCACCGTGGTGAGGATGGGGTAGAGCACGATGGCCACCAGGCCGCCGGAAAACCCGTTGTTGTAGAGGTTCATCCCCTCCAGGGGCAAGCCGGCCTGGAGCACCACGGAGGAGTGGATCAGCCCCGCCAGCACCCCGAAGGGCCAGCCGAACACCCCCGCAAAGGGGGCCAGGGTGGTGCCGAACAGCCCTGCCAATTGCAGCGAACTGTTGTTTGGGTCCACGTGGTTGGTGAGGCTGCCCAGCAGCACCCCCGCCATCACGGGGACGATATTGAAGGCGTGCTTGCCGAAGCCGGAGAAGCCGATGATGGTAAAAATCGCCCCGATGGTGGCCCCGTTCAGGTCGCCCCCGGTGAGCAGGATGTACCCCGTGGCGATCAGCCCGTTCATCCCCATGTTCACCAGCACCGGGCCGGGGGTAAAGGTGCGCACATAGTCGCTGGGCACCCGGCCGGACGTGTGCAGCAGGGCCCAGTATTTGCGCAGCACCCGGCGGGTATCCCGGGCCAGCCCCAGCCCGACCAGCAGCAGGCACAGCGCCGCCAGCCCAATCCCCAGCCGCAGGTTGTTCCCCGTGGACCAGTACAGAGCAGACTCCGGGGCGAGGCCGAAGGCCTTGAACGCCGGCACCAGCATCATGGCCACCAGCCCGCAGGAGAAGCCCAGGCTGTACAGGTTCATGCCGTTCTGCACCCGGTGGGCGTGCTCGGCCACGGGGGGCATGACAAAGCCGATGAGCAGCCCCACCGCGATCCCCAGCCAGGGGCTGTACCGCACCGCCATGAAGCTCACCACCGGGGACAGGGCGGTGGTGCGCAGGGCCACGTTGACATGGTGGACAAAGGGCTCGCCCTTAAAGCGGGCGTAGGCGACGGTGCCGCAGATGATGGGCCAGATGTTCAAAATGTTTTTCCCGAACAGGGAAAAGCCCGCCATCAGCCCCACCGTGACCAGGGTAGCGCCGTTGAGGGGGTCGCGGGTCAGCTTGAGCAGCAGCACGCTGATGAGCGTCACCAGCCCCGCGTTGACAAAGGCCGCGCCGATGCCGGCGATGGCGATGTAATCGGTGATGAGCACATCCTCCATGGTGAGGATGGCGCCCATCCCGGCCAGTATGTCCGCGGGGGTGTCGTTCAGCAGGCCGAACAGCACCAGAAGCACCCCAAACGCGGCGCAGCCGGGCAGCATGATCTTGTTGGGTTCAGCGGACGGCTTTGTCATGGCGGATTGGGCTCCCTTCGGGATTGTTTTGTGTATATCATACACGGTATGCGCTATGTTGTAAAGTCATTCGTGCAAAGACAACAAAACATTTGGATCTTATTTCCTGCAAAATGCAGGAAATAAGATCTGCGGCAGAGGCGCGGGCAGGCTGCGGCCGGCGGATTAAAACCCCACCAGCGGGGCCTCGCCGTCGTCCTCGCCGGGCTGGATGGCCCGGATTACCACGTCGTAGCCATAGCTGTCGTTCACCTGCACCGTCACCCGGTCGCCCACCCTGCGGCCCAGCACCGCCCGGCCCACCGGGGACTCCTTGCTCACCCGGCCCTTCAGCGCGTCCTGCCGCATGGTGGTGACGATCTGGCAGGTGATCTCCTCGTCGTCCTCCTCCACGTACAGCGTCACCGTGTCGTACAGCCCCACCGTCCCCGCCGCCGACCGGTCGGACACGATCACCGCCGTCTTGATCATGTTCTCCAGATACCGGCAGCGGCTGTCGTTCCGGTTCTTCTCCTTCTTCGCCGCCTTGTACTCAAAGTTCTCGCTCAGGTCGCCAAAGGCCCGGGCCTCCTTCACCGCCTCGATGAGCTGGGGCCGCAGCACCGTCCTCCGGTGTTCCAGCTCCCGGCGCATCAGCTCGATGTCCTTTCGGGTCAGTTCGTTGTGCATCTGACGTCCCTCCTTCTGTGCTGTCTCCCATTCTGCCCCCGGCAGCGGGAATTGTCAAGCCCCGCCCCAGGGAAGAAATTCCGGTTTTTGGCTTCCTATTTTCCGCCGGATGTGGTATAGTAAGCAAAGCTGAACAGGAGGGGACCGCTATGGAGCTGAGTGAAAAAACGCTGGCCAGCGAGTTGATTTTCGACGGCCGGCTGCTGAAGGTCTACCGGGACGAGGTGGGGCTGGCGGACGGCGGCGCGTCCGTGCGGGAGTTTGTCCACCACCCCGGCGGGGTGGCCGCGGTGGCCCTGGACGGGGAGGGCTGCGTCTACCTGGAGCGGCAGTTCCGCTACCCCTACCGCAAAATTGTCACCGAGATCCCCGCAGGTAAGCTGGAGCCGGGGGAGAACCCGTTCCAGGCCATCCGGCGGGAGCTCCAGGAGGAGATCGGCGCCGCTGCGGGGCGCTGGGACCCTTTGGGGTATATCATGCCCAGCGTGGGGTACACCGACGAGATGCTCTACCTCTACCTGGCCCGGGACCTCACCTTTGGGTCCACCCACTTCGACGCGGACGAATTCTTGGAACCTTTCAAGCTGCCCTTCCCCCAGGCCCTGGCCATGGCGCTGGACGGGCGGATCAACGACGCCAAAACCGTGTGCGCCCTGCTCCGGGCGGACGCGAAAATGCAGGAGGAAACGGATGGGTAAGAAGATCCTTGTGGTGGAGGACGAGCGGAATATCGTGGACATCCTCACCTTTAACCTGGGCCGGGAGGGCTATGACACCCTGGAGGCCCTGGACGGCGCGGAGGGGCTGCGCCTGGCCCTGGCGGAGGACCCGGACCTGATCCTGCTGGACCTGATGCTGCCCAAAATGGACGGGTTCGAGGTGTGCCGCCGCCTGCGGGAGCAGGGGCGGGCCACCCCCGTCATTATGCTCACCGCCCGGGAGGAGGAGACGGACAAAGTGCTGGGCCTGGAGCTGGGTGCGGACGACTACATCACCAAGCCCTTCTCCATGCGGGAGCTGCTGGCCCGGGTCAAGAGCAATATCCGCCGAACCGACATGCTCACCCGCCCCGCCTCCGCCGGGGGCAGCCGGATGGAGCTGGGCCGGGTGCAGGTGGACCTGGACGCCATGGTCGTCTATAAGGACGGCGAACCCTTGGAGCTCACCCAGCGGGAATACGAGCTGGTGAAAGCGCTGGCCTCCGCCCGGGGCCAGGCGGTGAGCCGGGAGTCGCTGATGAAGCAGGTCTGGAATTTCGACGGCTACGTGGGGGATGTGCGGGCGGTGGACGTGGCCATCCGCCGCCTGCGGGAAAAGCTGGAGGACGACCCCGCCGACCCCAGGTTTATCATCACCCGCCGGGGTTTGGGGTACGCTTTTGGCAAGAACGCCGAGCCGTCGTGAGCTGTGCGGATGACCCCCCTATGGGACCCTGCAAAGCCGCCCTCTGGCTTTGCAGGGAGAGGAGAAGCAAGGAGGCGCACGCAGTTTTCGCTGAAAGCGGAAACGAAGTGGAGCGGACTTCGCTTCAACGAAAACCGCGCGTCGCGAACAGGCGAAGCGTGACCGCTTTGGAAAGGAGGCCCGCCCGTGCGCCGCAGCCTTCACTTGAAGCTGGTGCTCATCATGGTGCTGCTCATCACATCGCTGATGGTGGTGGTGGGCGCGTTCCTGATGAACTCTGTCACCGGCTACTATATCAATGACTTCTACAGCCAGACCGCCGCCGCTTTCGGCCAGGACAACGTGGACTTCGTCCGGGACCTCCAGACCGCCGGGGAGGATGAGACGGACAGCGCGGCCATGATGGGCGAGGTGTTGTCCACCTATGAGGGCGTCTTAGGCGTGGACCGCCGCCACCGCAACTTTTACGTGCTGGACGGGGCCACGGGGCGGTACCTGACCGGCTCCGCCCCCGAACCGGAGGGCGGCGTGGCCGTCACCCCCAACATCGCCGCCGCCCTCCAGGGGACGCCTGGCTTTTCCAGCAGCGTCACCGCCGGCTATATGGACGCCGCCATCCCCATCACCCGGGGCAGCCACCCCTATATCGTCTATATCCTGGACAACCGGGAGACCGCCCAGGCCCTTAACGCCGAGATGTTCAGCCTCATCATCGAGGCCATGGTGCTTGGCCTCATCATCTCCATCCTGCTGTCCTTCCTGCTGTCCAAAACCATGGTCAACCCCCTTCAGCGCCTCACCGACGGCATCGAGGAGGTGGCCCGCGGGGATTTCTCCCACAAGCTGGAGGTCACCTCCGGCGACGAGATCGGCCAGCTCACCGAGAGCTTCAACGCCATGGCCCGGCGGCTGGAGACCACCATTGCCGACCTGGAGAAGGCCCAGCAAATGCGCAAGGATTTTGTCGCCAATGTCTCCCACGAGCTGCGCACCCCCCTGACCAACATCAAGAGCTATGCCGAAACCCTGTCCGACGGCATCGGTGAGCTGCCGCCCCCCATGCAGAAGCGCTTTTTGGGAGTCATCCTCAATGAATCCGACCGCATGGCCCATATTTTGCAGGACCTGCTCACCCTCTCCCGGTTCGACTCCGGGCGCAGTGAGCTGCGCCTCACCCGGTTCCCCTTCGCCCAGGCCGTGGACGACACCTACCAGGCCGTCCTGATGGACGCCCAGAACCACGCCCACACCGTGGAACTGCGCCTGCCCGGCAGCCTTCCCCAGGTGCGGGCCGATCGGGAGCGCATCATGCAGGTGATGATGAACATCGTGTCCAACGCCATCAAGTATACCCCCGACGGCGGGCGCATCGTCCTATCCGCCGGGATCGACGGGGACAAAGTGTGGATGGAGGTGGACGACAACGGCATCGGCATCCCCGAGGGCGACCGGGACCGGATTTTCGAGCGGTTCTACCGGGTGGACAAGGCCCGCTCCCGCCAGTCCGGCGGCACGGGGCTGGGCCTGTCCATCGCCCAGGAGATCATGAACCAGCACGAGGGCGCGCTGTACCTGGTGGATAAGGCAGAACCGGGCCTGACCATCCGCATGGAGCTGCCCGTCGCCGGGCCCCGGGAGGAGGCCGCAGATGAGCGGGAATAAACGCCGGTGGGCGGAGCGGGGCAAAAACGCCCTCATCGCGCTGCTCACCCTGTCCGCCGTCTGGCTGCTGTCCATGACCCCCCTGGTCCGGGACAGCGGCCTGCTGGATCTGCTCCGTCCCGCCCAGGCCCCCGGGGGCGCCTCCGCCGGGGCGGCCCAGGCCGGCGCAGTGCTGCCCGCCCGGCTGGCCGTGTGCCGGGATGGGGGGCGCTGCGGCCTGCAATATGACGACGCGCGGGTGGAGGAGCTGTTCACCTCCCTGGGGCCCCTGCTGGGAGACGCCCTGACCGCCGCCGACCAGCCCCGGCAACTCACCGAGGCCGAGTGGCGATCTCATCTCCAGGCCCAGGGGGCCTATTTCGATTTTGACGGCGGCGTGCCCCTGGCCGCCCTGGCGGGATGGCTGGGAGGGGAGGGCCCCTGTCCCCTGCCCGGATGCGCCCGGCGGGTACTGCTGGTCCCCGGGGAAGGGGACGGCATCCTGCTGTGCTGGCAGGACGCCGATACCGGCGGCTTCTACGCCTGCGACACCGCCCTGTCCCACTCCCTCCACCTGGACGCCGCCCTGGCCGGAGCGGAGCCCAACAACGCGTACTTCGCCTTTGAGGACCCCAGCCTCTCCCCCATGCTGGACCCGTACACCCTCATCGCCGAGGGCGGGGGCCGGGGCATGCGGTACGCCGCGGCCAACCCCCTGGCCGCCGCCGCGGGGACGGAAGCCCTGCTGGACGCGCTGTCCTTCAACAGCCAGAACCACGCCGCGGGCAGCAGCGGCGAGGTCTACTTGGACGGCGGCGACCGCCTGGTAGTCGGGTCCGCCGGCGACGTCACCTACCGCGCCGCCCAAGGGGATAAGTACCCCGTGGGCTCCGACACCGCCGCCGCGGCCGCCGGCGGCGCCCGCTCCTTGGCGGAACGGGCCATGGTCCCGCTGTGCGGGGACGCGCGGCTGTATCTGATCTCGGCGCAGCCCTGGAAGGACGGCTGGCGGGTCCGCTTCGGCTACCGGCTGGACGGCAGCGCCGTCTATCTCTACGACGAGGGCTGGGCCGCCGAATTTTTTGTCCAAGGCGGCTTCATCACCGCCTTCACCCTCCACCTGCGCTGTTATACCGCCGGGGAGGACGACGTGCTGCTCCCCCCCGTGGGCAGGGCGGCGGTGATGCTCCCCGACCTGACCGACCGGCCCAGGGAGCTGCTCATCCGCTACCGGGACTGGGGCGGGCCGTCCGTCGCGCCGGGCTGGGTGGGCGTATAATATGCGAAGGGGGCCCGGCCATGGAGTGGCGGAAGCTGAAAAACATCATCATCCTCATCCTGCTGCTGGTCAACGGCTTCCTGCTGGTGCTGGCGGCTTCCCGCTGGGGGGAGGCCCGGCAGTATGCCCGGGACGCGCTGGACGGCGCGGCCCAGGTGCTGGAGGGCAGCGGCATCCAGGTGGACCCGGACGCGGCTGTCCCCGCAGACGGCCTCGCCCCGCTGACCGTGGAACGGGATTTGGCGTGGGAGGCCCAGATGGCCCGGGCCCTGCTGGGCAAGGACGCCCAGGCGGACAACCGGGGGGGCGGGCTGTACTTTTACCAGGGTGCCCTGGGTGAGCTGAGCGTCCGGGCCGGCGGGGAACTGTCCGCGCAATTGGCCGACAGCCCGGCCTGGCGGGCTGACAGCCCGGAGCGCCACGCCGCCGGGCTGCTGAGGAGAATGGGGATCGGCGCGGAGCAGACCGGCGCGGCCGAAGGGGACGGCGAAACCCGGGTGCGCTTCCGGCAGCTGTGGGACGGCGTGCCCGTCTTCTCCTGCGAGGTGGAATTCGTGTACGCAGGCGGCTCCCTGCGTGCCGTCCAGGGCACGCTGCTCCCCGCCGGGCAGGCGGGGACGGAGGAGGGCCGGGTGCTGGACCTTCCCACGGCGATGCTGCGGTTCCTGGACGGCGTCACCGCCACCGGCGACGTGTGTTCCGTCATCCGCTCTATGGAGGCGGGCTACCGCACGTCCTCCCAGCCGCTCTCCGGCGGCGTGCGCCTGTCGGCGGCCTGGCTGGTGTCCACGGACACCGCCGACTACTATCTGGACGCCGCCACCGGCGCACTCACCCGCATCTCCGGACAATAAATAATCGCGCTGCACGGGCGTCCGGCTCCAGCCGGGCGCCCGTCATGTTAGACAGGCCCCCCGTCATAGGATGGACGAGACACAATCCTACGCAAAGGGGGCGAGCGCTTGTCCACAATCCTGGCCGGGACCCTGCTGCTCACCGCCACCGGCCTGTTCTCCCAGGTGGTGGGGTTCCTTTACCGCATGATGCTCTCCCGCCTCATTGGGGCGGAGGCCATGGGACTGTACCAGCTGGTCATGCCCGTCTACTCCATGCTCATGTCCGTCACCGCCGTGGGGCTGACGGTGGCGGTGTCCACCCTATCCGCCCGGTACCATGCCCTGGGGGACGACGGCGCGGTGAAAGCCGTGCTGCGCCGCGCCCTGGCGGGATTTTTCCTGCTGGCCGTCCCGCTGGGGGCGGCCGCAGCCGCCCTGTCCGACCCCATCTCCGTCTACCTCCTGGGGGACGCCCGCACCCGCCTGGGCGTGGCGCTGCTGGCCCCCTGCGTGCTGCTTACCGGGGTGGAGAACCTCCACAAACACTGCTTCTACGGCATTGGACGGGTGCGTCCCCCCGCCGCCGTGGAAACCGCCGAGCAGCTCATCCGGGCGGGGGCGGTGCTGGGGCTGCTCCTGGCCCTGCTGCCCCGTCCGGCGGAGCAGACGGTGGGCATCATCGTGCTGGGCATGGTGCTGTGCGAGGTGTTTTCCGCCTGCGCCCTCACCCTGCTGCTCCGGCGGCACTGGCGGCGCTCCCCGCCCGGCCCCGCCCGGGAACCGGTGGACGGGCGGCGGCTGCTCTCCATCGCCCTGCCCGTGGGGGCCACCTCCCTGCTGGGCACGGTGCTGGGCTCGGCCAACGCGGTGCTCATCCCCGCCAAACTGGTGGAAGGGGGCATGACCCTGCCCGACGCCCTGTCTGAGTTCGGCGTGCTCAGCGGTATGACCCTGCCTATGCTGGCCCTGCCAACCGGGTTTATCGGCGCGCTGTGCCTGGTAATGGTGCCCGACCTGTCCCGCCGCACCGCCCAGGAGGGCCCTCGGGCGGCGGCGGGCTTCCTGGACCGGGTGATGTCCGCCACCTCCTTGCTCATGGCCCCCGCCATGGCCCTGCTGGCCGTCGTCGGACCCACCGCCGGCCGGACCATGTTCCGGGACGGCCGGGTGGGGGAGCTGATCCTGCCCCTGGCGGTGGGCTCCCTGCTGGGGTGCTGGCAGTCAGTGCTGTCCGGGGCGCTGAACGGCCTGGGTCTCCAGAGCAAAGCCGCCCGCAGCGCCATCCTCAGCGACGCGGTGCAGCTGGCCTTCACCTTCTTCACGGTGCCCCAGTGGGGACTGGCGGGGTTCGCGGCGGGCTATGCCGCCTCCGGCCTGGTGGGGGCCGGAATGAACCTGGCCTGCGTGCTCCGGGCGGCAGGGATGCGCCCCCAGGTGTTCCGCTGGTTCCTCCGGCCCGTCCTGTCCGCCGTGTTCATGGGGCTGTGGTGCGCCCTGCTGTTCCGGGTGATGCTGGACGCGGGCTGCGGCGAGGGCTGGGCCGCCCTGACCTGCGCCGTCCTGGGCGCGGTACTGTACGCCGCCGCCCTGCTGGCCCAGGGGCTGTCCGTCCGGGTGGTCTTCGCCTCCTTCCGCCGCACCCGCCCCGCGCGGCAATAAACCGGCAAGACCCTTCTTTTTCTCGAGAGAAAAAGAAGCAAAAAGAGCTTGAAACCGTTTCCACCAGCGGAAGGTCTCCATCACCCCACGTCGGCCGCTAAATCCGGTGGCCAGCTGCGAGAACCCTTCTTTTTCTCGAGAGGAAAAGAAACAAAAAGGGCTTGAACCCGTTTCCACCAGCGGAAGGTCTCCATCACCGCGCATCGGCCGCCGATCCCGATGGGCAGCCGCAAATTCTTTTTCTCAAAGGGAAAAAGAATTTGCGGCTTTGTGGTGATCTCTTTTGCTCAGCCCTCCCCCCCACGGGGGGGGCTCGAGGAATCTATGCAAAACAGCGTTTCAAGGAGGGCTCTGCCATGAAGCCAAAAATCCTGATCTCCACCGGCGGCGGAACCGCCGCCAACTATATCCGCGCCGTTGAAGCCGCCGGAGGGGACGCCCACGCACAGTATCTCCCCGCCCCCGGCCCCGCCTACGCCGGGCTGCTGCTGGCCGGCGGGGACGACATCGACCCCGCCCGCTTCGGAGAGGAGAACCACGGTTCCTGGGGCGTCGACCCCGCCCGGGACGCGGCGGAATTCGCTCTGCTGGACGCCTTCTGCGCCGCGGGAAAGCCGGTGCTGGCCATCTGCCGGGGGCACCAGGTGGTCAACGTGTGGCTGGGCGGCTCCTTGATCCAGGACCTGCCCCCGGCCCTGGCCCCCGCCCACGGCGGCGGAAACGGCGACCGGGTGCACCTGGTCATTGCCTCGGAAGGTTCCCTCCTCCGCCGGCTGTATGGCCCTATCTTCGCCGTAAACAGCGCCCACCACCAGGCCCTGGGGCGGCTGGGCCGGGGGCTTTCCGCTGCCGCCCGCTCGAAGGACGGGGTGGTGGAGGCGGTGGAGTGCGATGCCTTGCCCCTCCTCTCCATCCAGTTCCACCCGGAGCGGATGACCGGGGCGCTGGAGAGACCGGATACGGTGGACGGGGGGCTGATCTTCCGGGCGTTTCTGGATCTGGTGCGCAAGACGTAAAAATCCCCGCCGGGAAGCGGTTGCTTTCCAGCGGGGGCTACTTTATAATAAGGGCCTGACCGAAACACCGGAAATTGGGGTGGTTGATATGCTATATCACGGGACAACGGCAGGCGGGCTATCTGTCATCCTGGCCAATTCAAAATCCCATACCTCAGGGAAGTCCGTTGCCTATTTTACCGGGGACAGATGCTACGCGCCGGCCTGCTGCCGGGGCAGGAGCGAAAACTTTGTCACCATAGGGCTTGGCCGGGATGGAAACAGCATTATTATGAAAGATTCCCCAATCAGTTTACCATACTCTACGGCGGGAAGCCGGGATACATTTACATGATTGCCGCCGCGCCGGACTTGAGGAACGCAAAAGGGCATATCTGGGAGAGCGAAACGGACGTGCCCGTTTGCCGCTGCGAAGTGGTGGATGACCGCTATGCCGAGATCCTGAAGGAGGAGGAACAGGGCAGCGCCGTCATACACAGATATCCGGAAATCGATCCCGCCGAACAGAAGCTGCACGCAAACTATATAAAGGAACATCTGGAAGGGGAAACGACGCCATGAAGCGGTTTTACCTGGCCCATTTCTCGTCATTGTGGGATTAAGCCGGCAGCATAAAAAAGGAAGGGCAGGCCCCCGAATGCCTGCCCTTCCCGATTTTACAGCGGCGTCCCGTCGGCGGAGAACAGCGGCAGGCGCTCCAGGAACAAAATGTCGTCCCGCTTGGCGGCGTCGCCCTCGGCCAGGATGGCCATGCGGCCCGCCACGATGCCCCCCGCCTGCTCCACCAGGCTTTCCACCGCCGCCAGCGACCCACCGGTGGAGATCACATCGTCCAGGATCAAAATCCGCTTGCCCCGGATCTTCTTGGCGTCCGCCCCGTCCATGTACAGCTTCTGCTCCCCCTCGGTGGTGATGGATCGATCCACCGCCTCGAACACCCCGTCCATATACAGCTTGGGGGACTTGCGCACCAGGAAGTACTCGTTCCGGCCGCCCTGCCGGGCCATCTCGTGGACCAGGGGGATGGCCTTGGCCTCGGGGGCCACCATGTAGTCGAACTCCGGGGCGATCTTCAGCAGCTCCGCGGCACAGGCGCAGGTGAGCTCCACGTCGCCGAAAATCACAAATGCGCCGATCATCAGCGTGTCGCTGATGGGGCACAGGGGCAGCTGCCGCGTCAGGCCCGCCACGTGCATTTCATAGGTCATTACGGTTCATCTCCAGTTGTAATTTATAACATCTCTATTATACTATCCCTGTCCCTTCTTGTCAAAATGTAATGAAGTTTTCAGGCAAAGAAAAAAACTGTAGAAATTTGTCAAGGGGTATGGTATACTGGCAGCGTCAACTTCATATCCTTCGGTATAATCGGGACAGGATGGGTCCCGAGTTTCTACAGCCGGCCTATCCGGCACACCTACCGAAAACAGAACAGGTCCGGAAATCCAAAGCGGTTCCGGGCTGATTTTGTTTTTCCCGCCCCGGTGATTCCGAAGGAAATTCTGGAGAGGGAGTTTTTTATGGAGAAATTTTTCAAGCTCAAGGAGAACGGCACCACGGTACGCACCGAGATCGTGGCCGGCCTGACCACGTTCATGACGATGGCCTACATTATCGCCCTGAACCCCAACCTGCTCACCGGCTTCGACGTGGGCAGCCCCCTGTGGAACGGCGTGTTCCTGGCCACCTGCCTGGCCTCCGCCCTGGCCATGTTCGTCATGGCCTTCGCCGCCAACAAGCCCTTCGCCCTGGCCCCCGGCATGGGCCTGAACAGCTTCTTTGCCGTGGTTGTCTCCAGCATCATGGGCATCATCCAGCAGGACTATGTGGCCGCGTTCCAGGCGGCGCTGGTTATCATCCTCATCGAGGGCATCGTGTTCATCATCCTGTCCCTGCTGAACATTCGGGAGAAGATCGTGAACGCCATCCCTCTGGGGGTGCGCCTGGGCATCGCCCCCGCCATCGGCCTGATGCTGATGAACATCG
>CAJULZ010000024.1 GCA_910587205.1 uncultured Oscillospiraceae bacterium
GCGGCGGGGCGCTGGGGGATTGTGGGGCACTGATTCTTGCCACAGGGGGAGCATCCTACCCCCGCACCGGCTCTACAGGGGATGGCTACCGACTGGCGGAGCTGGCGGGGCATACGGTTGTGCCCATCCGGGGTTCGCTGGTGCCGGTGGAGTCGAATGACCCATGCTGCCCGGCGCTCCAGGGGCTGTCCCTGCGCAATGTGGAGCTGCGTATCAAAGATGACCGAGGGAAAACGGTATTTCGGGAGCAGGGGGAACTGCTATTTACCCATTTTGGGTTGTCCGGGCCGCTGGTGCTGTCCGCCTCTGCCCATATGGACTTTTCCAAATCAAATTATACTGCCCATATCGATTTGAAACCTGCGCTGGACGAGCAAAAGCTGGACGCCCGCCTCTTGCGGGATTTTGAGGAGCGGGCCAATCAGGATTATGCCAACGCTTTGGGGGGACTGGTTCCCCGGACGATGATTCCTGCCCTGGTAGGACGTACTGGGATACCGGGTGATACCAAAGTGCGGAATATCCGCAGGGAGCAGCGGCACAGGCTGCTGAAAGTTTTGAAGGATTTTACCGTGCCCCTGTCCGGGCCGCGCCCGGTGGAGGAGGCGGTAATTACCTCCGGCGGGGTGGCCGTGGACGAGGTGGATCCCAAGACCATGGCCTCCAAAAAGGCGGAGGGGCTTTATTTTGCCGGGGAGCTGCTGGACGTAGACGGCTATACCGGCGGCTTCAATTTACAGATCGCGTGGTCGACCGGCCATGCTGCCGGGGTTGCGGCCGCGGAGTCTGTCCGGAACCTTTAGAGGAAAGGGCGCTTTTTATGGGATACCACAGCATTGCCATCGACGGTCCGTCTGGGGCAGGAAAATCCACATTGGCCAAGCTCCTGGCCCAGGAGCTTGGTTTCCTGTATGTGGATACCGGGGCCATTTACCGTACAGTAGGGCTGGCGGTACGGGACCGGGGGATCGACCCGGCCGATCTTCCGGCTGTGACAGCCCTACTTTCGGAGATAGGCATTGCCATGGGGTACGGCAAGGATGGGCTCCAGCATATGTTCTTAGATGGGGCGGATGTGACAGGGGCCATCCGCCAGAATGCGATTTCGGATTATGCGTCTAAGGTGTCGCCCATTCCAGAGGTACGGGCATTCCTGATGGGGATGCAGCGCCAGATGGCCCAGGAGCACGATGTAATCATGGACGGCCGGGATATTGGGACAGTGGTACTGCCTCAAGCGGATTTGAAGATTTTCCTCACCGCTGTGCCGGAAGAACGGGCGCGGCGCCGTTGCCGTGAGCTTTTGGAGCGGGGACAGCAGGCGGACTATGGCCAAGTGCTACGGGAAGTGGAGGAGCGGGACCGGCGGGATTCCCAGCGCGCTGCCGCGCCGCTGCGCCAGGCAGCGGATGCGGTACTGGTGGACACGACAGGACTGGATCTTGAGGAGAGCCTTGACAGACTGCTGAAATTGGTTTGGGAACGCTTGGGGCGGGGAAAGGGGGAGGCCGATGAATAAGGTATACGCGGTGCTTTACCCGATTATTTGGATTTATATGAAAATTTTTCATCCCTGGAAGGCGCTGG
Source organism: uncultured Oscillospiraceae bacterium (assembly GCA_910587205.1). GTDB lineage: Bacteria > Bacillota > Clostridia > Oscillospirales > Oscillospiraceae > Enterenecus. The sequence goes on from CAJULZ010000024.1 coordinate 1,588, forward strand.
GAGTGGAAAATGTGCCCGAGGGGGCGGCGGTGATGTGCGGCAACCACACTACGCTGGGGGATCCGCTGTATGTGGTGTGCTGCTTGGGCTGGCGGAAGCAGACTCATGTGATGGCGAAAGAGGAGATCATGAAATGGCCGGTAATTGGATTTTTGCTGAAAAAAGCGGGTATTTTTGGCGTGAAGCGAGGGAAAGCTGATGTGGCGGCGCTGAAAGAGGCGATGCGGGTGCTTCGCGCGGGGGAAAAGTTGCTGTTGTTCCCGGAGGGTACCCGGGTGAAGGAGGGGGAGGAGTCTGAAGCCCGTACTGGGGCGGCCATGTTTGCCACCCGCACCGGGGCGCCCCTGGTTCCTATTTACATACCGCCAAAAAAGCGGCGCTTCCGCAAAACAACAGTGGTGTTTGGGGAGGCGTATTATCCGGAGTTTGAAGGCCGCAAACCCACCCCGGAGGATTACCAGCGCATTGCCGACGATCTGATGGTACGTATCCGGGCGCTGGGGGAGATGGCGGCATGAAAATCCTGCTGGCCAAAACTGCGGGCTTTTGCTATGGTGTAAAGCGGGCGGTGGAATTGGCGGAGGGGACCGCTCGGCAGGGGGCGGTGTACCTGCTGGGGCATATTACCCACAACGATCATGTGATCCGGCGGTTGGAAAAGATGGGGGCAGTGACGATCTCCTCACCGGAGGAAGCTGCCAGGGGGAGCACAGTGCTGATCCGTGCCCACGGGGAGCCGGACTGCGTTTACCGGGCGCTGGAGGCCCGGGGATGCAGGGTGCTGGACGCCACCTGCCCCAACGTGACCCGTATCCATAACATTGTCCGGGATGCGGCGGCGCGGGGACGCATCCCAGTGGTGATTGGAGAGGCCGGCCACCCAGAGATCATAGGTATCTGGGGTTGCACGGAGCGGGGAATTGTGGTCTCTGACTGGGAGGAATTAGAAGGGATATTAAGCCGACAGCCGGAATTATGCGCTCAGCCGCTGACATTTGTATCCCAGACCACGGCCATTGAGGCGTGCTGGAAAAAAACCGTGGAAAACGCAAAAAAAGTGTGTACAAACTCAGAATTTTTTGATACAATATGTGGTGCTACGTCTAAGCGCCAATCTGAAGCCTTGGAACTGGCCGCTCAATGCGACGCGATGATCGTGATTGGTGATCGAAAAAGCTCAAACACAAAGAGGCTGGCCCAGCTTTGTAGTAGCCGCTGTCCGATGGTGACGCAGGTGGAGCGGGGCGAGGACATTGACCGGGCACAGTTCCGCGAGATTGGCACGCTTGGAATCACTGCCGGTGCATCTACGCCGGAGTGGATAATAAAGGAGGTCAGCAACAAAATGAGCGATGAAATTATGGAGATTGAACAGTCCTTCGCGGAAATGCTGGAGGAGTCGTTCAAAATTTTGAATACGGGGGATCGGGTCACTGGTACGGTCGCGGCCATTACGCCGACCGAGATTCAGGTAGAGCTGGGCGTCAAGTATCCTGGCACCATTCCCCTGTCCGAACTGAGCGACGACCCCGACGTGAAGGCGGAGGATATTGCCAAGGTGGGCGAGGAGATCGAGGCCATCGTGATGCTGGTCAGCGACCGCGACTGTGTGGTTAAGCTGTCCAAGAAGCGCCTGGACGCCGACAAGAACTGGGAGATCGTGGAAAACGCCGTGGAGAACAAGGATGTTCTGGAGGGCATCATCACCGAGGAAAATAAAGGGGGCTTGGTGGCGAACGTTAAGGGCATCCGCGTGTTTATCCCCGCGTCCCAGTCTGGCAAGCCCCGTGGGGCCGATCTGGCCGAGATGGTCAAGACCCGCGTGCAGCTTCGTATTACCGAGGTCAACCGTGCCCGCCGGCGCGTGGTGGGTTCTATCCGCGCCGTGGCGGCTGAGGCCAGGGCCGCCGCTGCCGCCGAGATCTGGAATAATATCGAGGTGGGCAAGCGTTACAGCGGTACGGTGAAGAGCCTGACTTCTTACGGTGCTTTCGTGGATATCGGCGGTGTGGACGGTATGGTTCATATTTCTGAGCTGTCCTGGTCCCGCATCAAGACCCCCGCTGAAGTGGTGTCTGTGGGCGATCCCCTGGACGTATATGTGATCTCCTTCGACCCGGAGAAGAAGAAAATTTCCTTGGGTGTGAAGGATCACAGCCAGGAGCCTTGGACGGTGTTCACCGGGAAGTATACTGCGGGCGATGTGGCCAGTGTTCGCATTGTTAAGCTGATGACGTTCGGTGCGTTCGCCGAAATTGTCCCCGGCGTTGACGGCCTGATCCACATCTCCCAGATCGCTGACCACCGGGTGGAGAAGCCCGGCGATGTACTCAGCGAGGGCCAGATTGTGGATGCGAAGATCATCGCCATTGACGAGGAGAACAAAAAGGTATCCTTGTCTATCCGTGCTCTGCTGGAGGGCGAGCCTGAGGCCGAGGATGACGCTGGGGCTGAGGACTGAGTTTTTTGCCAATAAAAAGGCTGCCGCACCGCGGCAGCCTTTTTCCATATAAATAGTCTGTAGGAAGGGGAAGCAGCAGCGTCTTCAAAACCGGGACGCCGCGTCCATTGGATATATGAAAAGACCTGATGTGGTGATTGTACCCTGTGCGGATTACTCCGAAGATAATACTCAGGCGGCACTGGAACGGGTGCTTGCCCCCCTGGGCGGGTTGAACTGGGTTAGTCCTGGTCTAAAGGTTGTGGTTAAGGTGAATCTGGTGACCTTTGCCAAACCCGAAAGAGCGGCGACAACCCATCCGGGATTGTTGTGCGCTTTGGTGAAGCTACTTGTAGAGCGCGGGGCGGATGTGGTGGTGGGGGACAGTCCGGGAGGGCTCTACAATGCCGCCCATGTGGGCCGGGTGTACGCCGCGGCGGGAATGAAGGCTGTGGAACGGTTCGGCGGGCGATTGAACCAGGACTTTTCAGAGCGGGAGGCGGAGGCCCCGAAAGGGAACGTATGCCGCCGGTTCCGATATACCGCTTATCTGGATTGGGCGGATGTTATGATAAACCTATGTAAGCTGAAAACCCATGGCATGATGGCTATGACGTGCGGGGCAAAAAATATGTTCGGGGTCGTTCCAGGTACTGTGAAGCCGGAATACCATTTCCGCTATCCGAATCCCAAAGATTTTGCCCGGATGATCGTGGATCTGGACGAATATTTTAAGCCGCGGCTCACTATTGTGGACGCAGTGGAATGTATGGAGGGCAACGGCCCCACAAGCGGTATACCGCGACACATGGGGGCGGTGTTGGCGGGGGAAAATCTCCACAAAGTGGATCTGGTATGCGCGGGGCTCATTGGGTTAAAGCGGGACGAGGTGCCCACCCTGGAGGCGGCGTTGGAGAGGGGGCTGATCCCTCCCTCGGCGGAGGAGTTAACGGTGGAGGGTGATCCGGCCGCTTTTGCCATCCCGGATTTTCGGCGGATTGCGACCGGGAACAGCCACCTGTTTCGGGGAAATGGGAACAGCCTTCCGGCTAAGGTAAAAGGGGCAGTTATGGAGAAGCTGCTCGCCCAGCGGCCCCAGCTCAAGTCTGGTAAATGCGTAGGGTGCGGTGTGTGCGGGAAAATCTGCCCGGCAGATGCCATTACTATGGATAAGGGCAGGCCCCGTATTGACCGGAAAAAATGTATCCGCTGTTTCTGCTGCCAGGAATTTTGCCCGGAGGGGGCCATGGTGGCGCGCCGTACGGCCACAGCAAGGTTTCTGGACCATTAGCGGAGGGGCTATGGATAAGATTGTGCTTTATACGCCTAAATTAGATGAACTAAAGTTCCGACAGGAACTACTGGCAGACCCGGAGACGATGGCTTATAACCATTCCTATGGTGGTACGATATCATTTCCCAGGGAGCGTTGGGCGGATTGGTATGCTCGTTGGATGGAGGAGGAGACTGGGAGCCGGTTTTACCGTTACCTTCGCCGGGAGAAGGACGGGACGCTGGTAGGTGAGACGGCATACCATTATGACGACGAATTTGGTGAGTATGTCTGCGATGTACTGGTAGCCGCACAGCATCGGGGTCAGGGGTTTGGCCGGCAGAGCTTGGAACTACTGTGTCAAGCCGCGAGGGCCAACGGCGTGAAGCGGCTGGTAGACAATATTGCCATTGACAATCCATCGGTAGGGTTGTTCCGAAAGGCCGGGTTTCGAGAGTGGCTGCGCACGGACGAATATATTTTGATGGGAAAAGAACTGTAAAAGTAACCGGCGGACTAAAGCATAGCCCGCCGGTTTTTTAGGACATTTCTGCGAACAGAAATAGCTTGAGCAGCCATGGGACGAATCCAGGAGCGCCCTGGCAGGCGGCGTCAATGGCGGCTTTGGCTGCCTCCAGATCCAAACCTTCAAGAGGGAGCAAAAAGGTCTGCGCACCGTCGGCGTCAATACCGATGGCCAAAAGGCGGGAGGCGGCCGCGCCGCCAATAGCGACCTTGGAGGCGATCACCGCGCCACCTGCGGAATAAACACCTATGGAGAGAGCGCCAAGGGTCATGATGCCGAATGCCATAGCACCTAAAGCCATAAGGCCAATAGCTGCGGCACCAATGGCGATGATACCCACAGATAGCGCCCCCAGCGCCAGCAGCAGTCCGAGGCTGAGGGCACCCAGGCTGACCAGTCCCACAGCAATGCCGCCCATTGCCACAACCCCGGTTGCGATGTCCCCTATGGCAACAATCCCTCTTGCCCAATGGATGCCATGGCCGCAGTTGACGTGTACCAGCGGCAGGCCGAACAGGGTGTGCTTGCTTTTGTATTCAAAATGCCAAGGATTCGGGTAATTGTAATTGTTGACGATAGTGGATGCGGGTAGGGGAGAGGGTTCCCGTCCCGTCACCAGATAATCCAGGGAAACCTTAAAGTAGTCCGCCAGGGATACCAGATTGTCCATATCCGGGTGGGATGTGCCCGCCTCCCACTTCTGCACCGCCTGCCGTGTGACCCCCAGCAGATTGGCGAGCTCCTCTTGGGACAGCCCCGCCTGATGGCGCAGGTCAAATAAGCGCTCACGAAAATCCATATATGATACCTCCAAAGTAAGACTGCCCAGCACCGCTGGACAGCATCATAATAGCAAAAACCGGTGGGCAGCGCAACCAAAAACGGTGTACATTTCGACAACCAATAGTTGCACAGGACAAAAATGCGCCGGAAGAAGGGGAGCCCCTTGCTTTTCCTGTCCATCCATAGTAAAATAATACTATATTATTAAATGAGGTGATTCCAATGGACAACCATGCCATTTTAGCTGCTGTGGATCATACGCTGCTCACTCAGACCGCCACATGGGCTGAGATTAAACAAATCTGCGACGATGGGGCGGCCTATGGCTGTGCCAGTGTGTGCATCCCGGCCAGCTATGTGAAGCAGGCGACGGACTATTTGGAGGAGCGGCTGCCGGTTTGCACAGTCATCGGGTTCCCCAATGGGTATTCCACCACGGCGGCCAAGGTGTTTGAGGCCCAGGATGCTATTGCCAACGGTGCGGGCGAAATTGATATGGTTATCAACATTGGCTGGGCAAAGGACGGGCGCTGGGATGACCTGCTGAGCGAGGTCAAGGCGGTTAAGGCTGCATGCGATGAGCGAGTGCTGAAGGTCATCGTGGAGACCTGTTTGCTTACCAGCGAGGAAAAGGTGCGGCTGTGCCAGGTTGTCTCGGATAGTGGGGCGGACTATATCAAGACCTCCACCGGGTTCTCCACCGCTGGGGCTACGCGGGAGGATGTGGCTCTGTTTAAAGCCAATGTGGCCCATCACGTAAAAATCAAGGCGGCGGGGGGTATCTCCAGCTTGCAGGACGCGGCGGACTTTTTGGCGCTGGGAGCAGACCGATTGGGCACCAGCCGTATTGTCAAATTGGTGAAAGGGCAGCAGGCGCAGGGCTATTAAAGGGTGTTTTTTGACAGGATTTGTGAAAAGTTTGTGTACACTGCAAATAATCCTTGTATTTTGGAGGCGGGCGCGATATAATGGGCACGTCCAGTGGGCGGGTGCGAAGATTGCGAAGGATGCAATGTTGAGTCCCCGCTTTTTTTCGGACAGGGAACAAGGGCGGTGGAATCCGCCAGCTTGTTACAGATGAAAAAGAAAGGAATGGATCGCGATGAAAAAGCTCTTTGCGATGTTGCTGGCCATGGCCATGGTGTTTAGCCTGGCGGCCTGTAGCAACAATGCCGGTACTCCCGTTAACGGCAACACCAATGACCCCAATCAGATTGAGGACAACCCCACCTCCAGCGACGGCAAGTATGAAATCGCCATGATTACCGATGTGGGCGACCTGAAGGATGGCTCCTTCAACGAGGGAACTTGGAACGGCGTGAAGCTTTATGCCGCCTCCAACAGCAAGACCTACAAGTACTACAAGCCGGCCAACGGAAACGAGGCCACTGACGACGACCGGTACAACGCTTACATTGCCGCTATCGACGGCGGTGCCAAGGTCATTGTGGCCCCCGGGTTCCTCCAGGAGGGCGCCATGCGCAAGGCTGCCATTGAGCACCCCGAGGTCAATTTTGTGTTTATTGACGGTGGCGCTATTCAGGAAAAGGCCACGGAGTACGGTGCGGACGGCGCACCGCTGCCCAATGACAGCCCCGTGCTGACCAATGTGGCCGGCATCTTGTTCCAGGAGGAGCAGTGCGGCTACCTGGCCGGTTACGCCGTGGTTAAGGAAGGCTTCACCAAGCTGGGCTTCTCCGGCGGCGGTGGCGGCACCAACCCTGCCTGCTGCCGTTACGGCTATGGCTATGTCCAGGGCGCCAACGCGGCTGCGGCCGAGATGAACGTGAACGTGGACATGCGCTACAGCTGGCAGTACGGCTCCAGCTATTCCGCCTCCCCTGAGTTGCAGAGTATGGTGCAGGGCTGGTACAGCAATGGCACTGAGATCGTGTTTGCCTGCGGCGGCAATATGTTCCAGTCCATCACCGCCGCTGCCTCTGCCAATGAGGGCTCCGTGATCGGCGTGGACGTTGACCAGTCTGCCCAGTCCGATACCGTGGTGACTTCTGCGATGAAGGATCTGGCCCAGTCCGTCAACTTCGCTTTGGACAAGCACTTCAGCGACAAGTGGGCCGACATCGGCGGGCAGAGCACTTCTCTGGGCGCGAAGGACGATTCCGTGGGTCTGCCCACCGCCTCCTGGTCCATGAAGAATTACACTGTGGAGGAGTATGAGAAGCTGCTGGCCGGCATTAAGGACGGCTCCGTGGCTGTGGATGCCGATTTTGCCAACCTGGAGCAGAGCTACAGCAACCTGACCCTGACCATCGAGTAATAACATCTGAAAAAGAGGGGGGCGCGCCGACGCCTCCCTCTTTTTCTGCATAAAACGGATAAATTTCTTGTGTTTTCCCCTTGGGTGCTTTATAATGGAATTAGCTCGATATTGAACTTTCACTCAGGAAAAAGGAGGCGGGAGGAGAGCAATGGCAGCAGAAAATGTGATTGAGATGCTCCATATTACCAAGGAGTTCCCAGGCATCATCGCCAACGATGACATCACGCTCCAGCTCCGGCGGGGGGAAATCCATGCCCTGCTGGGGGAGAATGGCGCGGGCAAATCCACGCTGATGAGCGTGCTGTTTGGGTTGTACCAACCGGAAGCCGGAGTCATCAAGAAAAACGGCCAGGAAGTGAAGATCAACGATCCCAATGACGCGACAGCCTTGGGGATTGGCATGGTTCACCAGCACTTCAAGCTTATTGAAGTGTTTACGGTGCTGGACAATATCATCCTGGGCGCGGAGACCGCCAAACTGGGCTTTTTGCAGAAGAAGGAGGCCCGGGCCAAAGTGGAAGCCCTGTCCCAGCGGTATGGCCTTAAGGTAGATCTGGACGCCAAGGTGGAGGATATCACCGTGGGGATGCAGCAGCGGGTAGAGATCCTGAAAATGCTGTACCGGGACAATGAAATCCTAATTTTTGATGAGCCTACTGCCGTGCTCACGCCCCAGGAAATTGGGGAGCTGATGGCTACGATGAAGGAATTTGCTAAGGAGGGAAAATCCATCCTGTTCATCTCCCATAAGCTCAACGAGATCATGGAGGTGTCCGACCGTGTCACCGTTTTGCGCAAAGGCAAATATATCGGCACCGTGGAAACCAAGGACACTGATAAGCAATCGCTGTCCGACATGATGGTGGGCCGGTCTGTGCAGCTGGAGGTGCAGAAGGGGCCTGCCAGTCCAGGTGAAGTAGTGCTGTCCCTGCGGGAGCTCTGCGTGCCGTCCAAGGCCCATAAGCGTAACGCAGTGGATCACGTGAGCTTCGATGTACGGGCAGGGGAGATCGTGTGCATTGCTGGCATTGACGGAAATGGACAAACTGAGTTGGTTTACGGTCTGACTGGATTGGAAAAAAGCTCCGGGGGCTCCGTCAATTTGTGTGGAGAGGACATTTCCCATGCTTCTATCCGCCATAGGAGCATGAACATGAGCCACATCCCGGAAGACCGGCATAAGCATGGCCTGGTGCTGGATTTCACTTTGGAACAGAATTTGGTGCTTCAGCGGTATAATGAACCCCGGTTTCAGCACGGGGGATTTATTGACCGAGGAGCGATGCGAGAATATGCCCAGCAGCTCATCGGGCAGTATGACGTGCGCTCCGGCCAGGGGCCGGTGACTGTTGCGCGGTCTATGTCCGGCGGCAACCAGCAGAAGGCCATTATTGCTCGGGAGCTTGACCGGGAGAAGCCGCTGATTGTGGCCGTCCAGCCCACCCGCGGCTTGGATGTGGGCGCTATCGAGTATATTCACGGCCAGTTGGTAGCAGAACGGGATAAGGGCCGCGCAGTGCTGCTGGTCAGTTTGGAGCTGGATGAGGTGATGAATCTCTCCGACCGCATTTTGGTGATGTATGAAGGGGAGATCGTGGGCGAGTTTGACCCGAAAAAGACGGATGTCCAAGAATTAGGTCTGTATATGGCGGGTGCCAGACGGATGGAGAAGGGGGGCCAAAGCGTATGAAGGAGAAATGGTCAGCCCTGATGGAACAGGATGGGGCAAAAACTGTGGTAGCCTCGCTGATCTCCATCCTCATTGGTCTGCTGGTAGGCTGTATTATCGTGGTTATTGTGGGTTTGGCAAACAAAGTTTTGGGGATTGGCGCAGCATGGGACGGCATCCGGTTGGTGCTGGGGGGGATCTTGAGCACTGGACGGGACGCAGTGGGGAACCTGTCTTTCGGGTTTAACCCCGCAAACGTAGGCAATATGCTGTTCCGGGCCACGCCGCTGATCCTCACTGGACTGTCCGTAGCGGTTGCATTTAAAACGGGCCTCTTCAATATCGGCGCGCCGGGGCAGTATTTGATGAGCACCGCCGCGACGCTGATTGTGGCATTGAGCATCCCCACCGCCGTGGTGCCTGCGCCGTTGGTATGGCTGCTGGCATTCCTCAGCGGTATCCTGGCGGGGGCGGCCTGGGGGGCGATCCCCGGTTTGGTCAAGGCGCTGCTGAATATCAATGAGGTGCTGGCCTGCATCATGACCAACTGGATTGCCGCCAATCTGGTCACCTGGATTTTTGACGGGAGCACCTGGTGCAATATGGAGGAGTTTGGTAAAACTGGGTATGTCTACAAGACTTCCTTCAATGGTGTGGAGACGGCAAAATGGGGGCTGGATGTCATTTTTCCCGGTTCACAGGTGAACTGGGGCATCGTTATCGCGGTGATTCTGGCCATTGTGGTATATGCCTTTATCACCAAAACCACCATGGGCTATGAGCTGGTTTCCTGCGGCAGCAACCGCCATGCCGCCCGGTATGCCGGCATCAGCGACAAGCGCAATATTGTGCTGTCCATGGCCATTGCCGGAGGGCTGGCCGGGGCGGCGGCGGCGCTGTACTATCTGTCCGGCAATACGGAGTTTTTCTGGTCCACATATCAATCTCTGCCTGCCGTGGGGTTTAACGGCATCCCGGTGGCCCTGCTGGCGGCCAGCAACCCGCTGGCCATCATCTTTACCGGTTGCTTTATGTCCATGCTGAATATCGCTGGGCAGCAGCTCACCAACTTGACCGGATACAATGAATATATCACTGATGTGGTGATTGCGACGATCGTGTATTTGAGTGCCTTTACCCTGGTGATTAAGACACTGATCGCCGGCAGGAAAAAGCGTGCGGCAGGCGTGGACGCAAAGGTGATCCCTGCCGCGAGCCAGGGAGCGGGAACGACCCCAGAGACGGGGAAGGAGAAGGAGGGCGAAGGCGTATGACATTCCTGATCCGGCAAACGTTGATTTACGCGGTCCCGCTGATGGTAGTGGCGTTGGCAGGTGTATTTGCGGAACGCAGTGGCATCATTAATCTGGCGCTGGAGGGTATCATGATCTTCGGTGCCTTCATCGGGGTATTGTTTGTAAACATTGTGCAGCAGGCGGGAGGATTCAGCCAGGCCAAGGCGGGCGGGAATTGGATAGCGCTCCAAGGGTTTGCCTTTTTGGCTATGCTGGTGGCGGCTGTGGCGGGAGCAGTGTTCTCGTTGCTGTTGTCTTTTGCATCGGTGAACCTGAAAGCGGATCAAACCATTGGCGGTACGGCGTTGAACTTGATGGCTCCGGCATTGGTGCTGTTCTTTATCCGCATCATCGCGAACCAAAATGTGCTGAACATGGCGGGAGGAGACGCGCCATCCTGGTTTATGCTGCGGAAAACCAATCTGGGGTTCAGCCGGACGGATGACCTGGGGTTTTTCGGAGAGACGTTCTTTAACCAGGTCTATCTGGCCACGTATGTGTGCGTTATTTTGTTTGTTGTGCTATCCGTTATTTTATACCGAACCAGGTTTGGGCTTCGTCTGCGATCTTGCGGCGAGAACCCTCAGGCGGCGGACTCCCTGGGTATCAACGTGTATAAAATGCGGTATGCCGGCACGACGATTTCTGGTGCGCTGGCGGGTATGGGCGGCTTTGTCTATGCGCTGACCACTGCGAACTGCTCATCTACCGGGGAGGTAGCTGGTTTTGGTTTCCTGGCCTTGGCGGTTATGATTTTCGGGAACTGGAAGCCACTGAACATCGCAGGGGCGGCGTTGCTGTTCGGCCTGTTCAAGTGTATCGCGGCCTCCTATGCGTCCATCGATATCAATGGGGACGGTGTGTGCTTGCTGGCGAGCGCGGGGATCAGTCCCCATCTGTACCGGATGCTACCGTATATTATCACGTTAGTAGTTCTGGCGTTTACATCTAAGAAATCCCGTGCACCCAAAGCTGAGGGCATTCCCTATGATAAGGGACAGCGGTAGGGCGATTAAAATCAATCTTAACTTAACATATTTGGGCCGCGGGGACGCCGGGATGCGTCCCCGCGGTTTCTGTGATAGATATGACAAACCGGCATAGGGTGCATTGACAATAAAAATAATTTCCGGTATAATAGCAAGTCATGCAGTAAATAGAGAAAAATGGACGGAGGAGAAGAACTTTGAAAGATAATCCCGCAAATGAGAATAAAATGGGTGTGATGCCAGTCAATAGTTTGCTGCTGAACATGGCTGTGCCCATCATGATTTCTATGATGGTTCAGGCATTTTACAACGTGGTGGACAGCTGGTTTGTTGCCCAGCTTAGCGAGGACGCGCTGAATGCGGTATCCCTGGCGTTCCCGGTGCAGAACCTGATGATTTCAGTATCGGTGGGCACCGGTGTGGGTGTCAACGCGTTGCTGTCCCGGAGCCTGGGGGAGAAAAAGCAGGAAAATGCCAACCGGGCGGCGGTCAACGGGATTTTTCTGGCCGGATTAAGCTGCTTGATTTTTGTGGTATTAGGGCTGACCTGTTCCCATCTGTTCTACACGGTGCAAACAGATGTGCCGGCCATTGTCAAATATGGGGCAGACTACCTGACAGTGTGCTGCGGTTTGAGCATGGGACTGTTCGGCGCGGTCATTATGGAGCGTATTCTTCAGGCCACCGGCCGTACTTTCCAATCCATGATTTCCCAGGCAGTGGGGGCGGTAGTGAATATCATCCTTGACCCCATTATGATTTTTGGCCTGGGTCCGTTTCCTCGGATGGAAGTGGCTGGGGCGGCCCTGGCCACGATCATCGGGCAGACTGTGGGTTGCTGTATCTCCATTTTTTTCAATGTTACCCGCAACCCGGACGTGAGCCTGTCCTTCCGGGGATTCCGGCCCCATGTACCCACCATTAAGGGTATTTACAGCGTGGGACTGCCTGGGATTGTAATGCAGTCCGTAGGGTCGGTGATGGTATTTGGTATGAACCAGATTCTCCTGGGTTTTACCAAAACAGCTACAGCGGTATTCGGTGTGTACTTTAAGCTCCAGTCCTTTTTCTTCATGCCGGTGTTTGGTCTCAATAATGGAATGGTGCCCATTGTGGCCTACAATTATGGCGCGCGAAAGCCTGACAGGATCATTAAGACCATTAAGCTCAGTATGATGTATGCCACGGCGATGCTGGTGATAGGGTTCATTGTATTCCAGGTGTTTCCAGAAGGGCTGCTGTCCATGTTCCAGGCAGAGGAGGACGCAACTGGGGATTTGCTGACCATTGGGGTGCCTGCCTTGCGGATCATCTCCATCAGCTTTTTGCTGGCTGGGTTTGGAATCGTCAGTTCCTCAGTGTTCCAAGCGCTGAACCACGGGGTGCTCAGCTTGGCGGCGTCGTTGGTGCGGCAGCTGGTGGTGCTCCTCCCGGCGGCGTTCCTACTGTCCAGGGTGTTTGGGCTGGGCGCTGTCTGGTGGTCGTTTCCCATTGCGGAATTGTTTTCAGCTGCGCTGTGTGCGACGTTTCTGCGCCGGGTTTACCGGAATGATATCCTCGGCGTATTCCCAACAGGGGATCAGGATAGCCCAAGAACATAAGAACCGGGCCGCCCTCTCTTCAAGGGCGGCCCGGCGTTCTGCTTTTTTTGAGGGCGCGCTTGACGATCATGCCCCTTTGCCGTGCCGTGCCTGCTTTTTGCGCAGCAATTCTTCCCGGGCCAGCTGGGCGGCAACCATAATGTCCTCATAGCGGATCGCGTAGTGACGGTTGACACTGATCCTGCTGTACCGGTTGCGGAAGCGGCGGCTGAACCGCTCCAGTTTGGCGACCTCGGCATAATATTTTTGCCGTGCGGCTTCCGCTGCGGGCTCAAACTTGTCAGCGAGTTCCGCTTTACCCAAGGAGAGCTGGACTTGGAGTTCCTCTCCCAAAGTGGTGACACCAACCACCAATTTGGAAACCAGGGCCAGATGGCGGATGGTGAAAACCGCATCGACGGTTAGGACTACTGCCAGAATACCGCAAAGGGCATACTTCATCCATAGGGGAACAACCTGGAACAGTTCCGCTATTGGTGGATGGATAAAGAAAATTACGAGGTAAGATAGTATGCCCCATACCAGTGCCACCCACAGGCAGATGCGGCCCTTAAGATTAAAGCGGAAATGGGAGTAGTCCCAGTATTTGATGTGGGTTGTGGTTTCCAGCAGCCAGGCCACAAAGTATTCCCAAGAACTCATTACAATCACGGCAACCACATAGAACAGGATCAGGTTTTGCGTCAACGGTGTGAAAAACAGAATCATCAGCAGTACGCCGGTGCCGTAGATGGGGCAGATGGGACCGTAGAGGAAGCCGCGAGGGACCAACCGGTGCTCACAGATGGAGCAGTAGCAGGTTTCCATGAGCCAGCCCAGGAAGGAGTAAAATATAAAATAGAGAAACAGGTCATAAATTGGATAGCCCAAAATGGTCATGGATGTTCACTCCTGTCATGGCTGGGAAGCAGGGTGCCTAAAATCCCGTTGTAAACTCGGTCTGGGTGCTTGAGAAATTGGTCGGCGATGAGCTGTGCATCTTCTTGGGAGGGGGTCAGCAGGGTGAGGGAGAATAGACTGCCCTCGTCGTCATCCATGGTGATGCAGACGTCGTATCCGGCGGATTGGGGCCGGAGTTCAGCCCGGACCTGAGCCTTACGCTTCAGCGCCTGGTTCAGCGGGGCCAGGCGCTGGTCGCAGCGGCGGCGGATTACAGGGGATAAGCTACTCTCCCCGGCCGCGCACGCACGGCGGCCTTTGGCGGTGGGGGAATAAAATTCACCGTCCTGGGCCAGATGGCCGGTGTCCAGCAGCTCCGACACCGCTTCAGCGAATTGGAAGTAGTCTATGCCGTCGTCACACAGCGCCAAGTCGGTCAGGGTGGCGAAGTCAATGGCCGCAGCGGCGCGATCCATGATATAGAGGACCAGCAGCTTTGTATCCAGTTTGTCGTGGATAAATCCCATCTGCACCCATCCCTTTCTGCGATTGTGGGCCGCAGAAATCATTATAACGGATATCTGCGTTTATGACAAGAAAAAAATATCTGCTGTTTAGCGATTTAGGCTCTGGTGACAAGGGCTTGATAGAGCTGCACCAGATATGACCAGGTGGACCGGTCTAGCACGCCGGTGACGGGCAGTCCGGCAAGCTGCTGGACAGTGCGGATGTTGGCGGGGGTCTCGCCATCGTTGCAGCTGCTCATTTTACAGGGGGAGAAGTTGGTCATCACTTTGCTGAGTGAGACGAACATGGCCTGGACAATGAGCACAGGCGGGCATTCCTGGCCTTCGATGGCGGTATAGGTGCCGCAGGGTAGCACATTCAGCGGAGGAGGGAAGCCGTATTGCAGTTCGGTCTGGTGATAGGCTGCCCGGATGGCGTCCCAGGTGCCTAAATCCACTACGCCGGTGACAGGGGGATAGTACTCCCGTTGGAACAGCATCACGGCCTCTAAAGTTCGCTCACCAAAGATGCCGTCCACAGCCAGACGGATCAACTTTGGATCGTGGATGGCCAGTTGGTTGAGCATAAATTGCAAAGACCGGATGGACTGGCTTGTCAGTGTGTTCTCCTGTGTTTGCGAGTTATTCATGAAAGGGTCCTCCTTTTCACGTATTGGAATTTCCGTAGGTGAGGTTGTATCCCGGGAACTGCCCGGCGACGACGGAGCTCTGAATTTCCTGGGCGCTGGTGGGGAGGTTGGAGCCCGCCAGGACGGTCCGGGCGATGCCCAGATATTCGTCGTAGAGCCGCTGCCAGGTCTGTTCATCCACCACGCCGGTGACAGGCAGACCGAGACGGGTCTGGGCGGCTTCTACCGCTTCACGGGTTCTGGGACCGAAAATACCGTCGATGGTAAGGGATGGAATGGTAGAGGAGAATTGGCCGATGATGGAAATGAAATATTGCAGGGCGGATACGGCGATGCCGGTACTGCCCTCCCGAAGGGTGACGCCGGCGGAAGGGCCCTGGATCTCAGTATAAGGTTGGCCCTCGCTGACCAGCTCGGACAGCTTTCGAACGGCTCCATGGAGGGACACCAGCTTATACCAGGTGCCCTGGCCCACAATGCCATCAGGGGTGAGGTTGAAAATAGACTGGAATTTTTTTACTGCAGATTCGGTCTGGGAGCCGAACACGCCGTCCACCGGGCGGATACGGGGAATAGCAGGGTAGTTCTGCCCGATCCGGTTGAGCATAACCTGGAGCACGGTGATATAATTACCGGAGGACCCGGTTTGCAGAGGATAGCCGGGGTAGGAGTAGGTGATGTCCCGGATGGGAGCGTTGGATACCAGCTCGATGTTGTTGCCATAATAATGACGCAGGATATCCATGGTGGAGCTGCCTTGGCGGGCTAGCCGTTCACTGCCCCATTGGGAGAGGCCGTCGCAGGTGACAGTGGTGCCGTTGCAGAATTTGGCGGCCAGGGGCTCAACAAAGCCTTGGCGTCGGATATAGGTGGTGAAGAGATCGTCTACCAGTCGGTCCACATTTTCAAAAGTGCTGCGGCCTTTAATGAACTTCTGGTCGTTCATGGTAGAACCGGTGATGTCAAAATCATAGCCCCGGCTGGGATAGTATTCCGTATACACCCGGTTGAGGGCGAAAGAAATCTGAGCCAGGATATTGGCCCGGAGCGCGGCCTCCGGCCAGGTGGGGTAGATCTCGCTGGAGGCCACATTTTTTATGTAATCGGAAAAGGATACCGTCACATTTTCCGCCCACTGGTCGGCCGGGCCGGTGTGGACGGTAATAGTTTGAGGGATGTAAGGTATAACTGTAACAGGCATGGGAGCCTCCTTTCAAAAGCGGGGATCGGTCACAGCGGCTGGGGTGTGACCACCACCGGACTGGCAGAGTTGTCCCCATTGGAGGGCTGAGGCAGGGGGACTAAGGGGACATTTTGCACGGTTTCCACGCCGGGAAATACCTGGAGTTTTTCAAAGGTAGCCAAGTAGTATTCCGGATGCTCCACCACCAGGGCATAGTTGGAGAAGGGTGCAGCCCCGCCAGGTTCTTCACTGAGAACCAGGTCTGGGGCTTCCAATTGGAAGGGTTGGGTGGTTCCACTGCTGTCGGTGGTCTGAATGGAATGGACGTGGTACCGGTCATCCTCCATCTTGCTGGATATGATTACGGTAGCGCCTGAGACGGGTAGCTGTGCCTGGGAGGTGAAGACACGGACGACCAGAGAACCGGTCTGGGGCATAAACAATTCCTCCTTATCAGGTTTTTGGAGCGCCGGTTCTATGTACAGGAATAGACCGGGCGCTTCCCTAACTCCAACATATGCGCCGCCGGATGGAATGTGTGTGGGAATAGGATTTTTTGACCGCTTCCAATGGAAAAAAAGCAAAAAATTTCTGCTGTTAATTTGTCTGTCCTGGCACATAATGAGTGGCGGGGAAAGTGAAGAAAAAGCAGGAGGCATTCCAATGAAAAAGAGATATTTTGTTTTGGCGGCGGCTCTGGCCTTGGCGCTGGTACTGGTAGGGTGTTCCGCAGACCGTGAAGAAAATTCGGATGCGGTAGAGCCCACCAACAGCGTGTCCGGTAATGGGGGCAGTTCGGCCAATGGTACCGGAACTAATGGTGGGAACTCGGCAGATGGCACTGGGACGAACGGCGGCAGCGCCGGGGTCGGCAACGGGTCCGGCAATGACGCCGCCCAAGGCGGCGGCGCAGGCGGCACCAACGATCTGGACAATGATGGCCAGCCTGATAGCAGCGGCCAGGGGCGGTCCGGTGGCAGCGGCATGGGCAGCATCGGCGATGCCGCTGGCGATCTGGCCCGGGGCGCAGGCAATGTGGTCCGGGATGCAGGAGACGCCCTTGGCGATGCGGCAAGGGATGTCGGCCGGGCAATGCGCTGACAAAAAGGGATGGCCGGGGAATTACCCCGGCCATCCTGCGGTTTTCTATTGGAGTGTGATGCAAAAGCTGCCATTAAAGTGGTCCATCCGCAGTGCCACGGAGCAGCGCTTGAGGCCGTTTACGTTGATAAGGACTTGGGAGGCCTGGCCGTATGCGCCGGAGATAGGGGAAAGGGTCGAGGCGTTTGGTCCTTTAACCTCGAATTCTATGATGCCAGAATTTGTGTCAATTTCAATAGAGAGCTGCCGGTATTTCTTGGATATGGCGAAATTTCTTCGCATGAAACCAGATGTCCCGGCAAAGCTGCCGGCCCAGCGGGTGGGAAGGCTGATATCAGCGCAGAACCAGCCAGACTTGACCCTGGTGACTATGATGCCGAAATAGTAGAGGGTGAACCCGGCCAGAAGGATGACAAGAACGGCCGGAATCGCGGAGAATGGATTCAAAAAGGTCCCTCCTATAATTCCAGTCCGATGTACTTTTCCAGCACATTTTGACTGTCCACATTTTTTGCCGGGACAAAACCATGGGAGAGGCAAAATCGCCGCAACAGGCTATTCCCCGGCGGGCATTCCAGCCGGAGGAGTTGCCGCCCCATAGCCCGGTATGTACATACCGCATGGCCCAGAAGCTGGACACCGAACCCCTTGCGGCAAAATTCCGGGGTCATCCAGAGCAGGGAAATCCACCCGGCGCCTTTTTCTGGCTCCCGCGCCTGGTTCATTTGCAAAACCCCCGCCGCGTGATCTCCCAATAGGGCCAGCAGCAGGTTGTCCGGTTCGGAGCGCTCAAAACTGATGCAGCTGTCCTCGCAAGCGGCAAGGTACAATGCCTTCTCTTGGGGCAGACGGAGGGGACGGAAACGAAGGGCGCTGCGTTCCATACCAGCAATGCCATAGGAGATACTGGCCTTTGGAATGTCGGAGTTGGGGAGGTGGCTTTCATCGTTGTAACGGTAGACCCGAATTTGCCCATTTTCTGCCTCCAGTCGGGCCACGCTGGTGTTGTCCCCCAACGGGATTTGACACATTTGCTCCGGTGCGAGCCCCAGGAAGGCGGACAGCCCCGCCCGGATGGCGCAGCCATGGGACACCACAGATACGGTCTGCCCCGGGTGGGCGACGGCAATGCGGCGGATAGCCTGATCTATCCGCTGGCGGACGGCGGGAAAGGTTTCGCTACCCTCCACCTGCCAGCTGGGGTTACAGGCCAGGAACGCCGCAAGGCTGTCCCGATGGTCGTGGAGGAGCTGGCCCCAGGGTACGTCCTCCCAGATCCCCGCGCCGATTTCGCGCAGATTGGGGTCTACATGCAAGGTGAGTCCCCGGGGGCGGTAGATGGCCCCGGCGGTGGACATGGCACGATACAGGTCGCTGGAGTATACGGCGTCGAAATGGACGCCCTCAAACCGTTTTTCCAGGGCTTTCACTTGCTCCCTGCCCTTGAGGGTGAGTAAGCCGTTGTGCCAGCTGTGGCAGCGGCGATAGAGGTTGCCCTCTGCCTGCCCGTGGCGGATGAGGTAGATAGTGGTCATGGGATTCCTCCTTTTAGTTCTGCTACCAGGGCCGCACGCCTCCGGTGAGTGCCCGGACAGAGGAAAGTCCCTGCTGGGCAGCGATCTCCGCCAGACCGTCCCGCACCTTCAGCGGGGCGTAAGGGTCGGTGAACAGGGCGGTTCCCACCGCTACAGCGGATGCCCCCGCCAGCATGAGTTGGGCGGCATCCTCACCCCTGGAGACACCGCCCATACCCAGGATAGGGAGGCTGACGGCATTTGCCACCTCCCATACCATACGCACGGCCACGGGGAGCACGGCAGGGCCAGACAGCCCCCCGGTGTTCATCTTCAAAATAGGGCGTCGGGTGCTTACGTCAATGCGCATCCCCCGCAGGGTGTTGATGAGGGACAGGGCATCAGCCCCCGCGTCCGCCACAGCCTGGGCGATTTCGGTGATGTCGGTGACGTTGGGGGAGAGCTTTACCATCACCGGGACCGTGGCATGGTTTTTTGCTATTTTCGTGACCTCGGCGGCCAGCTCAGGCCGGGTGCCATAAGCCAAGCCGCCAGCTTTCACATTGGGACAGGAGATATTTACCTCAATCAGATCTACCCCGGATTCAGACAGCTTTTCGCACATAATGCCGTATTCCTCCGGGGTGTTCCCGGAGATGTTGGCGATGATTGCCACATCATGTTGACGCAAAGAGGGCAGCTCATGCTGGATGAACACGTCGATACCGGGGTTCTGGAGACCCACGGAGTTGAGGATGCCCAGAGGGGTTTCTGCAATCCGGGGCGGTGGATTACCCTGCCTTGCATGAAGTGTTAAGCCTTTGCAGCAAATGGCCCCCAACTCAGATAAGTCGAAAAATTGGCCGTACTCCCGGCCGAACCCAAAGGCGCCGGAGGCCACCGCCACCGGATTTTTCAGCGCGACCCCTGCCAGCTCTATTGACTGGTCGATGCAGGAGACGTCCGATTTTTCGGGGGAGGAAAAAGCCTGCTCCGACTTGCAGACATTCCCAGCGCATCCCACCGTGCCTTCTGGTTCAAAAAAACGCTCCTCACGCATCCCAGTCTACCTCCCCGGCGTCAAATACAGGGCCGTCCTTACACACGTGTTTCATGGTACCGTCTTTCATCCGGACGGCACAACCCAGGCAGGCCCCCACGCCGCATGCCATGCGTTCCTCCATGGATACCTGGCAGGGAACGCCAAACTCCGCCGCCGCTTTTGCCACATTTTTCAGCATGGGTTTAGGGCCACAGGCCAAAACAGATGTAAAGTTATTTCCTCTTGCGAGGATGTCCCGCACTTGGCCGTCCACAAAGCCATGGCGGCCCAGGGTGCCGTCGTCGGTGCAGATGTAAGTCTGTTCACAATGCTCCTCAAACCGGCTGACGATGGCGGGGAATGCTTTAGCTTTGGTGCGGAAGCCCAGTACTGCTGTCCGAGGCCATTTCAAAAGTTCACCGATCTCCATCAACGGAGGCACGCCGATACCGCCCCCTACCAGGAGATAGCGGCCCTCTTGGGCCACGTCGAAACCGTTCCCCAGGGGGCCCAGCACGTCCAGCTTGTCCCCGACCTTACGCTGGGACAGCCAACGGGTACCCTCGCCCCGGATCTCAAAGATCAGGGCGGCGGTATCCTCCGGCTCATCCCACTGGGTGCGGGCCACAGAGATGGGGCGGCGGAGGAGCTGGCCATCCCCGCATTTGATATGTAAAAACTGCCCGCCGCATAGGCCATGCTTGAGTACCAGCCTGCCCACGTCCAGCACCATCCACCAGGTGTCGGCGTCCAGCTGGGTCATTTCAGCTACAGTACAAATTTGTTGAATTGGCATTATATACCCCCAAATAGTGTAAATCCCGTTCTTTTCGGCCGCTTTCGTTCAAAAGGGAGGGAAAACCTCAGAGAATGGTAACGTACTGCTTGATCTCGTCACGCATTTTCTCTGCGGCGGCCCGAGCGGCCTCTTGGTAGTCCGCGCCATCCTTCCCAGTTTTTTGCCAGGCGCACATGATGGAACGGGAGGCGTTAACAATAGCGCCCCGGCCCAGTTTGTCGAAAGCATAGCGCACATCAGCGGCGGTGCCGCCCTGGGCCCCATAGCCGGGGACAAGGAAAAAGGTCCGGTCCAAACGGTAGCGCAGTTCCTTGAGTACAGAGGGGTGGGTAGCGCCTACAACCGCCCCAAGGGCCTGGTAGCCATACTTCCCAGAGGTACCATGGCCCCAGCGCTGGATCAGGTCGCCCATGACGGTGTAAACCAGCCGGTCGCCGGCAACAATGTCCTGAAGCTCGGTGGAGGAAGGGTTGGAGGTTTTTGCCAGTACAAAGGCGCATTTATCCCGGCTGGCGCAATCCTTGAGGAAGGGGGCTATGGAGTCTGAGCCCATATAGCCATTGAGGGTGACGCAGTCGGCGTCAAACACAGGATGGGCCGTCTCGCCAACCCGGGTTATCCCCAGCCATGCTTCGCTATAGGCGGCGGCGGTGGTGCCGATGTCGCCCCGCTTTATGTCGGCAATGACGAACAAACCCTTGCTTTTGGCATAGGTGATAATTTCTTCCAGGACCCGCATTCCCTGCCAGCCCAGCATTTCAAAATAGGCGGACTGAGGTTTGACTGCGGGCACCACGTCGGCCAGCGCGTCGATAAGGCCTTTGTCGAATTCCAAAACGGCACTGGCGGCGGCTTCCAGCGTCTCGCCCTGCTGTTCGGTGTACTTTTTTAGGATGAACGGGGGAATATACTCCACCCGGGCGTCCAGACCGGCTACAGTTGGATTTTTTTTCGCCTTGATCTTGTCCTGCAATGCGTCGAATGACATGGTATTAACCCTCCTGATAGATAATATTTCCCTGGGAAATGGTATATTTAACTTTGCCCTGCACTTTGCGTCCATGGAAGGGGGTGTTCCGGCCCTTGGATATAAACTGGTTCTTATCAATGATCCACTCCTGATCGGGGTCGAAAATGACCAGGTCGGCATCCCGGCCCACCTCCAATGTTCCCTTGTCCAGCCCCAGCAGGGCGGCGGGAGAGGCGGACATCAGCGACAGGACCCGGCTCAGCGGCAGCGCCCCCGTGTGGTACAAAGCAGTGAGGGACAGGGTCAGGGAGGTCTCCAGTCCTACCATGCCACTGGGGGCATCGGGCAGGGGCTGGGCCTTTTCCTCAGTTGTGTGGGGGGCATGGTCGGTGACGATGGCGTCAATGGTGCCGTCCTGGAGCCCCGCCCGGATGGCGTCCACATCCGCGAGGGTGCGCAGGGGTGGGTTGACCCTGGCCATGGAACCTTGGGAGAGGATTTCCTGCTCGGTGAGGATAAAGTACTGGGGGCAGGTTTCGCAGGTGATCCAGATACCCCGAGCCTTTGCCTGACGGATGATGTCCACGCCTTTACCGGTGGAGATGTGGCAGATGTGGATATGGGCCCCGGTATCCTCCGCCAACATCACGTCCCGCATGATCTGCAACTCCTCCGCGACAGCGGGACGGCCGGGGAGGCCAAGGGCCTGGGACACCTTGCCCTCGTTGACGGCGTAGTTTTGCACCAAGTCTTTATCCTCGCAGTGGTCCAGCAGGGGAAGCCCCAGCGATTTGACCTGCCGCATGGCTTCCCGGAGCAGGGCAAGGTTTTGGATGGGGACTCCATCGTCGGTGAAGGCAGGAATGCCGGCGGCCTTCAGCGCGGTAAAATCTGTGAGGCGTTCCCCCTTTTGCCCCAAGGTTACCGCCCCGGCGGGGAGGACGTTTATCCCAGTAAAGGCCGCCTTGGCTTGCACGAGCCTTACAATATCTGGACAGTCTGTAGCGGGGCGGGTGTTGGGCATGGCTACGAGCGTGGTCACGCCTCCCCTCGCGGCGGCGGCGCACCCGGAGGCTACGGTTTCCTTGACCTCAAAGCCCGGTTCCCGCAGATGGACGTGCATGTCCACCAAGCCGGGGGCGGCCACCAGCCCGGACGCATCCAGTATCCGGGCGCCGGGAGAATCCAGATTATCACCCAGTTGGGTGATTCTGCCGTCATTGATCAAGATATCCATGCGGCCGTCGATGTTGCGGGAAGGGTCGACCACCCGGGCGCCCTTGATGAGAAGCTGCAAAGGGGATCCCTCCTGACGTAACTGTAATATATTGAAGCGTTTTGCTTATTATATAGTATCTGAGCCCTAAGCGCAACGGACAAACGAAAAGAAATAAAAAGGCAGGGCCCTGAAGGGGGCCCTGCCACTGGCGCAAGTGAGCCTGTAAGCCGGGTTCTGTCATTTAAGACAGCCATCTATCTCGACGCACCGTTGCCGGTGCGCTCCAGCCGCCTCCCGAACACGGCCGGGCCAGCCTATTGTGTTCCCACGGCGTTGCTCCGGATAGAGTTTACAGCAATGGGCGCTTGGCACGCCATTGGGTGAGCTCTTACCTCGCCTTTCCACCCTTGCAGGCAAGCGGATGCCTGCCTGCGGTCTATTTCTGTTGCACTTTTCCTGGGGTCGCCCCCGGCGGGTGTTACCCGTTATCCTTGCCCTGCGGAGCCCGGACTTTCCTCACGGACGGCCTTTTGGCCTGGCCGCGCGGCTGTCCAGCTCACTTGCAAAATTGATTGTACTTCAATTTTGGGTGATTGTCAAATGGATTTGGATGGGGTATAATAACATCTGTATCGTTATGGGAAGCTCTGGCAGGGCGTGGTCCTGCCTTAAAAATGTGAGATGGAGGTGCGGCTGGGATGGAATCTGCGCTAAAAGGGTATTTCAGTTCCCTAAAGGGAAAGCGGGTGACGGTGATCGGTCTGGGTGTATCGAACACGCCGCTGGTAGAGCGGCTGTTGGACGCGGGTGTGCCAGTGCTGGTCTGCGATAAGCGCAGGCGGGAGGACTTCAACGGTCTGATCGAGTCGCTGGAGCGCCGTGGGATAGAGGCCGTCCTGGGCCCGGACTATTTGGACCATT
The DNA here is from genome assembly GCA_910587205.1 of uncultured Oscillospiraceae bacterium. GTDB lineage: Bacteria > Bacillota > Clostridia > Oscillospirales > Oscillospiraceae > Enterenecus. The sequence goes on from CAJULZ010000024.1 coordinate 25,229, forward strand.
TGGACGGCTCGGACGTGATTTTTCGCACCCCGGGGCTACGGCCCGACCTGCCCCAGATTGCCCAGGCGGTGGCGCGGGGCGCGCAGTTGACATCTGAAATGGAGGCGTTTCTATCCCTGTGCCCTTGCCGGATCATCGCGGTGACCGGCTCCGACGGCAAGACGACGACGACCACGATTATTGCCGGGATGCTCAAGGCAGCGGGTTACCGCACCTTTGTGGGTGGTAATATCGGCAATCCGCTGCTGTGCCAGGTGGATGAGATCCGGCCGGACGATATGGTGGTGCTGGAGCTGTCCTCGTTTCAGCTGCTCACCATGCGGCAGAGTCCCAGCATTGCGGTGGTTACCAATCTGGCGCCCAACCACTTGGACGTACACAAGGACATGGATGAGTATGTGGCGGCCAAACGGAATATTTTTGCTTACCAGGACGCCTGCGATAAGGTGGTACTCAATGCGGACAACGAACTCACCGCGGGGTTTGCTCAGGAGGCCAGGGGACAGGTGGCGTTGTTCAGCCGAAAAAAAGCGGTGGAGAACGGGTGTTACCTGAAGGACGGTATGGTGATGTATTGCCGCCGGCCTGTTCTCCATGTGGAGGACATTTTGCTCCCTGGTTTGCATAACTTAGAAAATTACATGGCTGCTATTGCGGTGGTGGAGGACCTGGTGCCCGATGAGGTGATCCGGGGGTTTGCCCGTACCTTTGGTGGGGTGTCCCACCGCATCGAATTGGTGCGGGAGTTGGACGGTGTGCGTTACTACAACGATTCCATCGCCTCCAGCCCAAGCCGGACCATTGCGGGGCTCCGTTCTTTTGACCAAAAGGTGATTCTGATCGCCGGCGGCTATGATAAGCATATTCCTTATGATGTACTGGGGCCTGAGATCGTAAGATCGGTGAAGACGCTGCTGCTGACAGGAGATACGGCGGAGAAGATCAAAGCGGCTACGCTGGCGGCCCTAGGCTGTAGGCCAGGTATGCTGGACATTGAGGACTGCGCCGGCCTGGAGGATGCGGTGGGGCGTGCCCATGCCTTGGCCCGCCCGGGGGACATCGTTATCATGTCCCCTGCCAGCGCGTCTTTTGACCGGTTCAAAAACTTTGAGGAGCGGGGCAATGCTTTTAAAAGCTTTGTGAATGCTTTGGAAACGTAAAGAAGAAGGGGTAACGCGAGAGTGGAAACGGAACAGGTATTAGAACAGCTGTGTGCTATTGGGGCGCCGTCCGGGTTTGAGTGCCCGGCGGTTGAGGCGGCGCGGGAGCTGCTGGAGCCGTTGGTGGATGAGGTGTGGGTAGACCGGTTGGGCAATGTGGTGGGTGTGCGCCGCTGTGGGAAGCCCGGGGCGAAAAAATTGTTGTTAGACGCCCATTTGGATGAGGTGGGACTCACTGTCACTGGGATAGAAAATGGCTTTTTGCGCTTCGCTGCCATGGGGGTGGACATCCGTATGCTGCCTGACCGGGAGGTGACGGTGCTCACGGATCCTCCTGTGTTGGGGGTAGTGGCCTGCCTGCCGCCCCATGTGCTGTCCGCGGAGGAGCGGGAGCAGGCCCCCAAGGTGGAGGAG
>CAJULZ010000025.1 GCA_910587205.1 uncultured Oscillospiraceae bacterium
ACAACATGGTCACCGTGGCCGAGGTGGAGAAGCTGGCCGGCGGGGATGGCTCCGGGCGTATCCAGCGCTGAGCACCCAGCTGTTCTAATTCAGATCAGGATCGGATCAAGCGGGCGGGCCCCACAGGGCCCGCCCGCTTTTTGGCTGTAAGGGGATTTTAACATGGATTTAACCAGTCCTTTCTTGACTTTCCCCGAAAGGCAGGTAAAATAGGGGTATGGACACCGCCCCGCCGGGACGGACGGGGAGAGGAAAGAAAGGAAGTGGCCGCGCATGGGGATTGCCGCTGTGCTGTTTGACCTGGACGGGACACTGCTGCCCATGGATCAGGACGAGTTTACCAGGGGGTATTTTGGGCTGCTCGCCCAGAAGATGGCCCCCTATGGCTATGACGCCAAGGCGTTGGTGGACGGGATCTGGGCGGGCACCGCCGCCATGGTGAAAAATGACGGCAGCCGCACCAACGAGGAAGTGTTCTGGGATTGCTTTGCCCGGCGGTTCGGGGAGGAAGCCCTGGCCCAACGGCCGGTATTCGATGGGTTCTATGCCAACGAGTTCCAGGGGGCGAAGCGGTTCTGCCCCATCAACCCCCAGGCCGCCCAGGCGGTGCGGGAGATCAAGGGGGCGGGCTGCCGGGTGGCCCTGGCCACCAACCCCATCTTTCCCGCGGTGGGAACCCGCAGCCGGGTGCGCTGGACGGGGCTGGAGCCGGAGGATTTTGAGTTCTGCACGACCTATGAGGACTGCCACTGGTGCAAGCCCAGCCTGGGGTATTACCGGGAGGTGCTGGACCGGCTTGGCCTGACGGCGGGGGAATGCCTGATGGTGGGCAACGATGTGGGCGAGGACATGGTGGCCCGGGAGCTGGGCATGGAGGTGTTCCTGCTCGCCGACTGCCTCATCGACCGGGAGGGGAAGGGCGTGGACGCCTATCCCCACGGGGGGTTCCCGGAGCTGATGGCGTTCTGGGCGGACCGCCGCCGGGCCTGACGGCCCGGCCTATGCAGGAAAGGACGGTGGGTATGAACAAGGACGCGCTGAAAAAGATTTTTATTCAGTCATTGTCTGGCTTCCTGTCTCTGGCGCTGGCCGTTGTGCTGTTTTTTGCCATATTAAAGCTGAACGAGCTGCGGGGGGCCCTGCGCTGGCTGATCGACGTGCTCACCCCGTTTGTATATGGTGGGGTTATGGCCTATCTGCTCAAGACGCCCTGCGGCTTTCTGGAGCGGTGCTTCCAGGCGGCGCTGCCGGAAAAATATAAGAAATGGGCCAATGTGCTCAGCGTGGTGTCGGTGCTGCTGATCAGCGTGCTGGTGATCTACCTGCTGCTGAGCATGGTGCTGCCGGAGATTGCCAGGAGCGTAGTAGCCCTGGCGGTGGCGGTCCCCCCGAAACTGGACGAGCTGACCCAATGGGTGATCCGGCACCTGGAGGGGAACGCGGAGCTGCAAAGCTATGTCAATGAGACGTTCCAGAGCTTTGAGGCGTGGCTGACCAACTGGGCGTCCACCGACCTGCTGCCCACGGTGCAGGGGATGATGGACGGTGTGCTCACCACGGTAAATTCGGTGGTGAGCACGGTGGGTTCGGTGCTCACCGTGGTGAAAAACATTGTGCTGGGCGTCATCATCTGCGTCTACGCGCTGCTGGGGCGCAAGCGCTTTGCCAGGCACGGGAAGGCGCTGGTGTATGCGGCGTTCAAGCCGGAGCGGGCGGACAAGGTGCTCAAAGAGATTGCCTACATCGACACCACGTTTGTGGGCTTCTTTGGGGGGAAGATCCTGGACAGCGCCATTGTGGGATTGATCTGCTACGTGTTCTGCGCCGTTATGACGGCGGTGGCCGGATTCCAGAACGCGGTGCTCATCAGCGTCATCATCGGCGTGACCAATGTGATCCCCTACTTCGGGCCATTCATCGGGGCGGTCCCGGCGGCGCTGCTGATCCTGATTTCCAGTCCCCGAAACTGCCTGATTTTCCTGGTGTTCATCGTCATCCTCCAGCAGTTTGACGGCAACGTGCTGGGGCCAAAGCTGCTGGCGGGGAGCGTGGGGCTCACCGGGTTCTGGGTGCTGTTCGCCATCACCCTGTTTGAGGGGATGTTCGGCTTTGTAGGCATTCTGGTGGGGGTGCCGGTGTTCGCGGTGATCTACGACCTGGCCAGGCGGTGGACCGTCGCCGGACTGCGGCGGCATGGGAAGCTGGATGTCCTGCAAGGGGACGCAGGCCCGGACGGAAAGGGGGGCGCGCCATGATCCGCATCGCCGTGGCGGAGGACGATCCCCAGTGCTTTGCGCAGATGGAGCAGTACATCGGGCAGTATGGCCGGGAGAGCGGCCGGGCCTTCCACATCACCCGCTTTGAAAACGGGGAGGATTTGGTGGAGCAGTACCGGCCGGACTTTGACCTGATCCTGATGGATGTGGAAATGCCTTTTATGGACGGGATGACCGCGGCGGGCTATGTGCGCCGGATGGACCCGGAAGTGGTCATCGTCTTTGTCACCAACCTGGCCCAGTACGCCATCCAGGGCTATTCGGTGAACGCCTTGGACTACATCCTCAAGCCCATCAGTTATTTTTCATTTTCCCAGCGGCTGGGCCGGGCGCTGGGCTACGTGCGCCGCCGGGAGGCGGATTACATCACGGTGCCGGTGAAAGGCGGGGTGGTGAAGCTGGAAGTGGACGGCATCTACTACGCCGAGCGGCTGGGGCGGCATCTTATGGTCCACACCCGCACGGGGGCGCACAGCTCCACGGCCACCCTCCAGCAGCTGGAGGAGGGGCTGGCGGGGCGGGGGTTTGCCCGCTGCAACAAGGGCTACCTGGTGAACCTGGAGCACGTGGACGCCGTCCGGGACGGCTGCGCCGTCGTCCACGGGGACCGGCTGCTCATCAGCCGGGGCCGCAGGGGGGCGTTTTTGGAGGCGCTGGCGGACTGCGTGGGGGGTATAAAACCGTGAGCGGGGTCTACCAATCCGACATTCCCCGGCTGTTCACTGCCCTGGCGGAGTGGTGTGCTTGCGTAGGGATTGTGGCGGGGAAGTACCCCCGGCGGTTTGGGAGGGTGCGGCTGTGGCAGGCGCTGGGGGCGGGGCTGGTTGTCCAGTGCCTGTTCCTGACGGCCACGGACGGCCTTCGGATGGTGTTCTGGCTGCCCTGCATGGTGGCGGCGGTGGGGCTGATGTTCCTGCTCATCGCCGTGTGCTGCGACCTGCCGCTGGCCAGCGCGGCCTACTGCGCGGTGCGGGCGTTCCTGCTGGCGGAGTTTGCCGCCTCGTTGGAATGGCAGCTCTATTCCTATGCCCTGTACCTGCTGGGCTGGGGGCCGGGGGAGGGGCGGCGGACGGCGCTGGCCCTTGCCATGCTGGCGGGGGTGTATGCCTTGGTGTTCGGCGCGATGTACCGCCTGGAAAACCACCGGGCCGACCCCTTGACTGCCCTGGCCTTCCAGCCCAAGGAGCTGGCCAGCCCGGTGTGCATGGCCCTGGCCTGTTTTCTCATGAGCAACCTTAGCTTTGTCTACAGCGACCTGCCCTTCACCAGCTCCATCCTCACCGAGATCTACAACATCCGCACCCTGGTGGACCTGGCGGGGGTAGCGATGCTGTACGCTTACCATGTCCAGCGGTGTGAGCTGTATATGCAGCGGGAGCTGGACGCCATCCAGAATATCCTGGAAAACCAGTACGCCCAATACCGCCAGTCCCGGGAGAGCATCGAGGTGATCAACCATAAGTACCACGACCTGAAGCACCAGATCGCCGTACTGCGGGCGGAGCCGGACGCGGACAGGCGGGCTGCGTACCTGGATGGGATGGAGGAGGAGATCCGGGACTATGAGGCCCAGAACAAGACAGGCAATTCCGTGCTGGACACGGTGCTTACGGGAAAGAGCCTGTATTGCGCCCGCCATGGGGTGGAGCTGACGTGCGTGGCGGACGGGGCGCAGCTGGAATTCCTGGACGTGATGGACATCTGCACCATCTTCGGCAACGTGCTGGACAACGCCATAGAATGCGAGCTGCGTATCCCGGATCAGGGGAAGCGTCTGATCCATCTGGCGGTGTTCGGCAAGCGGGAGTTCCTGGTCATCCAGTGCGAGAACTACTGCCGGGAGGAGCTGAAATTCCGGAACGGCCTGCCCGTCAGCACCAAGGCGGACGGCGCCTATCACGGCTACGGCATTAAATCCGTCCGGCAGGCGGCGGAGAAATATGGCGGCACGGTGACGATCCGTCACCAGGAGGAGTGGTTCCGGATTATCGTGATGATTCCCCGGCAGGAATAGGGAGCAGGGCCCGCGTTGTTGAATTCCACAACAACGCGGGGCTTTTTTTGTGTGGTATGCACAGCAATAACTGCAATTCAGCCGGGAAAACGCGCAGTTTGCGCAAAAAGCCGCACAGCGGAGTGAATTGTGCTATGCTGTAACCACGTAATATAAGGCCCGGCCGCGGCCGGGACAGACCACTGAAAGGGGTATTCCGTAATGAAGCATCAGGACTTGATCGCCCAGATGACATTAGAGGAAAAATGCTATCTCCTGTCGGGCAAGGACTTCTGGCAGACCCGGAGCGTGGAGCGGCTGGGTATTCCCAACATGACCCTGTCCGACGGACCCCATGGCATCCGCAAGCAGGCCGGGGAGGGGGATCAGCTGGGGCTGAACCCCTCCCTGCCCGCCACCTGCTTCCCCACCGCCGCCGCCATCGCCAACTCTTGGGACCCGGCGCTGGGGGAGGAGATCGGCGAACACCTGGGGGCGGAGGCCGCCTCCCAGGGGGTGTGCGTGGTGCTGGGGCCGGGGCTGAACGTGAAGCGTTCTCCCCTGTGCGGGCGCAACTTTGAGTACTTCTCCGAGGACCCCTATCTGTCGGGCAAGATGGCGGCCAGCTATATCCGGGGCATTCAGAAGAACGGCGTGTCCGCCTGTCCTAAGCACTTCGCGGCCAACTCCCAGGAGCTGCGGCGGATGGCCTCCGATTCTGTCATGGATGAGCGCACCCTGCGGGAGATCTACCTCACTGGCTTCGAGATCGCGGTGAAGGAGGGCAAGGCCAAGTCCATCATGTCGTCCTATAACCGGATCAATGGGGTGTATGCCAACGAGAACCCCCACCTCTTGCAGGAAATCCTCCGGGACACCTGGGGCTTCGACGGGTTCGTGGTGTCCGACTGGGGCGGCTCCAACGACCATGTGGAGGGTGTCCGGGCGGGCTCCCATCTGGAGATGCCCACCACTGGCGGGGACTCCGACCTGGAGCTGGTGGACGCGGTACGGTCGGGCAGGCTGGAGGAATCGGTGCTGGACCGGCGGGTGGATGAGCTGCTGGACGTGATTTTGTCCACCACTAAGGCGGTAAAGCCCCTGGAGGGCAAGCCCTTCGACGTGGAGAAGCACCACGCCATGGCGGCCCGGGCCAGCGAGCAGTCCATTGTACTTTTGAAGAATGAAAGCAACATTCTGCCTTTGAAGCGGGGGACCAAGGTGGCTGTCATCGGTGAGTTTGCCCAGAAGGCCCGGTATCAGGGCGCGGGCTCCTCCGTGGTGAACCCCACTAGGCTTGATCACGCCATGGACGTGATCAAGAACTTTGATCTGGATGTGGCGGGCTTCGAGCCGGGCTATCCCCGCTCCGGCAAGGGCGACCCGGCTATGCAGGCCAAGGCCGTGGAGCTGGCGAAAACGGCGGACATCGTCCTGCTGTACATTGGCCTGGACGAGATCAGCGAGTCCGAGGGCCTGGACCGCTCCCATATGCGCCTGCCCCAGAGCCAGGCGGATTTGATTGAGGCCGTGGCGGCGGCCAACCCCAATGTGGTGGCGGTTATGTCGGCGGGCTCCGCGGTGGAGATGCCCTGGCTGGACAAGTGCAAGGCGCTGGTGCACGGCTATCTGTGCGGTCAGGCGGGGGCGGCCTCCGTACTGAAGGTGATCATGGGCCAGGTGAACCCCTCCGGCAGGCTGGCGGAGAGCTACCCCGTCCGTTACGAGGACGTATCCTCGGCGCCCTATTTCCCCGCCAAGGAGCGCAATGCCGAGTACCGGGAGGGCCTGTTTGTAGGCTACCGCTATTTTGAGACGGCCAACGTCCCCGTCCGGTTCCCCTTTGGCTTTGGCCTGAGCTACACCACCTTCGAGTATTCCGGCCTCACCGTTACGGATAAAGAGGCCACGTTTACGCTGAAAAATACCGGGAGCATGGACGGGGCCGAAGTAGCCCAGCTCTACGTGTCCAAACCGGACGGCGATGTGTTCCGCCCGGTGAAGGAGCTCAAGGGGTTCGCCAAGGTGTTCCTCAAGGCGGGGGAGAGCAAGACCGTCTCCATCCCCCTGGATGACAAGGCGTTCCGCTACTTCAACGTGGACACCAACCGGTTTGAAACGGAGGGCGGCGAGTGGACGGTGATGGTGGGCGCGTCCTGCGCCGACATCAAGCTGTCCGGCACGGTGGCCGTCCAGGGCACCGGGGCCAGGTCCCCCTACGATAAGCAGAGATTCGCCAAGTATTTTTCCGGCGGCATCAAGAACGTCTCCGACGGGGAGTTTGAGGCCCTGCTGGGCCGCCCCATCCCCGACGGCCACTGGAGCGGGATGCTGGGAATGAACGACGCGCTGTGCCAGATGTACTACGCCAAGGGCGCCGTGGGCCGCCTGGCGTATAAGATCCTCACCCGCCTCATCAACAAGAGCATCGAGAAGGGCCAGCCCAACCTGAACCTGCTGTTCAACTATAATATGCCCTTCCGGGCCATTGCCAAGATGACCGGCGGCATCTGCACCATGGAGATGGCCCAGGGCATCCTGACCATCGTCAACGGCCATTTCTTCAAGGGCCTGGGGGCCGTCATCGGCGGGTTCTTCCGCTCCGGCAAGAAGCGCAAGGCCGCCAACGCTATGAAATAAGGGGGAAAATTAGATGGGAGCAATTAAAAAATGGATCGACGGACATCCCACCCTGTGGGAATTCATCAAGTTCAACATCCTGTCCAACGTGGCGACCGTTACAAACTTTGTGGTGATGTGGGTCTGCACCGGGTTTATCTTTAAGTCGTTCAGCGGCCAGCCCTTCCAGTTCTTCATCTTTAATTACACCACGCCGGAGAGCCTGATGCTGTGCGGCTTCCTCAGTTTCCTGGTGGCCACCGCCGCGGCGCAGACGGTGAACTTCTTTGTGCAGAAAAACTGGGTGTTTAAATCCAACGCCCAGTTTGCCAAAGCCGTGCCCAAGTATATTGTGCTGGCGGTTGTGCTGGTGATCCTGTCCGCCGCCCTGCCCGCATACAGCCAGGCGCTGTTCATCAACATCGGCATACCCGCCGGCATAGCCCCCACCCTGGCAAACATCGTGAATATTTTGATGCAGGTGGTCATCAGCTATCCCACCATGAAGTTCTGGGTCATGCCGGATCAAAAGTGATCCTGCAAACGGGACGCCCTGAGGACAGGAGGGGTGAATCCTGCCCGAACGGAGAAAAACTCCCCTGGCGCGGCCGCGCCAGGGGAGTTTTTGTGTGTCCTCGTCTGCCGGGCCCGCGTCAGCGTTCCGGCTTGTCCTCTGAGCCGCCGTCCTGGGGGGGCTGGCCGCTGCCGGGCTCCTCGCTCTGGGGGGGCATGGAGATGGGCTCATCCACGATATGGATGTGCCGGGCGGGGGGCTCAATATCCCCGGGGAGCGGCTTGGCCTGGGTGGAGGCGTAGGCCCCTTCCACCAGCGCGGGGTCCCGTCCCTCCAGGATGGCGACCATCTCGCCGCCGGTGATGGTTTCCTTCTCCAGCAGGTAGGCCACCACCTTGTCCATGTCCTCCCGGTTGGCGCGGATAACCTCCACCGCTTCCTGGTAGCACACGTCGATGACCGCCTTCACAGCCTTGTCCATGACGGCGGCGGTATCCTGGGCGCAGTCCAGGCCGTAGCCGCCGTCCAGGTACTGGTTGCGGACGGAGCCCAGGGCCATCATGCCGAACTCCTCGCTCATGCCGAACATGGCCACCATGTTCCGGGCCACATTTGTGGCGTCCTGGATGTCCTGGGACGCCCCGTTGGTCATGGTGTTCAGGACCACCTCCTCGGCGGCGCGGCCGCCCATGGACACGGTGATCTTGGCCATCAATTCCTCCTTGGTGGACAGGTTTTTATCCTCCTCCGGCAAATGGAGGGTGTAACCCAAGGCCCCCTGAGTGTGGGGGACGATGGTGATTTTCTGAACGGGTTTGCCGTCCTTCTGCTTATACGCCACCATGGCGTGGCCCACCTCGTGGTAGGCCACCAGCTTGCGCTCAAACTCGGTGAGGACGCTGCCCTTCTTCTCGCTTCCGGCGATAACGAACTCGAAGGAGGCCAGCAGATCCTCCTGGGTGACCAGGCGGCGGCCCTTGCGCACCGCCCGGAGAGCGGCCTCGTTCACCAGGTTGGCCAGATCCGCGCCCACGCAGCCCGCGGTAGCCAGGGCGATTTTATTCAGATCCACGTCCTCGGCCAGCTTGATCTTCCGGGTGTGGACCTGGAGGGTGGCGAGGCGGCCCGCCAGGTTGGGCCGGTCAATGGTGATGCGCCGGTCGAAGCGGCCGGGGCGGAGCAGGGCCTTGTCCAGCACCTCAGGGCGGTTGGTGGCGCCCAGGACGATGACGCCCTTGCCGGGGTCGAAGCCGTCCAGCTCGGCCAGCAGCTGGTTGAGGGTCTGTTCCCGCTCGTCGTTGCCGCCCATGCGGTTGTCCCGGGACTTGCCGATGGTGTCGATCTCGTCGATGAAGATGATGCAGGGGGCCATTTTGCTGGCCTCCTTGAACAGATCTCGGACGCGGGACGCGCCCACGCCCACGAACATCTCCACAAAGTCGGAGCCGGAGATGGAGAAGAAGGGCACGTTGGCCTCGCCGGCTACGGCCTTGGCCAGCAGGGTTTTGCCGGTGCCCGGCGGGCCCACCAGCAGCGCGCCCTTGGGCAGCTTCGCGCCGATCTCGGTGTACTTGCCGGGATTATGGAGGAAGTCGATGATCTCCTCCAAACTCTCCTTGGCCTCGTCCTGGCCCGCCACGTCCTTGAAGGTGACGCCGGTCTTCTTTTCCACGTACACCTTGGCGTTGGACTTGCCCACGCCGCCGATGCCGCCGAAGCCTCCGCCGGAGCCCATCTTCTTGAACATGTAGCGGTAGAGAAACATCAGCGCCACCACCATGACCAGCATAGGCAGGACGTAGCTGACGATGGCGGAAATCATATACTGCTCGGTGGTCACCATCTCGGTGCCGTACTGCTCCACGCCGTTGTTGTCCAGCCACTGGACCAGGTCGGGCTGATTTAAAGGCGCGGTCTGGAATTTGATGGTCTCGCTGGCAATTTCAGTCAGGGGGGTGTTTTGCCCGGACAGCGGCCCAAAGAGCTGGCTCAGCCCGCCCTTGCCATAGGACTGCGTAAGTTTGTCCACATACTCCACCAGCGGGGGCGCGTCCTCCTTCAGATAAAAGGAATAGGCGTTGGACGCGATATCCACGCTGGATACGTATCCAGCTTCCACCCAATGGCGGAAGGTGGCATAGTCCACCTCCTGCACCGAGGCGTTTTCCATGGAGCTGGTGCACATGTGCAGCAGCAGTACCAGCATGACCGCCCACATGACAATGCTGAAAAAGCTCCAGGGGGAACGTTTTTTGTCGTCGCCGTTTTGATTATTATTCCGTTGGTTGGGGTCGTTTGGTTTCATTGGACCGGCCATAGGCGCAGCCTCCTTCATTCCATCGGGGCCGGACAACCGCCCCGAGCCGTATTCTGCTGTTCCGCCCATTCCCGCGGGCATTAAAGGGAGTATACCATACTTGGCGGATAAAAACAAGAAATGTTGGTGGACAGGGTGTAAAATTTCTATGACGAAAAAGAGGGAGGAAAAGATCGGGCGTTTTTCCCCTTCCGTCCCGGAGAGATTTGTGATATACTATCCCCGATTGCACGATTTTTGACTGGAAGAAAAGGGGAACGCATATGCGCAGCGACAACAACCGGCGTCCGCCCCAGGAGGCGGAGGCCGACGGCCTCATCGAAGGGCGCAACGCGGTGATCGAGGCCCTCCGGGCCGGGGCCGCTATCGACAAGATTTACATTGCCCGGGGGGAGACGGACGCCACCCTGGGGCACATCGCCTCCACGGCCCGGGGAAAGGGCGTGGTAGTGGTGGAGGCCGACCGGCGGAAGCTGGACGGCATGAGCCGCACCAAGAGCCACCAGGGGGTGATCGCCATCGCCGCGGTGCGGGAATACGCCCAGGTGGACGACATCCTGGCCGCTGCGCGGGAGAAGGGGGAGCCCCCCCTGATCGTGGTGTGCGACGAGCTCAGCGACCCCCATAACCTGGGCGCGGTGATCCGCACGGCGGAGTGCGCCGGGGCCCATGGGGTGATCATCCCCAAGCGGCGCTCGGCGGGGCTGACGGCCATCGTGGCCAAGACCAGCGCCGGGGCGGTGAGCTACCTGCCGGTGGCCCGCGTGCCCAACCTGACGGCGGCGCTGAAGGAGCTGAAAGAAAAGGGCCTGTGGATGTTCGGCACGGCGGCGGACGGCGGCACAGCGCTGTACGACGCGGATTTGAAGGGCCCCGCCGCCCTCGTCATCGGCAGCGAGGGGGACGGCATGGGCCGTCTGGTCCGGGAACAGTGCGATTTCCTGGTATCCATCCCCATGAAGGGGAAGCTGAACTCGCTGAACGCATCCGCGGCGGCGGCGGTGGTGCTGTACGAGGCCGTAAGGCAGCGGAGAAGCGCTGAGCCGTCGTGAGCAGCGCGGATGGAGCGCAGCGAAAGCAAAAGCCCAGGGCCAACAGGGTTGGGCCGGGTTTTGCTTGAGGCGGAGCGTGACAACGTGGATAAGGGGGGCGCATCCATGCCCGATCAGAAGGATAAAAAGGATAAAAAGGCCGCGCCCTATTCCGTGGACGACATTCTGGCGGAATACGGCAGCGGCAAATATCCCAAGCCCAAAGTGGTGGAGTTCCCGGAGGACCGCCCCGCCCCACCCCAGAAGGAGGCGGAGGAAGAGCTCCCCCAGCCCCTGGTGCGGGAGGCGAAGAAGCCCGCCCCCAAGGCGGACGCGCCCATCCCGGAGATTGTGCCGGAGAACATGGGCCGGGCTATTGGGGCGCAGCTGCACACTCTGCTGCGCAAGGCGGATCACTATGCCGACCACATGTACGACCAGGCGGAGCCGGACGAGGAGACCCGCCGGGCGGAAAAGTACACCCCCGGGGTGGACCGGGAGGAGCTGCCCCGGGAGGAGGTGCCCCCGCGGCCGCCGAAGCTGCGGGTGCTGAAGCCCCGGGAGCTGCCGCCGGACATACCGCCGGCCAAACTGGCGGCCCAGCGCCAGAAAGGGCTGAAGGGCCAGGGGGCGCGGGTGCGGCTGGCAATACTGCTGTCTGCGGCGGCGGCAGCCTGTTCGGTGGAGCTGCCCCTCCTGCCCTGGGCGGCGCTGGGGGGGATGGCGGAGGGCTTCGGCCTGACGGTGTTCCAGCTGCGTTCGCTGGCGCTCACGGGGCTGCTGCTGGCGGTGGGGCTGGTATGCTATGAAATCCCCTTCCAGGGGGCGCGGCAGCTGTTCACCCTCCGTCCCCAGGGAGAGGCCGTCCTATTCTGCGCCTGGATATTCACCTTGCTGGACGGTGCCACCGCCGGGCGGCTGGCCCCCCGGTACGTCTGCCTGCCCTACTCGGCGGTGACGGCGCTGGGGCTGGCCTTTGCCCTGCGGGGGGTCCACGCCAAGCGGCGGGGGGACCGGCTGGGGGCCAAGGCGGCGTCCCAGGCGCGCTCACCCTACGTGGTGTCCTGGAATGAGAAGCTGTGGTCCAACCGCGCGGCGTATGTCAAGGCGTCCGGGACGGCGGCGGGCTTTGGAAGCCGCCTCCAGATGGAGGACGGCGGCCAGCGGGCCTACCGGGTGGCCGCGCCGCTGCTGATTCTGGGCAGTGCGCTGTGCGCGCTGATGGCCTCGGTGGGGCAGGGGGAGCCGGGACGGTTCCTGTGGGCGGCCTCGGCCTGCTTCACGGCGGCGGGGTCATGGTCGGCGCTGCTGGTCTTCGGCCTGCCCTACCGCAAGCTGGCCGAGCGGCTGAACAAGGCGGGCGCGGCGCTGGCGGGCTGGCAGGGCGCGTCCCGCTGTGGTCAGGGGGGCGTGGTGGTGGGAGACCTGGACTTGTTCCCCCCCGGATCTGTGACTGTGACCCAGGTGAAGGTATTCGGCGGCGTGGCGACGGAGAAGGTGGTGGCCTACACCGCCACCATGCTGCGCCTGATGGACTGCGGCCTCACCCGGCCCTTCCACGACCTGTTGCGCACCCAGGGCGCGCTGTACCGGGAGGTGTCCGGCCTGGAATGGCACGAGGGCGGGGCCTCGGGGATGATCCGGGGTAAGGAGGTGCTGGTGGGCACCGCGGCCTACATGCATTTGATGGAGGTGCCCCTGCCCGCGGGGTACAACGTGAAGCACGCCGTTTACTGCGCCATCAACGGCCAGCTCTCCGGGATGTTCCTGCTGGACTACGCCATGGATGGGGGGGTGAACCCCAGCCTTTCGGCGCTGATGCGGGCGGGGGCCACGCCGGTGCTGGCCACTCGGGACCCCAACCTGATCCCCGCCCTGCTGGGGCAGAAGTTTAAGCTGCCGGTGGACAAGCTGGAGTTCCCCCCGGTGGGGCGGCGGCTGGAGCTGTCCGGCCCGGACGCGGGGGAGGACGGCGAATTGGTGGCCCTGCTCAGCCGGGAGGGGCTGGGGGTGTACTGCGACGCGGTGGTGGGCGGGCGGCGGCTGCGCCAGGCCACCTATTGGGGGTTGATTTTTGCCCTGGCGGGGTCGGCGGTCGGGCTGTGCCTCACGTTCTATCTCACCTCCATCGCGGCGTACGGCTCCCTCACGGTGGTAAATTTCCTGGTGTTCATGGCGGCCTGGCTGGTGCCGGAGCTGCTCATCGCCAACTGGGTGAACCAATACTGACGGGTACATGAAAGCGCCCGGATTCCACAGGAATCCGGGCGCTTTTTGCGGTGTCACAGTCCTCTCAGAAAGCCGTACAGCTGGTGGAGGGGGAAGAACCCGGCGGCGAAGCTGACGGCGTTGGCCAGCAGGGCGCACCCAATCTGCTGATAGCGGTCGTGTTCCCGGAGGAAGACAGCGTAAACCACGGCCTCCACGGCCCAGATAACCAGCTCGGGGAGGAGGAGCAGGCCGAAGTAGCTGAGGAAGTACCAGCCCGACGTGGCGATGGCGGGCCCCACGGCCAGGTGGAGCCCAACCTGGGTAACGGCGTTGACCAGGAGGAACACCAGCCAGCTGCGCCCCTCCCGGAAGCCAAACAGGAAGAAGATGATCCCCTCAAGGATCAGGGTGGGGATCAGGGTGGCGGCGAGGCGGGCCAGGAACCGCAAAGCGGAGGGCGTGGCCTCCCGGACGGTGTTGGCCTGCCAGTCGTAGACAATGTGGCTGGTGAACTGGCGGGTGTAAGGCTGCTCCACGGCCTTGGCCTCCTCCGCGGTAGCCGCCGCCACCCGGAAGGTCTCGGGCAGGCCCACATAGGTGAAGTGCCAGGTGCCGTCCTCCTGGGGGCGCACGTCGCCGAACACGGGGGCGGAGCCGGCCCGCCCGGTGGAGTAGGCCAGCACCCAGCCCTCCGTCTCCAGCGAGCGCAGGCTGCTTAAAACGGCGGGGTCGCACCCGGCCTCCTCGTCCTCAGAGAACCAGGACTGCCCGGTGGGCTGGCCCTGGGCCAGCAGATCTATGTAAAGCGTGCCCTCCGGGGCGTTGACCACAGTGATGGTCACTTCGGGCTTGGGGCCGATGTCGGCGTAGGCGGTGGGGAGGAGGCAGAGCAGGCACAGCAGCAGGACGGGGAGAGCGCGGACAGGGGAAAATCTTGGCTTCATAGCGGACTCCTTTCGCGGAAAATCTTGCAGCATTCATTAAGACGCAAACGGAGGGGGAATATGCCGGGTGGAAAAAGCAAGCGGCGGAAGGGGGGATTCCGCCGCTTTTTGGGGCTATTTTGCGTAATAGTTGATGAGGCACCCGGCGAGGATGATGTCCCGCTCCTCCCGGGTCAGCCCCGGCAGGGAGAGGGTGATGGCGGTGGAGCCGTCGGGTCCCGCTTGGAGGACGGTGGCCCGGATGGTCTCCCCCTCCCCTTCCAGCAAGGCGCGGATCCCGGGCAGGGACACCCGGTCGCCGGGCCGGAGGTTCAGCTTGTCCAGCCCCTCCGCCACAAAGGGCAGCATCCCCCAGTTGACCACGTTGGAGCGGTAGCGCTTGGTGGCGTACTCCTGGGCGATGTTGGCGCAGCCCCCCAGCACCCGCTGGCAGGAGGCGGCCTGCTCCCGGGCGGAGCCATCCCCGGGCTTTAGGGCCATGACGAAGGAGCCCAGCCCCGTTGCGGCGGGGTCGTACCCCTCCAGCGCCTCCCGCACCTGGGGGTCATCGGGGTTGGTGCGGCGCAGCTGTTCCAGGGCCTGGATGGCCTTGGCGCGGCCCACGTAGTCGGGGCACTTCCGGCTCAGGGCAAACTCGGACAGCTTGAGGGGGTTGGAGCGGTAGGACGAGGTCTCCCCAGAGGGGATGAGCTCGTCGGTGGTGGTCACGGGGTCGTAGATGGCGGCGCAGCAGGTGAGCAGCAGGTTGTCCGGCAGAGGGATCTGCTCCGGCCAATCGGCGATGTTGGGGCCGAACACCAGATCCGTGTCCGGCTGGGGTTTGCCCACGCCGAAGTACACCCGGGAGCGGTAGGCGGAATCGTCGTAGGCCCAGTGCTCGTCGGGCCGGTCGGCGGGAATGTCGGGCAGCTCGTCCGCCCCGGTGAGCGCGCCGCCCATCCGGGCGGTGGCGGCGATGGAGCGGGCGTCCATGAGAGCCACGTAGGAGATCTGGCCGTCCCCCGGCTTGGAACCCTCCCGGTTGGGGAAGTTGCGGGTGGAGTGGCGGATGGAGAAGGCCCCGTTGGCGGGCACATCCCCCGCCCCGAAGCAGGGCCCGCAGAAGCAGGAGCGGATGGACGCCCCCGCAGCCATGAGCTGGGCGATGGCCCCCTGCCTGGTCAGCTCCAGGTTGATGGGCATGGAGCCGGGATAGCAGGACAGCCAGAACGCCCCGGAGCCGGTGGAGCAGCCCTTCAAAATCTCCGCCGCCCGCGTCAGGTTCTGGTAGGTGCCGCCGGAGCACCCGGCGATGACCCCCTGGTCCACCAGGAACTGCCGGTTGACAATTTTGCCCGCCAGGGAGGGGGCGTTTTTCACGCCGAGCTGCTCCGCGGCGTCCACGTCCACCTGGTGGAGCAGGTCGGCCATGTTGGCCTTGAAGTCCCGGATGGTGTAGGCGTTGGAGGGGTGGAAGGGCAGGGCGATCATGGGCTCCACTTTATCCAGCTCCACCGTCACCACGCCGTCATAGTACGCGCCGTCGGCCGGGGCCATCTCCCGGTAGCTGTCTCCCCGGCCCAGCAGGGTGAGGGCGGTTTTGGTCTGAGCGTCCGTCTGCCATACGGAAGACAGGCAGGTGGTCTCGGTGGTCATCACGTCGATGCCCGCCCGGTAGTCCATGGAGAGGTTTGCCACGCCGGGGCCAAAGAACTCCATGACGGCGTTTTTCACCGCGCCGTTTTTGAAGGTGGCCCCCACCAGGGCCAGGGCCACGTCCTGGGGCCCCACGCCGGGCCGGGGCGCACCGGTGAGGTAGATGGCGATGAGCTTGGGATAGGCGATGTCGTAGGTCTTGTTCAAAAGCTGCCGGGCCAGCTCGGGGCCGCCCTCTCCGATGGCCATGCAGCCGTAAGCGCCGTACCGGGTGTGGGAATCGGAGCCTAAGATCATCCTGCCGGGGGCGGCGTACCGCTCCCGCATGTAGGAGTGGATGACGGCCTGGTGGGCGGGGACGAACTCGCCGCCGTACTTTTTGGCGGCGGACAGCCCGAACACGTGGTCGTCCTCGTTGATGGTGCCTCCCACGGCGCACAGGGAGTTGTGGCAGTTGGTGAGCACGTAGGGCAGGGGGAACTCCCTCATGCCGGAGGCCCTGGCGGTCTGGATGATGCCCACGTAGGTGATGTCGTGGGAGGCCATGGCGTCAAAGCGGATGGACAGGCGGTTGGGGTCATCGGAGGCGCTGTGGGCCATGAGGATGGGGTGGGCCATGGTGCGCTCCCGGCCCTTCGGGGACGGGGCGGGGACGAACCGGCCGCCCTGCCAGCGGACGGGGGTGCTTTGGATGGTAATCATGTGGATCTCCTCCCAACAGGGTGATTTTCGTTCTTTAGTGTAGCAAATTACCGGGGAAAATGCAAGAAAACCGGGGAACTTTCCAGGCATCAAACTGCACAAGAAAGTCCCCCGGCGGCGGGTCAGTCATGGAGGAAGTAGAGCAGATCCCGGTGCCGGCGCATCAGTTGGAAGGCCTCGTTGCCCCAGTTGTCCACGATGTAGAGGGCCTCCCCGTTTTTGTACTGGGCGGAGGACTTGCTCACCGTGCCGTCGTAGTCGATGGACAGGATGCAGCGGCTGTGGAGGGTTTGGACGTCCGGCGCGGGAGTGGTATAGTCCACGATGATCTGCAAGCCTTGGACGGACAGGCTGGTGACCTGGGCGTCTTGTCCGCCGATCTGGAGCGTCCCGGTATCCGCCCAGGCGGTGGGAAGCTCGCGGGCGGGCGGGTCCACCTCGCCGGGGTTGGGATAGAAGGCTGTCACGTTCTCATTGGCCAAAAGCTCCGCGGCCAGCTGGAATTCCTGCCGGGTGATGAGGGCGAAGGGGCAGGCCTTGACGGCCTCCGCCTGGGGGAGGGTGCGGGCCTCGTAGGTGTACGGCCGGTGGGGGTTGAGCCACAGCAGCAGGAACACGGCCGCCGCCCCGCAGGCCAGCGTCCCCAAGGCAATCAAGGCCCGCCGGGCCGGGCTGCGTTTCACCATTGCGTTCGCCTCCGATCTTGCAAAATATACCATATATAATATAACATGAGGGGAGAGGAAAGGCAAGGGAAGTTCTTTCCGATTGCCACTGGAATTTTGTCCCGGGATGTGATAATATAATATATTGACCATGTGTTACCATGTTGGTAACAAGAATAAATGAGGTGAGCGCATGACCTTTTGGATGGCGTTAGTTTTAGGCCTGGTGCAGGGGGTGGCGGAATTCCTGCCCATCTCCAGTTCGGGGCACCTGTCCCTGCTCCAGCACTTCTTCGGCATGGAGGAGCCGGACGCCCTGTATAACATCCTGCTCCACTTCGCCACGCTGGTGGCGGTGTGCGTGGTATACTGGCGGGATATCGTGGATATGATCGTGGAGTTTTTCCGGGGGGCCGCCGCCCTGCTGGGCCGGGGAGACCGCCGGGAAGGGGGTAAGCCCCCCGAGGGGCGGCGGCTGGTGCTGCTGGTGATTTTGGGCACCCTGCCCCTGTTCCTGGTGCTGCCCTTTGACGACCTGGTGGAGGGCATGGGGGCCAACCCCACCTTCGTGGCGCTGATGCTGCTGCTCACTGGGTGCGTTCTGTTCCTGTCCGACCATTACGCCGGGGGACGGAAAACCGTGCGCACCGCCACGGTGAAGGACGCGCTGCTGGTGGGTTTGGCCCAGGGTATGGCCACCATCCCCGGCCTGTCCCGGTCCGGTACCACCATCTCGGCGGGGATGGCCCTGGGCTTTGACCGGAACTTCGCCGTGCGGTATTCCTTCCTGCTGTCCCTGCCCGCGGTGCTGGGGGCCACGCTGCTGAAGGTGGTCAAGGTGGCCGCGTCGGGGGAAGTGGACATCAAGTTGCTGCCCATGTACTTGTGCGGTATGGTGGTGGCCGGGGTGGTGGGGTATTTCGCCATCTCCCTGGTGAAGCTGCTGGCGGACAAGGGCAAGTTTGGCAAATTCGCCTTTTACTGCTGGATCGTGGGCGGCATCGCCCTGATTGCCAGCCTGTTCCCCGCCGCCCCCGCATAACAGAACAGGAGGACCCCCGAAATGGCATCTACACAAAAGAAAACAGGCTCGTCTTCGAATACGAACGGCGGCGGGAAAAGCCGCGCCTCCTCCTCCAAAAGCGGGGGGGCTAAGCGGGCCGCGTCCCAATCCAAAGGGCGGGCGTCCTCCCGGAAGTCCGCGCCCCAGCACAAGCCCCTGCGCCGGGAGATCGGCGGGGCGGTATGCCTGCTGCTGGCCCTGTTTGGGGCCATCGGCTATTTTAAAACGGACGAGGGGGCGGTCATCGCCCTGTTCTGCGATCTGCTGAAGGGCCTGTGCGGTTACGGCTTCTACATCGCCCCGCCCCTGTTTTTGGCGGCGGCGGCCATCCTGGTGTTCCACCGGGGGCGGCCGGTGCGCCTGCGGGTGACGGGGGCGCTGCTGCTGCCGGTGCTGGCGGGGGCAGCGCTGCACCTGCTGCTGTGCCGCACGCCCTATGAGTGGTCGCTGAAGCTGCCCGGCCTGCTGTGGGCGGCGGGCAAGGCCAACGCCTCCGGCGGTGTGCTGGGCGGCGTGATAGCCATGGCGTTCCGATTTGCCTTCACCACAGTGGGCGCGGCGGCGATTTTGGTGCTGCTCATGGTCGCGGCGGCGCTGTGCGCCCTGCGGCTGACGCCGGGGGATGTGCTGGAGCTGCTCCGGGAGCGGCGGGCGGGCCGGGTGGAGTACGACCCCGACGACTACCCCGAGCCGGAGCCCCGCCCCCAGAAACCCGCCCGGAGGGAGCCGGAGCCCGCCCCCAAGGGCAAGGGCAGACGGTCCGCCGCCATCGACATCCCGGTGGACGACGGCCCCCTGGGGGCGGTGAAGCCCGCCGCCCCGGTGGAGACGGTGCGGCGGAAGTCCCTGTTTGACAAGGTGCCCGGCGCGGCCGCCCCCGGCGGGAAGGGGAGGCCCCAGCCCATTTTGGAAGAGGAGCCGCCGGAGTATGAGAATGTGCCCGAGCTGCGGCCCATGAAGGAGCCGTCCCGGGTGCCCCGCCCGGCCCCCGTAGCCCCGCCTCCGGCGGCGGACGACATGCTGCCCCCTCCCGCGCCCGCTCCCATGACCCAAGGTCCGGCGGGGGACGCTGCGGGGCCCGAGCCGGAGCCCCAGCCTCAGCCCCAGCCGGAACCGGTGCCTCCCCCGGTAGTGCGGGAGCCCGCGGTGCCCAAGCGCTCCAAGGAGGAGGAGCGCACCCAGCTCCAGGAGGAGATGGCCCGGGAGATCGAGGCGGGCATGGGCCAGGACATCCCGGCCTACCGCTATCCCCCGGTGTCCCTGCTGAACGAGGGGGCGGGGGCGGGGGCTGCCGCCGCCGGGGAGCTGCAAGCCAACCAGCAGCGGCTCCAGGACGCGCTGCAATCCTTCGGGGTGGACGCCCATATCGTCAACGTCACCCGGGGGCCCGCCGTCACCCGGTACGAGCTGGAGCTGGACCAGGGGGTGAAGCTGAACAAGATCACCAACCTGTCCGACGACATCGCCCTGTCCCTGGGGGCGGTGGCGGTGCGGGTGGCGCCCATCCCGGACAAGATCGCCACGGTGGGCATCGAGGTGCCCAACCGGCAGGTGAGCCCCGTGTGCATCCGGGACGTGATCGGCTCCAAGGAATTTACGGACAGCCCGTCCAAGGTGTCCTTTGCCGTGGGCAAGGACATCGGCGGCAACGCCATCGTGGGCAACATTGCCAAGCTGCCCCATATGCTCATCGCGGGCACCACGGGTTCGGGCAAGTCGGTGTGTACCAATTCGCTCATCATCTCCCTGCTGTACAAGGCCGCGCCGGAGGAGGTCCGCCTCATTATGGTGGACCCCAAGATGGTGGAGCTGAGCGTGTACAACGGCATCCCCCACCTGCTCATCCCGGTGGTGACCGACCCGAAAAAGGCGGCGGGGGCCCTGCAATGGGCGGTGAGCGAGATGATGAAGCGCTACCAGAAGTTCTCCGAGGTGGGGGCAAAGGACCTCGCGTCGTATAACAACCACGCCCGCAAGCGGGACGACCTGGAGGTCATGCCCCAGATTGTGGTGGTCATCGACGAGCTGGCCGACCTGATGCTGGTGGCCGCCAAGGAGGTGGAGGAGTCCATCTGCCGGGTGGCCCAGATGGGCCGCGCCTCGGGGATGCACCTGGTCATCGCCACCCAGAGCCCCCGGGCGGACGTCATTACCGGGCTGATGAAGGCCAATATCCCCAGCCGGATCGCCTTCGCGGTGGCCTCCGGCCTGGAATCCCGGATCATCCTGGACGTCACCGGGGCGGAAAAACTGGTGGGCAAGGGGGACATGCTGTACGCCCCTCTGGGCCAGGGCAAGCAGCGGGTGCAGGGCTGCTTCATCTCCGAGGAGGAGGTGGCCAACGTGGTGGAGTTCATCAAGGAAGGCGCGTCCGCCCAGTACGACGAGGCGGTGATGCATGAGATCGAGAAGAACGCCGAAGACAAGGAGAAGGCGGCCAAGGGCGTGGGCGGTTCCGACCCCTCCGCCGGGGAGGACTACGACGAGCTGCTGCCCGCCGCCATCGACGTGGTGCTGGAGGTGGGACAAGCCTCGGTATCCATGCTCCAGCGGCGGCTGAAGCTGGGCTACGGCCGCGCCGCGCGGCTGGTGGACCAGATGGAGGAAAAGGGGGTTGTGGGGCCGTTTGAGGGCTCCAAGCCCCGGCAGCTGCTCATCACCAAGGAGCAGTGGGCGGAGATGCAATACAGGCGGGACATGGTGCCGTCCGTGCCGGAGGAACTGCCCTTTGAGGGGGACGCGGTTCCCCAGGATGCCCCGCCCGCCGGGCCGGACGAATAACAAAAAAGCACCCGGAAGGGTGCTTTTTTGCGCGGTACAGCCCCCAGGGGGCCTCGCGGGAAGCGCCGCCCGCGGCAGGGTTTAGCCCGTTGCTCGCGGTGGCTCTGCGCTTCTTACCACAGCCAGCCGGAGGTCTCCCGGGCGTCCAGCACGTCCAGCATGGCGCACAGCATGCCCGCCGCCTCGGCCCGGGTGAGGGACTGGGATAGGTCCGCGCTGCTCTCCAGCACGGAGACCGCCTCCATGTTCACCGCCGATTGGTAGGCCCAGGCGGGGGCGGTGTCCGGGGAGAAGGCGGTGGAGGATGCCACGTTCCCCATGGCCAGCAGCCGGTCGATGATGACGGCGGCCTGGGCGCAAGTGATGTCGCCGCCGGCATTGAACACCACCTGGCCCGCGTCGTTATAGCTGCCTTGGACGGCCCCGCCTACCAGGGCGGCGGACACATAGCCCTTGGCCCAGGCGGAGATATCCCCGTCGTCGTAGAAGCCGGTGAGGGACACGTCGTCCAGGGGAGCGGAGCCCGCAGCGGTCATGGCCATGGCGAGGAACTCCTCCCGGGTGAAGGTGTCCGCCGGGTCGAAGCAGTACAGCCCGCCCACCTGGCGGCCGGTATACACCCCCGCTTCGGCCAGGCGCAGGGCGGCATAGTGGGCGGGGCTGCCGTCCAGGTCGGAGTAGCTCACGGTGGTGGACTGCTTCTGGATGACGATTTTCACCGTGGCGGGCTGGGACATATTGCCCTTATCGTCGATGGCCACATAGGTGAAGCTGTCCTTTCCTTTCTTGCCCTCGTATGGGGTGTACCAGAAGGCGGCGGGGTCGTTTTCATCCAGGGTGACCTGCCCCCGGGCGGGGCTGTCCACCACCTGGAACGTGACCAGGTCGCCCTCTGGGTCCACCGCGGCAAAGCGGCTGGCGATGGCTACGCCCTTATAGGTTTTCAATTCCAGGTTTTCCGCGATGGGGGCAGCGTTTTCCACCTCGGCGGTGGCAGTGGTGAGGGCCAGGGCGGGGGCGGCCAGCGCCCCGGCCAGACACAGGGACAGGATTATCATACGGGATTTCACGGGGAAAGCCTCCTTTATTCAGAATGTAAGGATAGCTTTCGCAGATCGGACAAAAATATGCGGACGCGGCCCCCAAGCCGCGATTCCGGCTTCCAGGCCCGTGCCCGCAGATTTTTACAATTGGCTGCGGTCCTTCAGCCAGCTGGGCAGGGGCCGCATTTTGATGCCGGACACCAGCCCCATGGCGATGAACAGCGTCAAGGTGGACGACCCGCCGTAGCTGAAAAAGGGCAGGGTCACGCCGATGACAGGCCCCACGTACAGGCACATGGCCACATTGATGACCGTCTGGATCATGAGCATGGCGGCGATGCCCATGGCGATATAGGCGGACATGTGGCTCTTGGCCCGGCGGGACACCCAGATGCACCGCAGGATGATGAGCAGCAGAACCAGCAGCACCGCGCAGCAGCCCAGCAGCCCGAACTCTTCCCCGCACACGGCAAAGATGTTGTCCGTGTGCCGGGCGGGCAGGCTTTGGCGGTAGGGGGAGTGGGTCTGGGTGCCGTTGAGGAAGCCCATGCCGGTGAGCCGCCCCGAGCCGATGGCCAGCAGGGAGCGGTTCTGCTGCCAGCCCGCCCCCTGGGGCTCCAGGTTGTTGCCCTTCCAGTGCTCCACCACCACCCGGAAGCGCATGATGCGGTAGTCCGTCCAGTACTTGGTGCGGGGCAGGATAAAGCGCCACAGGAAGACCAGCGCCCCGGCCAGGGGCGCCCCCACCCCGATGAACCACCATTTGCTCACCCCGGCCACCCAGGCCATGGCCATGAAAATGAACAGGTAGACGATGACCATGCCCCAGTCGCTGGACAGCACCGCCAGCGCCCCGGCAAAGGTGCAGGTCAAAACCCCGTATTTCACGATGGCGGAGAATCGGCCCAGGCCCCTTGGCCGCTCCCGGTTGATGAGCCAGGCCAGCACCACGATATAGGCCAGCTTGGCGATTTCCCCGGGCTGGAAGCCGGGGAAGTGGGGGATGGGGAGGTAGACCCAGCTTTTGTTGCCGCTGTCCCCCCCCTCGCCGAAGGGGTAGATGAGGGCGATGACACACAACCCCAGCAGCAGGAACACCCACCACCATTTCTCCATGAGGAACTCGATGTCGATGAACGTGACCCACACGTAGGCCGCGATGCCCAGGCACAGGAACATGGCCTGCTTCATGGCGTAGCCGTGGAGTATGTCCAGGTATTGGGTGGCGGAGTAGATGAGCACCAGCCCCATGACGCTGGCCAGGATGCACAGCAGGAGGAGGACCACATCACCTTTTTCGAAAAACTCCCTGATGGTGCGCGTTGGACGCAAGGCATGGCCCCCTTTCCGCAAAACTTCAAATTAGTATAGCACATTGGAGGGGAATATGCTATACTGTTTCGCGAGAGTTTTCGAAATCTTAATTTTGCGTAGAAGGAGGCGGACAGCCATGGAGTGGATTACCCATAGCCGGGAGGAGACCGAGGCCCTTGGGGGACGTCTGGCGGACGCCCTGACCGGGGGCCGGGTGGTGGCGTTCACCGGCGATTTGGGCGCGGGTAAGACCGCCTTCGTGTCCGGCATGGCGAAGGCCCTGGGGGTAGGGGAGCGGGTGACAAGCCCCACGTTTACCATTGTCAACGAGTACGAGGGGGGGCGCCTGCCCCTGTTTCACTTTGACATGTACCGCCTGGGCAGCGCCGACGAGCTGTTCCACATCGGCTGGGAGGACTACCTGGCCCGGGGGGGCGTGTGCGCCGTGGAGTGGAGCGAGAACGTGGCGGAGGCCATAGAGCCGGACGCGGTGCGGGTGTTCATCGCCCGGGGGGACGGGGACGATGACCGGGTCATCACAATAGAGGGGGTGGAGTTGTGAAAATCATCGCGCTGGAGAGCTCGGCGGTCACCGCCTCGGTGGCGGTGGCGGAGGACGAGCGGCTGCTGGCCCAGTCCTTCCAGAACAGCGGGCTGACCCACTCGGCCACCCTGATGCCTATGGCGGCGGATTTGCTGAAAAACGCCGGACTCACTCTGGAGGAGATGGATGTGGTGGCGGTGGCGGCAGGGCCGGGGTCGTTCACCGGGGTGCGCATCGGTGTGGCGGCGGCCAAGGGCCTGGCCTGGCCGGGGGGCAAGCCCTGCGCCCCCTGCTCCACCCTGGAGTCCATGGCCTGGCAGTGCGCCCACATGGGGGGCGAGATCTGTGCCGCCATGGACGCCCGGCGCAGCCAGGTGTACTGCGCCCGGTTTTTTGCGGAAAACGGGGCGCTCACCCGCCTCACCCCCGACCGGGCCATGGGCCTGGACGAGCTGGCGGAGGAGGTCCGCGCGTCGGGCAGGCCCCAGGTTCTGGTGGGGGACGGGGCCCACCTGGCGCGGGGGGCGCTGGAGGGTGAGGGCCTGCCCTGCATCCTGACGCCGCCCCACCTGCGCTTCCAGACGGCGTGGGGGGTGGCGCGGGCGGCGCTGGAGCTGGCAAGGGCGGGCAGGCTGGTATCTGCGGCGGCCATGTCCCCCAGCTACCACCGGCTCAGCCAGGCGGAGCGGGAACGGCTGAGCGCGGAGCCGTCGTGAGCAGCGCGGATGGAGCGGAGCGAGGGGAAAAGCCCAGACGCCGCGCAGCGGCGGCGGGTTTTGCCCGAGACGGAGCGAAGCCGCGCGTCGCGAACAGGCGCAGCGTGACAATTAAGCGCGGAGCCGTCGTGAGCAGGAGGATAAGGCCAGAGATGCGGAACAGGCGCGGGGCAGGGCCCCGCGCCTGTTTTATATGTTGCAAGATGTAAGATGTGGGCCTATTTTTCCTCCAGCAGCCGCGTCAGCTCCGCCATGAAGGTGTTGATATCCTTGAACTGGCGGTACACCGAGGCGAAGCGCACGTAGGACACCTCGTCCACGTCCTTCAGCTTTTCCATAACCAGTTCGCCGATCTCGGTGCTGGGCACCTCCCGCACCATCTCGTTCTGGAGGGACTGCTCGATCTCGTTGGCAAGGCGCTCCAGGGTGGAGATGGGCACGGAGCGTTTCTCGCAGGCCTTGAGCATGCTGCCCAGCAGCTTGCTCTTGTCAAACGCCTGTCGGCTGCCGTCCCGCTTGATGACCATCAGGGGGAGGCTTTCCACAATCTCGTAGGTGGTGAAGCGCTTGCGGCAGGCCAGGCACTCCCGACGGCGGCGGATGCTGCTGCCCTCGTCGGCGGGGCGGGAGTCTACGACTTTGCTCTCCAATTGGGCGCAATAGGGGCATTTCACGGCGGCATCGATCCTTTCTTGTGGAAGTAGGGACACATATCGGACGTGAAACCATAGGGCATAACGTGATAACTAATTGGAATTATATCACAGGTGTCCGAAATTTGGTACCTTTTTTTCAAATTTTTTTCATCCCGTGCCGGGATGGGGCCCGGCCGGGAAAAGTTGACAATCGTGCCCAGGCGGTGTAAGATACAGGAAGGTTCAGATCGTTTGCGGGACTGCGGGATGGGGGCCATATATGAATATTCACGAGATCGTGGAAAGCCAGCGCCGGTTTTTCCAGACCGGAGCCACGCTGCCTGTGCCCTTCCGGGTCAAAATGCTTCGCAGGCTGCGGGACGCGGTGGACAGCCATGAGGCGGAGATTGGGGCGGCCCTGGCCGCCGACCTGGGAAAGAGCGGATATGAGGGATTTATGTGCGAAACGGGGCTGGTGCGCTCCGAGCTCAGCTACATGATCCGGAACACCGGCCGCCTGGCTCGGGCGCGCGCCGTCCACACGCCGCTGGCCCAGTTTGCCGCCCGGAGCTTCCGGGCGCCGTCGCCATACGGGAACACCCTGATTATGAGCCCGTGGAACTATCCGGTGCTGCTGACCCTGGATCCGCTGGCCGACGCCATTGCGGCGGGGGACACTGCCGTGGTGAAGCCCAGCGCCTACGCCCCCGCCACGGCCGCGCTGCTGGAGGAGCTGATCGGGGGCTGCTTCCCGCCGGAATATGTGGCCGTAGTCACCGGCGGCAGGCGGGAGAACGCTGCCCTGCTGGATGAGAAGTTTGACTTCATCTTTTTCACCGGCAGCCAGGCCGTGGGCCGGGAGGTACTGCACCGCGCGGCGGAGCGCCTCACCCCGGCGGTGCTGGAGCTGGGCGGGAAAAGCCCCTGCATCGTGGACGAGACCGCTAAGATCCCCCTGGCGGCCCGGCGGATTGTCTTTGGCAAGTTCCTCAACTGCGGCCAGACCTGCGTGGCCCCGGACTACATCCTGTGCCACAGCGATGTGAAGGACCGGCTGGTGGAGGCGCTGTGCCGGGAGGTGCGGCGGCAGTACGGGGAGGATCCCCTGAAAAACCCGGACTACGGCCGGATTGTCAACGAAAAGCATTTTCAGCGTCTCCTGGGTCTGCTGGAGGGGGAAAAGGCGGTCATCGGCGGACAGTCGTCTCCGGATACGCTGCAAATCGCCCCCACCATCCTGGACAGCGTGTCGGGGGATGCCCCGGTGATGCAGGAGGA
The DNA here is from genome assembly GCA_910587205.1 of uncultured Oscillospiraceae bacterium. Classification (GTDB taxonomy): domain Bacteria; phylum Bacillota; class Clostridia; order Oscillospirales; family Oscillospiraceae; genus Enterenecus. The sequence goes on from CAJULZ010000025.1 coordinate 26,282, forward strand.
GATTTTCGGCCCCATCCTGCCCGTGCTCACCTTTGACGAGTTCCAAGAGCTGTACGGCCGCCTGGCGGACGGCCCCAAGCCCCTGGCGCTCTACCTGTTTACGGAGGACCGCCGCCGGGCGCGGGAGGCCATGGCCCGCTTCCAATTCGGCGGCGGGTGTGTGAATGACGTGGTCATCCACCTGGCCACCAGCGAGATGGGGTTTGGCGGCGTGGGGGAGAGCGGCATGGGGGCCTATCACGGCCGGGCGGGCTTTGAGGCGTTTTCCCACAGCAAGAGCATTGTGGATAAGAAGACGTGGATGGACCTGCCCATGCGCTACCAGCCCTATGAGAAGGAGCGCGACGGCAGGCTGCTGCGGCTGTTCCTGCGGTAGAGCGAGAGAACAAGAGAGGACAAGAACACAAGAAGCGCCCGCCCGGACTGGTTCCGGGCGGGCGCTTGAGATTGTGGAGAAACACGCTTTTTTCGGGAACGGGAAGGAAGATAGTGTGAAAGAAACCCAGGAGGGGTGTCTTT
>CAJULZ010000026.1 GCA_910587205.1 uncultured Oscillospiraceae bacterium
CGACACCGCCCAGGTGGGCCCCCAGATCGCCGAGAAGCTGGGCCTGCCCCAGGTCACCTACGTCACCGCCATCGACTTCCAGGACGGCACGCTCACTGTGCGGCGCGAGCTGGAGGACGGCTACATGACCATCAAGGTGCAGACTCCCTGCGTGCTCACCTGCATCAAGGAGCTGAACACCCCCCGGTACATGAGCGTGTCCGGCATCATGGAGTGCTATGCCAAGCCCTACACCGTGTGGGACTTCAACGCCCTGCTGGAGAGCAAGTGGGTCGGCGCGGCGGAGAACGTGGGCCTGAAGGGCTCCCCCACCCAGGTGTACAAGTCCTTCTCCCCCCCGGTGAAGGGCAAGGGCACCATGATCGAGGGGGCCGACAAGGCCGCCTGTGAGCAGCTGGTGTCCATGCTCGGGGATAAACACATTATTTAAGGAGAGGGGAGCTTGAACATGGCCTATAATAGTAAAGACACCGCCGCCTTCAAGGGCGTGTGGGTATTTTGTGAGCAGCGGGACGGTGTGATCCTGGGCACCGGCTACCAGCTGCTGAGCGAGGGCCGGAAGCTGGCCGACGACCTGGGCGTGGAGCTGTGCGGCGTGCTGCTGGGCAGCGGCGTGAACGAGCAGTACGCCAAGGCCCTGGGCGGCTACGGCGCGGATAAGGTGTACATCTGCGATCACGAGCTGCTGAAGGACTACACCACCGACGCGTACACCAAGGTGCTGTGCGACCTGGTGGAGGACAAGAAGCCCGAGGTGTTCCTCATCGGCGCGACGAATATCGGCCGGGATCTGGGTCCCCGCGTGGCCGCCCGCCTGCACACCGGCCTGACCGCCGACTGCACCCACCTGGATGTGGACGTGGAGAAGTACAAGGCGTTCTTGAAGACCACCTCCACCATTGATGTGGACAACACCCCCTTCGAGGACACCAAGAACCTGAAGATGACCCGTCCGGCCTTCGGCGGGCACCTGATGGCCACCATCGTGTGCCCGGACTACCGGCCTCAGATGTCCACCGTCCGCCCCGGCGTGATGCAGACCCAGGCCTTCGACGAGGCCAAGAGCCAGCAGACCGTGCTGGAGCACATTGATGTGCAGCTGAGCAAGGACGATATCCATGTGGATCTCGTTGAGATCAAGAAGTCCGCCAAGAAGCTGGTGGATCTGATCGGCGCGGATGTGGTGGTGGCCGTGGGCCGCGGCATCAGCTCCAACCCCACCCGGGGCATCGAGATCGCCGAGGAGCTGGCCAATGTGCTGGGCGGCGTGGTCGGCGCATCCCGCGCGGTTGTTGACGCGGGCTGGATCGGCGTGGACCACCAGGTGGGCCAGACGGGCAAGACCGTCCACCCCAAGATCTACGTGGCCCTGGGCATTTCCGGCGCGATCCAGCACCTGGCGGGTATGCAGGACAGCGAGTGCATCATCGCGGTGAATAAGAACGGTTCCGCGCCCATCTTCGACGCGGCCACCTACGGCATCACCGGCGACCTGTTCAAGGTTGGCCCCATGCTGACCGAGGCGATTAAGGGCTTTAAGGCAAGCAAGGGCTGAGAAAATCCCAAAATTTACTATTTGTAAAGCCTGGGGCGGGTAAAATACCCGCCCCAGGCTTTTTGTGCAAATTTACATAATTTTCATATGGAAATATGTGGGGCAACCAGTGCTGGTATTGAATACTCTGCGTAAACTTCCACATCTTGTACCGGCGTCGGAACCTGTCGAATCCTGCGTTTTCTTTTCCTTGCGCTTGGGGCCGATCCCGTTGATAATGGAGGAGAGGGAGGTGAAAAAATCAATGCGAGAGCTGTTCCTTCAGACCCTGGAGCTTGCTGACGAGGCCGGCGTGAGCCACAGCTACGACTATTCGATCCTCATTGATGAGATGGATGTTGGCTCATATGCCTGTGAGAGTTACGGGGTCAAAATTGCGGAGCAGGGAGGGCCCGAGGCGTCCGCGCCCAACGTGACGTGCAGCGCCGCCCGTATCGATGAGCTCAGCGGCCTGCTTCTGCGCAATGGGGTGACCCCAACTACATTACAAGATGTTCTGTCCGACTGGCTGTAACTGTCCGAAAGGCTGCAAAATTGTCCTAAGGCTGTAAACTGTCCGACCGGCTGTAAAGATATGCGGGACGCCTTGGGCGTCCCGCCTGCTTTTTAGGGGCGCGTTAGCGCCAAAATTTCGTCGGCCACCTGGTCGGCCCGTTCCAGGACGCGGTCGAAGTCCACATAGGGGTTGTAAAGCCGCTCCAGGCGGTCGTGGGCGGCTTTGGCCTGGGCGAGGCCGGCTACGCCCTCATCCAGCAGGGCGGCGGCAACCCGCTTGGTGAAGCGAAGCCGGGGCTTGGCGGCGCGGTATGCCTCGCCGTCCGCCATAGCGTCCAGCCGCAGTCGGCGGTAGGCGTGATGGGGCCAGGGAGCCTCGGGGGTAGAAGTGACGAAGGCCAGGGAGAGGTCTGGGAAAATCAGATGAGCCAGCCGATCCGGGGCCATGGGGTCGGGGCAGGCCACGGCCCGGTGCCCGGAGGCCAAGGCGGCGGTGAGGATGGGGTTGAGCAGGTCGTGGGCCAGTCCGTAGCTGTCCGCCAGCTCATAAACCCGGTCGGCCTGGGCCTCTACCGCCCCCCAGAGGGTGACGGTCCCCTTGTGGGTGACGGCGGAAATAAAGCGCTGTTCCGCCTCCCCGCCGGCGCTGCCCGGTTTTTTCAATTCTCTGCCGATGATACCGGCGGCCCGGCGGGCCAGCTTTTGCCGCACAGCGCCGGGGGCCAGCAGCTCGTTCATATCTCGGCGCAGTTCGCCCGCCGCCCCCAGGCAGCGATAAACCCGTTTGTAGTGCCGCTGGTACTCCGCGGTGGCATCCAGGATGTCCTGCTTGATAGGCTGGAGGCCAGCACGGTCGTAAAAGCCGCTGAGGTCTATGTAGCGCTCCACCGCGCCGGGGCAGGCGGGCTCGATGATGTGGGGGGCCGTACCGTCCACCACCGCCGCCTCCAGCTGGGGGAAGATGACCGCGTCCAGGGAATCCGGGTCGCCGGAGCAGAGCACTTCCTCGGCCTCCAGCCCTGCGGCCTGGGCGTGGCGCTCCACCCGGCGCATGAGGGTGGATTTCCCGCTGCCCGGACCGCTTTTGATGATATACAACGCCTGCATCCGGGCGGGGTCGGAGAGCTGGTGGTAGAGGGAATAAAACCCCGAGGGCGTATTTCCACCCAAGAAGTATTGGATCTTCGGCATATGAAAAAGCCTCCTCCTGATTTGACAGGGCCGCGGCTGTGGCGGGCGGCCCCGCGCTGTGTTTTCATCCCTAACCTATGCCGGATGGGGCGGAAAGGTGCGTGGAACTGTGGCGGCGCGGCATGCCGTTCCCCTGCCTCCGATATGAGGCAGGGAAGCTGGACATGCCTTCCCGCGCCCGTGCCCAACTGCCAAATCCACCACAAATTTTCGTTGCAAAATCAGCGGTTTTAGGGTTGACGCGGAAGCCTATCCAGGATATAATTCAAAATTGTAAATCGACATTTTTTTAACAAAACGGGCCGGCCATCTGCCCGCATTTATAAGTTGAGGAGGGAACAGCCCCATGCGTCATTACGAGACTACCGTTCAAAAGCTAAAGGATGAGGTGCTTACCGCCGTGGCCCGCCTGGCCTGGAACGAGCGTCTGCAAAGCAACGATCTGCTGAACATCCCTGAGGAGATTATCCCCGGCCCTGAGGCCCAGATGCGCTGCTGCATCTACAAAGAGAGGGCCGTGGTGACCAGCCGCGTTAAGATGGCCATGGGGGGCGACCGGGCGAACCCCGCCCTGGTGGAGGTGCTGCCCATCGCCTGCGACGAGTGCCCCGTCACCGAGATCAGCGTGGGCCCGTCCTGCCGGGGCTGTATCGCCCACCGCTGCATCGAGGCCTGCCCCAAGGGGGCCATCCGGATTGAGAACCACCGCTCCGTCATCGACCACTCCAAATGTGTGCTGTGCGGTAAGTGCATTGAGGCCTGTCCGTACGGTGCGATTACCAAGAATATGCGCCCCTGCGAGCGGGGCTGCCCGGTGAAAGCCATCTCCATGGGTCCCGACCGCAAGGCCACCATCGACGTGAACAAGTGCATCTCCTGCGGCCAGTGTGTGATCCAGTGCCCCTTTGGCGCGGTGATGGACAAATCGTACATCGTAGACGTAATCCAGATGCTGCTGGGGGCGGATAAGTGGGGCCTGCACGTTTACGCTATCCTGGCGCCCTCCTTTGTGGGGCAGTTTGACTGCACTCCTGGCCAGATGGCGGCGGCGCTGAAAGAGATGGGGTTCTATGACGTGGCGGAGGTGGCGCTGGGCGCCGACCTCACCGCCCAGGCCGAGGCCGCCGAATTTGACGAGCGGGGCGGCGGCCCCATGACCTCGTCCTGCTGCCCGGCGTTTGTGGCCTTTGTGGAGCGGCATATGCCCGACCAGGTGCCCCTGGTGTCCACCACGCCCTCCCCCATGGTGATGCTGGGCCGGAACATCAAGGACCGCGACCCCCTGGCCCGGGTGGTGTTTATCGGCCCGTGTGTGGCAAAGAAGCGGGAGTTCCACCTGGGTCGCACCCGGGCGTCGGTGGATCTGGTGCTCACCTTCGAGGAGCTCTACTCCATGCTGGCGGCCAAGGATATCGACGTCACCAAAATGAAGGAGATCCCCCTGGATCATGCCAGCGGCTTCGGACGCAGCTTTGCCGCCGGCGGCGGCGTGGCGGCGGCGGTGGCCCAGGGATTGAAGGAGCGGGGCAGCTCCGTGGAGGCCAAAACCCTGGCGTGCAGCGGGATTGAGGAGTGCAAGATGGCCCTGCTGAAGATGTCCAAGGGCGTGCTGCCGGAGAACTTCATCGAGGGCATGGCCTGTATGGGCGGCTGTGTTCAGGGCCCGGCGGTGATCAACCGCAGCCCCAAGAACAAAAACGAGGTGGCCAAGCACGCCAAGGAGGCGGGCAAGCGCACCATTACCGACGCCGTCAACGGCATCGGCGGCCCGGCGGAGGTTCCGGCGGAGAGCAGCGACCGGAAGCCCGGCGGCGCCGTGGAAAAGGCGCGGGCGGAGGCGGCCCAGGGTTAAAAGGACATGAAAAAGGCCTTCCGGGATATCCCGGAAGGCTTTTTTATGCGTCCGCTATTCCAGACCGAGCAGCCAGTTGACGGTTACGCCAAGGACTTCGGCAAGAAGGGGAAGCTCAAAATCCGGGATCACCCGTTTCCCGGTTTCCATGCGGCTGATGGCCATCTGTCCAATTTGCAGCCCCTTTAACTGCAATTTGGCCGCAAGAATCTCTTGCGACATGCCTAAGCTGCCCCGGGCCTGACGCACCCGTTCGCCCGAAATATTGCAATTTCCATCTAATGTATACAGCCTCACAGGCACCCACCATTAATCATCTTTTTTATATTGGCATTATCACAGATGAGGTGTAGAATTATAAAAAAGATGATTAAAACAAAACGAAAGAAAAAATTTAGGAGGTATCCACGTGGCGATCTTAAAGAACGTAGAAGCCAAGATCCGGCAAGTAGAAGGATTCCCAGTTCATTTTTTCCAAAACGGCGTCAATATAAATGGGAATAAAGAAGATATCCCTCAATACCCCTACAGCGTAAAGGCCCCCGGCGACTGGACTGTGGCGGAGTGGATCAGCAAGCGGTTCAGCCAAACCTATCCGGGCTATGACGCCAAAGTGTTTGATGCCAATGGTGTGCCGGTGGCGATGAAAAATGTGAAATTGACCACCATTCGGAAAAAGTGAAGGGAGGGAGAACCCGCAATGAAGCCGAAAGAAGTGATCGCCCTGCTGGGCACCGTTGTGACTTTGCTGGGTGCGGTGTTGAGCGTAGGCGATGCCGCGAAGGACTTATTCAAAAACAACGGTTGACGTTGGAAAAGCAGACCGGCTGCTCTGCGATGACCGCAGGATAGCCGGCCCGCTTTTTTGCATACATTTACGTCCAAACCCTTGCAATCCCGCCTGGTTTTCGATATAATATCCAGACTGAAAAAATATCGTCCAAGGAAGTGTTCACATTGAAATACGATTTTGCCGCCATCGAGCCCAAGTGGCAGCGCCGCTGGGAGGAGGCCAAGGTCTACGCCGCGGAGGAGCGCAGCGCCAAGCCCAAGTTCTACGGCCTGGTGGAGTTTCCCTACCCCTCCGGCCAGGGGCTGCACGTGGGCCATCCCCGGCCCTACACCGCCATGGACATCGTTACCCGGAAAAAGCGGATGGACGGGTACAATGTGCTGTTCCCCATGGGCTTTGACGCCTTCGGCCTGCCCACGGAGAACTATGCCATCAAGAACCACATCCACCCCGCCAAGGTGACAAAGGACAACATCGCCAATTTCACCAGCCAGCTCAAGATGCTGGGCTTCGGCTTCGACTGGGACCGGGTGGTGGACACCACCGACCCGGATTACTACAAATGGACCCAGTGGATTTTCCTCCAGCTCTATAAAAAGGGGCTGGCCTACAAGGCCACCATGCCGGTGAACTGGTGCACCTCCTGCAAGTGCGTGCTGGCGAATGAAGAAGTGGTGGAGGGCGTGTGCGAGCGCTGCGGCGCGCCGGTCATCCGCAAGGAGAAGTCCCAGTGGATGCTGAAGATCACCCAGTACGCCCAGCGCCTCATCGACGACCTGGACGATCTGGACTTCATCGAGCGGGTGAAGATCCAGCAGCGCAACTGGATCGGCCGCTCCACCGGCGCGGAGGTCACGTTCAAGTCCACCGCCGGGGACGACATCGTGGTGTTCACCACTCGGCCCGACACCCTGTTCGGGGCCACCTACATGGTGCTCTCCCCGGAACACGAGCTGGTGCGCAATTGGCTGGAAGCCGGAAAGCTGAACAACGCCGGCGAGGTAACGGCCTACCAGAAGGCCGCCGCCTCCAAGTCCGACCTGGAGCGCACCGAGCTGAACAAGGAAAAAACCGGCGTAAAGCTGGACGGGGTGCGGGGCGTGAACCCGGTAAACGGCCGGGAGATCCCCATCTTCATCTCCGACTACGTGCTGTCCACCTACGGCACCGGGGCCATCATGGCTGTCCCCGCCCACGACGACCGGGACTGGGAGTTTGCCAAGAAATTCGGCTGCGAGATCATCGAGGTGGTGTCCGGCGGCGAGGACGTGCAGCAGGCCGCCTTCACCGCCAAGGACGAGACGGGCATCCTGGTGAACTCCGACTTCCTGGATGGCCTCACTGTGAAGGACGCCATCCCGGTCATCACCCAATGGCTGGAGGAAAAGGGCATTGGCGAGGCCAAGGTGAACTACAAGCTGCGGGACTGGGTGTTCTCCCGCCAGCGCTACTGGGGCGAGCCCATCCCCATGGTGAACTGCGAAAAGTGCGGCTGGGTGCCCCTCCCCGAGAGCGAACTGCCCCTGCTCCTGCCCGACGTGGCCAGCTACGAGCCCACCGACGATGGCGAATCCCCCCTGTCCAAGATGACCGACTGGGTGAAAACCACCTGCCCCTGCTGCGGCGGCCCGGCCAAGCGGGAGACCGACACCATGCCCCAATGGGCGGGGTCCTCCTGGTACTTCCTGCGGTATATGGACCCCCATAACAGCGAGGCCCTGGCCTCCAAGGAGGCGCTGGACTACTGGTCCCCGGTGGACTGGTACAACGGCGGCATGGAGCACACCACGCTGCATCTGCTGTACTCCCGGTTCTGGCACAAGTTCCTATATGATCTGGGTGTGGTGCCCACCAAGGAGCCCTATCAGAAGCGCACCAGCCACGGCATGATCCTGGGCGAAGGCGGGGAGAAGATGTCCAAGTCCCGGGGGAACGTGGTCAATCCCAACGACATTGTGGCGGCCTATGGCGCGGACACCCTGCGGCTGTATATCATGTTCATCGGCGACTTTGAGCAGGCGGCGGTTTGGTCGGACCAGGCCGTCAAGGGCTGCAAGCGGTTCCTGGACAAGGTGTGGAACCTGGCCGAGAGCTGTTCGGACAGCCTGGACTATACGAAGGAGAACGAGGCGGGCATCCACAAGACCATCAAGAAGGTGGCGGACGACATCGAGGCCATGAAGTTCAACACCGCCATCGCCGCCATGATGACCCTGGTGGGCGACTTCCAGAAGAACGGCTGCTCCAAGGGGGACATGAAGACCCTGGTGACGCTGCTGTCCCCCTTTGCCCCCCATATTGCCGAGGAGCTGTGGGAACTGCTGGGCGGCGAGGGCTTCGTGTGCCGCCAGCCCTGGCCCGTCTACGACGAGAGCAAGACGGTGGCGGACACCGTCCAGATGGCGGTGCAGGTCAACGGGAAGGTGCGCGCCAACATCGTGGTCCCGGCGGACGCGGACAACGGCGCCATCGTGGCCGCTGCCCAGGCCGACCCCAAGGTACAGAAGTTCACCGAAGGCATGGCGCTGGCAAAGACCATCGTGGTGCCCAAGCGGCTGGTGAACCTCATCGTCAAGCCGCAATGAGCAAAATCGCAGGGGTTCATCACATCTGCCTGAAAACCGCCGGGCGTCCGGCGTGGGAGGCCGCCATCGCGTTTTATACCCAGGTCCTGGGCTGCCCGGTGGTGCGCAGCTGGGGTGAGGGGGACGGCAGCGGGGCCATGCTGGATCTGGGCAACTGCCTGCTGGAGGTTTTTGCCGACGCGGACGAGCCCCTCGCCCCCGGCGTCCACCGCCACGTGGCCTTCCGCACGGACGATGTGGACGGGGTTGTGGAGCTGGTGCGTCAGGCGGGCTGCGCGGTCACGATGGAGCCGGCGGACAAGGCGCTGGGGGAGGGCTATCCCATCCGCGTGGCGTTCTGCCGCGGCCCGGCGGGGGAGTCCATCGAATTCTTCCAGGAGCGGTGAGCGGACAGCGGGTGGGGGCGCGGCTTGCGAAATCCCCCTATATTTTGCGGTTGACAACGGGATCATTTTCACATATAATAGTGCTGTTAAAGCCATAGCCAATGGCCCTTAAAGCATCCTGGAGAGAACCGGATGCCTCGGAGGGAGGGAAATATAGATGTCCGAAGTTCATGTCCGCGAGGGCGAGTCTCTGGAGAACGCGCTGAAGCGTTTCAAGCGCAGCTGCGCCAAGTCCGGCGTTCTGGCCGAAGTGCGTAAGCGCGAGTTCTACGACAGCCCCAGCGTCAAGCGCCGCAAAAAGAGCGAGGCGGCCCGGAAGAACCGCAAGAAGTTCTACTAAGAAGCGAAGCAGCGCCCCGCCTGTGCGGGGCGCTGCTTTTCATAAGAAGCGCGGAGCAGCGGGCAGCGAGGGAGCTTGGAGCGGAGCGAGGGCAAAAGCCCAGCCGCGAAGCGGAGGCGGGATTTGCCCGAGACGGAGTGAAAGCGACCGAACGCCCTGGCCGCTGCGCAGCGTGACAGAGAGAAGCGCGGAGCAGCGGGCAGCGAGGGAGCTTGGAGCGGACTTTACTTTGACGAAAGGAGGGGGGTGCAATGGCCCAGCTGACGAAAACCGCGCTTATGGACGCGTTCACCCGCCTGCTGGCGCAGGCGCCCATGGATCAGATCACAGTGCAGGCTATTACGGCGGAATGCGGCGTAAGCCGGAATACGTTCTACTACCATTTTGGCGACGTCTACGCCTTGCTGAAGGCTGTGCTCCAGCGGGATATGGACGGCCTGCTGGCCCAGCGGCGGCCGGGGGAACGCGCCGGCGAGGGCCTTGGGCGGCTGGTGGGATATATCTCCGCCCGGCAGCGGATGGTGAGCCATATCTACAGCGGCATGGGCCATGCCGCCCTGGAGGAATACCTGCTGGATGCCACCCACGACCTGTTCATGGCCTACATCCGGGACGCGGCGGAGGGCTTGAACCCCTCGGAGGAGGATTTGGAGTTCATGTGCGTATCTTACCAGCTCATGCTGCTCGGCATCCTGCTGGGCTGGGTGCGCCGGGGGATGAAGGGGGATCTGGCCGACCTGCTGGAGCGGGCCCAGCGCCTGTTTTTCCACGGCACCCGGCGGATTTTGAAAGAAAATAGCCAGTAAAAGGCGGGAGGGCGTATAACGCCCTCCCGTCTGTTTTCGCTCCCGCCTCGCGGCGGGCGGATGCGCCCGATCTGCCGCCCCGTTGGAAGCGGGCTACAGCTTTTTCATGAGCTGGGCGGTGAATTTCAGCATCAGCCGTTTGGTGCCCACCCCGTCGAAGGCGATCTCCAGCAGGGTGTCGCCCCCCACCTTCTGGGTGGACAGCACCATCCCCCGACCGAAGGCCTTGTGTTCCAGCATATCCCCCTTTTGGTACTCCGGCAGGGCGGCGGACGGCTCGGACACGGCGGACTGGAACATGGGCCGGGCCTTGTCCCGCTGGGGCCGTCCGGGGGTGTAGGCGGAGCGGCGCTCGCCGCCGTAGGCCCCCCCGCCCTGACGGTAGGGCTCCCGGTAGGTGGACACCTGGGGGGTCTGGTCGAAATCCTCTTCCCAGCCGTCCCCCGCGGGCGCCGGGTCTAAGTAAGACCGCCCGGACTGCTCCAGCAGCTCCGCCGGGATTTCCCCGGCGAACCGGGAGGGGCGGTTGCTGCTGGTGCGGCCGAACAGCATCCTCTGCCCTGCGCAGGTGAGGTACAGCCGTTCCTTGGCCCGGGTGAGGGCCACATAGCACAGCCGCCGTTCCTCCTCCATCTCCTCCGCCTCACCGATGGCGCGGATGCCGGGGAAGATGCCCTCCTCCATGCCGACCACGAATACGGTGGGGAATTCCAGCCCCTTGGCGGAGTGCATGGTCATCATCACCACCGCGTCCTCGTCGGGGTCGTGGCTGTCCAGGTCGGTATACAGGGCGATTTCGTCTAAAAAGCCCGCCAGGGAGGGCTCTCCCTCCGCGCTGTCCACGTAGCCGTTGATAGAGGTGAGCAGCTCCCGCACATTTTCCAGCCGGGTGCGGCTTTCCACATCGCTTTTTGCCTGGAGCATGGCGGCGTAGCCCGTCCGTGCCGCTGCCTCCTCGTAGAAGGCGGGCAGGTCCATGGTTCGGGACAGGGCGGCCAGCTCCCCGATCATGGCGGCAAACTGACCCAGCTTGGCGGCGGGCTTTTGCAGCTCCGGGTACTCCCCGGCGTGGGAGACCACGTCCCACAGGGACAGGCCGTTTTGGGCGGCGATGGCCCGGGCCTTTTCCACGGTGGTGTTCCCGATGCCCCGAGGGGGATTGTTGATGATACGGGCCAGGCGCAGGTCGTCGCCGGGGTTGTGGACGACGCACAGGTAGGCCAGCATATCCTTGACCTCCGCCCGGTCGAAGAACCGGGTGCCGCCGATTACCCGGTAGGGGATGCCCAGGCGCTTGAAGGCCACCTCCAGCTGGTTGGACTGGGCGTTCATGCGGTAGAGTACGGCGTGGCTGTTCCAGGGCTTGCCCGCCCGGTAGTCGATCATGAGGGTTTCGGTGACAAACCGGGCCTCGTCGTGCTCGTTCATGGCGGAGTACAGGGCCACCTTGGCCCCTTCGTCCCCGGCGGTCCAAAGTTCCTTGCCCTTGCGGCCGTGGTTGTGGCGGATGACGGCGTTGGCGGCGGCCAGGATATTTTTGGTGGAGCGGTAGTTCTGCTCCAGCCGGATGGTGCGGCAGCCCTGGTATTGATCCTCGAAGGAGAGGATATTTTCGATGGTGGCTCCCCGGAAGCGGTAGATGGACTGGTCGTCGTCCCCCACCACGCAGATGTTCTCCCGGCCCCCCGCCAGCAGGGAGGAGAGCAGATATTGCAGGTTGTTGGTGTCCTGGTACTCATCGATCAATACGTAGTGAAATTTTCTCTGATAATATGTCCGAACGTCATCGAACTGCTGGAGCAGCCGCACGGTGTGGAGGATGATGTCGTCGAAGTCCAGCGCCCCGGCTTCCCACAGGCGCTTTTCATAGGCGGCGTACAGCCGGGCGATTTTTTGCAGCCGGTGGTCGCCGTCCCGGTCGGCCTCCCTGGTGAAATCGGCGGCCAGCTGCAGCTTGTCCTTGGCCCGGGAGACGGCGGCCAGCACCGAGCGGGGGGGGAACTGCTTGTCGTCAAGGCCCAGCTCCTTGAGGCAGTCCTTCATCACCCGCAGGGAGTCGTCGGTATCGTAGATGGTGAAGGAGGAGGGGAAGCCCAGCTTTTCGATGTCCCGGCGGAGGATGCGCACGCAGGCGGAGTGGAAGGTGGAGGCCCACACGTCCCGGGCCTCGGGGCCCAGCATCCGCTCCAGGCGGGCCTTGAGCTCGCCGGCGGCCTTGTTGGTGAAGGTGATGGCGATGATGGACCAGGGGGCGGCGGGTTCCACGGCGCACAGCCGCCCGGCCTGTAGGCGGCCCTCGCCGGTGGGATGTTCCGCGTAGCTTTTCAGGAACGCCAAATCATCCGCCGTCACCCATTCGGGGACCTCCAGGCAGTCCGACCCCCGGCCGTAGCGGATCAGGTTGGCCACCCGATGGATGAGCACCGTGGTCTTGCCCGACCCGGCCCCCGCCAGCAGCAGCAGGGGCCCCTCGGTGGCGAGGACGGCGCGGCGCTGTTCCGGGTTGAGGTTTGGGTAGTCCAGGGCAATGACCTCCCGGCGGAGGCGGCAGAATTCCAATTCCTGTTCGGACGTGAGCATAGTATCAAATCCCCTTCAGTCAAGTGGGGATATTATACCAGACCGGGAGGGAAAAGTACAGAGATGTTCTGTTGCCAGCGGGAGACGGATGTGATAAAATGTGGAAACAAGGCAAGCGTATGGGAGGATTGGCCATGGATCGGATATCGCTGTGTATCATGACACGGGAGCTCTGTCAGCAGCTGTATCAAGGCTGGGAAAACGATCCCGCCATCTATATGGATATGGGCCTGTTCTCGCCCTACCGCTACGATAAAGATGAGGTAGACCGGTATTTTGACGCGAAGCAGACGCCGGATCGTGTCCTTTTTGCCATCTTAAAAGACGGTGTGCCGGTGGGGGAGCTGCACTTAAAGCGGATTGACCGGCGGAAAAAGGAGTGCACCCTCAGCATCCATATGCAGAACGACGGGGTAAAAGGCCGGGGCTATGGAACGCAGGCGGAGCGGCTGGCCCTTCGGTACGCCTTTAATGTTTTATGCATGGAGGTGGTCAACGCGGACACCGTACGCAAAAACACTCGCAGCCAGCACATACTGGAAAAGCTGGGCTTTCAGCATATCAGGGACGAGGGGGAGTTTCGATATTACCGGTATCAGCGGTGATCAGAAAGAACGCCGGGGCCTGCGGCCCCGGCGTTCTGCTGTGTCAATCACACCTCCATGATAACAGGGAGTATCATCGGGTTCCGTTTCGTCTTTTTGTAGAGGTAATTGGACAGGATACCCTTCATTTCGGACTTGATGGTGGCCCAGTCCCGGATGCGCCGGTCCTGGCAGCGGTCCAGGGCATCCACGGCCACCTGCCGCAGCTCCTCCATCAGCCCCTCGGACTCCTTGACATACACGAAGCCCCGGGTGATGATATCCGGCCCGGAGATCACCGAGCCGTCCTCGCCGGACATGGACACGACCACCACGATCATGCCGTCCTGGGCCAGGTGCTGGCGGTCCCGGAGGACCACCGCACCCACGTCGCCCACGCCGTAACCGTCCACGAACACCTTGCCCGCGGGGACGGTGCCGTTGAGCTTGACGGACTTCTGGGTGAGCTCGATGACCCGGCCCACGTCGCTGATGACGATATTCCGGGGGTCCATGCCCATCACGTCCCGGGCGAGGCGGGCGTGGGTCTTCAGGTGCCGCTGTTCCCCGTGGAGGGGGATGAAGAACTTGGGCCGCACCAGGGCGTGCATGATCTTCAGCTCGTCCTGGCAGGCATGGCCGGAGACATGGAGGGGCAGCTCCCGTTCATTGACCACCTCGGCCTCTCGGCGGTAGAGCTCGTTGATGACGTTGCCCACGGAGTCCTCGTTGCCGGGAATGGCGGAGGCGGAGATGATGACCCGGTCGCCGGGCTGTATGTCCACCTGGCGGTGGGTGTTGAAGGCCATGCGGGTGAGGGCGGACATAGTCTCGCCCTGGCTGCCGGTGCTGATGATGCACACCTTGTTTTTGGGCAGGCCCTTGATCTGGCTGAGGTCCACCACCGTCCCGGCGGGCACCTGCATATAGCCCAGCTCGGTGGACACCCGCATGGCGTTCTCCATGCTCCGCCCGGTGACGGCCACCTTCCGCCCGTATTTTGCCGCCACGTCGATGATCTGCTGGATGCGGTCGATGTTGGAGGCGAAGGTGGTGATGATGATCCGCTCCTCGCACCCCCGGAACAGGGTCTCGAAGGAGGCGCCCACGGAGCGCTCGCTTTTGGTGAAGCCGGGGCGCTCCACGTTGGTGGAGTCGCACAGCAGGGCCAGCACGCCCTCGTTGCCCAGCTCGCCCAGCCGGGTGAGGTCGGCCATGCCGCCCTGGATGGGGGTGGGGTCGATCTTGAAGTCGCCGGTGTGGACGCACACGCCGATGGGGGTGCGGATGGCGAAGGCCACGGCGTCGGCGATGGAGTGGTTGATGTGGATGAACTCCACGCTGAACCGCCCGGCCTTGACGGTCTCCCCGGCCTCGCAGGTGATGAGCTTGACCTTGTCGGTGAGGTGGTGCTCGTCCAGCTTGAGCTTGATGAGCCCCGCAGACATCCGGGTGGCGTAGATGGGGGCGTTCACGTCCCGCATGAGGTAGGGGATTGCGCCGATGTGGTCCTCGTGGCCATGGGTGATGAAGATGGCGCGGATGCGGTCCCGGTTCTGGATGAGGTAGGTGAAGTCGGGGATGACCACGTCGATGCCGTACATGTCGTTGTCGGGAAAGCCCATACCCACGTCCACCACGATGATGTCGTTGCCGTACTCGTAGACGGTGAGGTTCTTGCCGATCTCATTGAGGCCGCCAAGAGAGATGATTTTCAATTTTTCTGCCATAATAACTCCTTTTATCCTTTTGCATTTCAATTTTTGCGCACAGAATCAGAGGCGGATCCGGGAAGGCCCGCCTGTTTGCTCCTATGTAGACGGCAGAACCGTCCAAGGCACGGCAAAAGCCTCCCGGCCCGTCCGGCCCTGTCTCGCCGGAGGGGGAACGGGGAGGTTCCTCAAGCCGATGCCATTGTGGGGTTCGTGCCTATCAAAAAGCGCCGGTACCGGCGCCTTACGCCGAAAGATGAGCTCTACTCGTCGGCACAAGCTGCGCTCACTCGCTTCCCCCCGTTGGGGGCAAGCTCGACCGCTTCGCTGTGCCTCCTCTCCCCACAAAGCCGAAGGGCGGCTTTGCGGGGGCCCGCTGGGGCACAAGCTGCGCTCACTCGCGTTCCCCCGTTGGGGGCAAGCTCGACCGCTCCGCTGTGCCTCCTCTCCCCACAAAGCCGAAGGGCGGCTTCGCGGGGGCCCGCTGGGACATAAGCTGCGGTCAATCGAGGAGCCCGTTGAACGATAGTATAACACAGGGGTTTGGAAAAGTACAGCTTTTTTTGTCGCAGGGAAATTTACGCTTTTCTCATTCCCTTTTTTCCAGGTGTATGTTATAATATACGATACACCATGATATGGGAGGGAACGCCATGCAAAACCGTGTCACCGTCACCGTAGGCGGGCTGAAGTACACCCTGCTGGCCAGCGAGGGGGAGGACTACGTCCACCGCGTGGCCGCCTATGTGAACGAAAAGCTGAAGGAAACAGGCCGGGCGGGCGGCATCTCCCAGATGGACTGCGCCGTGCTCACCGCGATCAACATTGCCGACGAGCGCTTCAAGGAGCAGGAGGCGTCGGAGAACCTGCGCCGGCAGATCAAGGATCTGTTGGAGGAGTCCGCCAAGCTGAAATCGGAGCTGAGCGAATGCAAGCGGGAAATCTTTAAGCTGCAGCAAAAGCGGTGAGCGTGACGATAGCCGCGCAGGGGAGCTTGGAGCGGAGCGAAAGCAAAAGCCCAGGGCCCGCGCGGCGGGGCCGGGTTTTGCTTGAGACGCAGCGAAAGCGACCCGTGGCGCGGCCAATCGGAGCGTGACAAGGAAGCGCGGCAAAAGGCTTCCCCCTCCAAGGGGGGGCTGTCGCGGCGCAGCCGTGACGGATGAGGGTGGGGCCGTACTGTGTTGCCCCCGCCCGCCGTTTAACTTTAGAGAAACGAGAGAAGGACCTATGGAGATACTTTCCCCAGCAGGGGGCCCGGAGGCGCTGCGCGCGGCGGTGTGCGCCGGCGCGGACGCCGTCTATCTGGGCTTCGGACAATTCAACGCCCGCCGCGGGGCCCGGAACTTCACCCAGGACGAGCTGGCGTCGGCGGTTTCCTACTGCCATCTCCGGGGGGTGAGGGTCTACCTCACCCTGAATACCCTGTGCTCTGATCGGGAGATGGCCCAGGCGGTGGACTGCGCGGCGCAGGCGTCCCGGATGGGGGTGGACGCGGCGCTGGTGCAGGACATGGGGCTGGTGCGGGCTTTGCGCCAGGCCGTCCCCGACCTGCCCCTTCACGCCTCCACCCAGATGAGCCTGCACAGCCTGGGCGGAGTGAAGGCGGCGGCGGAGCTGGGGATGACCCGGGCGGTGCTGGCCCGGGAGCTGTCCCGGGAGGACATCGCCTATATCTGCGAAAAATCCCCCATTGAGATCGAGGTGTTCGTCCACGGCGCGCTGTGCATGTGCCACTCGGGGCAGTGCTTCATGTCCTCCGTCATCGGCGGGCGCAGCGGCAACCGGGGCATGTGCGCCCAGCCCTGCCGTCTGCCCTACGGCTGGGGGGACGAGCTGGTGAACGGCTACCCCCTGTCGCTGAAGGACATGTCCCTGGCGGGCCATCTCAGGGAGCTTCAGGAGATGGGGGTGGCCAGCGCCAAAATCGAGGGGCGCATGAAACGGCCCGAGTACGTCTATATTGTGACCAAAGTGTACGCCGACGCCCTGCGGGAAGGGCGGGAGCCCACCGCGGAGGAGCTGCGCCGGCTGGAGCAGGCGTTCTCCCGCCAGGGCTTCACCGACGGCTATTATACGGGGCGCAAGGGTCCGGACATGTTCGGCGTGCGGGAGGAATCCAAGCCCCCCCGGGAGCTGTTCGCCCAGGCCCGCGCGGCCTATGAAAAGGGGGAGGGCCGGCTGGCGCCGGTGAAATTCTACGCCATGGTGCGTGCCGGCGAGCCCATCCAGGTGGGAGTGGAGGACGCGGAGGGCCGGGTGGCCACCGCCGCCGGCCGCGTGCCGGAGCCGGCCCGGAAGCGGCCCACCACCCAGGAAGAGGTGGAGGCCCAGCTGGGCAAGACCGGGGGCACGCCCTATGAGGCTGTGGGGATGCGTACGCTGGTGGAGCCGGGGCTGGCGGTGCCGCTGTCGGCGCTGAACGGCCTGCGGCGGCAGGTGCTGGACGAGCTGACCCGCCTGCGCACCGCCCTGCCCCAGCGCCGCCACGGCGAGTATAAAATGGGGGCGCGGTACGAGAATTACCGGGGGGAGCCGGACGTGTACGTCTCCCTGCGCCGGGTAGAGCAGATGACCTTCGAGGTGGTCAAGCAGCGCCCGGCCCTCATCACCCTCCCCGTGGAGGAGATCGCCGCCCACCCCGGCGAGGTGAAGGCCACGATGGGCCGGGGCGTCCCGGTGGCGGCGGTGCTGCCCCGGGTGTGCTTTGACCGGGAGCTGCCCGCCCTGCGGGAGCAGCTGGCGGCCTGTAAGGAGATCGGGGTGACGGACGCCTACGTGGGCAACCTGGGGCTGGCCGCCCTGTGCCGGGAGCTGGGGTTCAACCTGCGGGGGGACTTCGGCCTCCAGGTGTTCAACAGCCAGGGGGTAAAGGAGTACAAGCGCCTGGGGTTCCAATCCCTCACCGCCTCCTTCGAGCTGAAGCTGGCCCAGATCCGGGATCTGTTTAAGGCGGTGGACACGGAGATGATCGCCTACGGCCGCCTGCCCCTGATGATCACGGAGAACTGCGCCATCAAGAACCAGTCTGGCAAGTGCGTGTGCTCCAACGTGAACCTGCTCACCGACCGCAAGGGGGTGCGGTTCCCGGTGGAGCGGGCCTACGGCTGCCGCAACGAGATCCTCAACGCCAACAAGGTGTTTTTGGCGGACAAGGCCCAGGACTGGAAAAAGGCCGGCCTGCGGGCCGTCCGGCTGCTGTTCACCACGGAAAACGGGGTGGAGTGCGCCCAGGTGCTGGAGGCGTACCGGGGGACGGGGGCCTATAAGCCCAACAACTTCACCCGGGGGCTGTACTACCGGGACGTGGAGTAGCAGGAAGCGCTGAGCCGTCGTGAGCAGCGCGGATGGACTGGAGCGAGGGCAAAAGTCCAAGGCCCACAACGTGGGACTGGGTTTTGCCCGAGTCGAAAGGAAGCCGCGCGTCGCGAACAGGCGAAGCGTGACAATGTGGAAGCGCCAAGCCGTCGTGAGCAGGCATAACTTATTGTATTTGGAGAAGCGGTATGGACATCATCTTAGCCTCCCAATCCCCCCGGCGCAAGGAGCTGCTGGGGAGGATGGGGATTCCGGAGTTCAAAATCATCTCCCCCAACGTGGACGAGACCGTGGCGGACGGCCTCCCCCCCGCGGAAACCGTGGAGGAGCTGTCCCTGCTCAAGGCCCGGGCGGCGGGGAAAAGGGCCGGGCCCCGGGACCTGGTCATCGCCGCGGACACGGTGGTGGCGCTGGACGGCGCGGTGCTGGGCAAGCCCCGGGACGGGGCGGAGGCGTTTGCCATGCTGTCCTCCCTGGCCGGGCGGGAGCACCATGTGTACACCGGCGTCACCGTCCTGCGGGGCGAACAGGCCGTCACCGAGCACGAGGAGACCGCCGTAACGTTCCGGGCGGCGGACCCGGAGGAGCTCCGGGGGTATATTGCCACCGGCGAGCCCATGGACAAGGCCGGGGCGTATGGCATCCAGGGCCTGGGGGCGCTGCTGGTGGAGGGCATCCGGGGGGACTACTGCAACGTGATGGGCCTGCCCGTGTTCCGGCTGGGGCGTATTTTGGCACAGTTTGGGATCGAACCCCTGCGCGGCCTGGAGCCGTGAGATAGGAGACAGGCCATGAAGCGGTTTTTTCAAAATAACGGGGGACTCCTGGTGGTGGCGGCGGTGCTGCTGGCGGCGGTGCTCACCCTGGGAGCCTATATCCTGGGCTATGACCCGGTGGGCGGGGCAATAGAGCTGCTGGCGACCCCGTTCCGGGCGGCGTCGGGGGCGGTGGCCTCCTGGACCCAGGAGCAGTATGACAAATCCTTCCGGTATGACGAGCAGCAGGCGGAGATCGAGGGTCTGCGCCAGCGGGTGGCGGAGCTGGAGAAGGACGCCATCGCCGGGCAGGACGCCCAGCGGGAAAACGAGCGGCTCAAGGATTTGCTGGGCTTGCACGAGGAGCGGCCGGAGCTGAAATACCGGGACGCGGCGGTGGTGCGGCGGTCCAGCTCCAACTGGTCGTCCAACCTGACCATCGACCGGGGGACGGCGGGGGGCGTGGAGGTGGACAACTGCGTCATCGACCAGTACGGCCACCTCATCGGCGTAGTCACCCAGGCGGACCTGAACTCGTCGGTGGTGACCACCATCCTGGACCCCGCGCTGGAGATCGGCGGCCGGGTGGCCCGCACCGATGAGGACGCCATCCTGGAGGGCGATTTTGCTCTGATGCTGGAGGGGCTGGCCAAGCTGTCCTTCCTGGCGGAGGACTCCAAGCTGGTCACAGGCGACCAGGTGGTGACGTCGGGCCTGGGGGGCGTGTACCCCCGGGGCTTGGTGGTGGGGGCAATCCGCACGCTGTATGTGGAGGAGGACGGCATCAGCCGCCACGCCCAGGTGGAGCCCTCGGCGGACATCGACGGCGTGCGGTATGTGTACGTCATTGTGGACTACGGCGGGTAGGGGAGGGGCTTGCCCCTCCCGCGGACAACCGGCATTTGAGTACAACGGGGAGGACAAGGAACGATCCGGGAGTATGCGCCCCGGTATGAGACCATCGATTTCATAGACTTGCCATAGGCGGAACGTACATCGTCTGCGATGTGCGTTTTGTTTGTAAGGGCCGTTTGACAGGCTGTTTTTGAGAGAAAGAGAAGGTGAAACCATGGCGGAGCTGACCCCCATGATGCAGCAGTACTGGAAGGTGAAGGAGCAGCACCCGGACTGCCTGCTGTTTTTCCGGCTGGGCGACTTCTATGAGCTGTTTCACGACGACGCCAAGCTGGGGGCGGAGGAGCTGGGGCTGACGCTCACCAGCCGGGACCGGAGCAAACCGGAGGACGAGCGGGTGCCCATGTGCGGCGTGCCCTACCACTCGGCCCAGAACTACATCGCCCGGCTCATCAAGCGGGGGTACAAGGTGGCCATCTGCGAGCAGATGGAGGACCCGGCGCAGGCCAAAGGGCTGGTGGACCGGGACGTGATCCGCATCGTCACCCCCGGCACCGCCATGGACGACGTGATGCTGGACGAGGGGCGGAACAACTACATCTGCGCCGTCTACCGGGACAGCGCGGGGGCGGCGCTGTCCCGGTGCGACCTGTCCACGGGGCAGTTCAAGGCCGTTCCCTTCCAGGGGCGGGACTGGCTGGGCCACCTGCTCAACGCCCTGGCCGCCTGCCCGCCCAGCGAGGCCATCCTCTCCGATGCCGCCGCCGGCGAGGGGGAGCTCACCGCGTTCCTGAAGGACCGGCTGGGCTGCCTGTGGGAGCGGAGGGAGGAGGTGCGGTTCCGCCCGGCCCAGGCGCAGGACGCGCTGGCGGCCTGCGGGCTGCGGGGGGCGGACGAGCCCTTCCCGGAGGAGGACGGGCCACGGCTGTGCCTACAAGCCGCCGGGGCGCTGGCGGCCTACCTGGCTGAGACCCAGAAGACCGACCTGGGCCATCTGGGCCCGCTGGACATCGAGGGGGACGGCGGGGAATACCTGGAGCTGGACCTCACCGCCCGGCGGACGCTGGAGCTCACCGAGACCTTCCGGGGGAAGGAGAAAAAGGGGTCGCTGCTGTGGGTGCTGGACAAGACGAAAACACCCATGGGCCGCCGGATGATCCGGGCGTGGATTGAGCAGCCCCTGTGCTCCCCCGCCGCCATCGCCCGGCGGCAGGACGCGGTGGCCTGCCTGTGCGCGGACGCCGTGGCGCGGGAAGAGCTGGCCTTGACCCTGCGCCGGGTGCCCGACCTGGAGCGGCTCATCGGCAAGGTGGTGTACGGCTCTGCCAACGCCCGGGACATGCTGCTGCTGGGGGAGGGGCTGGCGGTGCTGCCGGAGCTTTCCCGGCAGGCCAGGGAGGCGGGGGGGCGGGCGCTTGCCCCGCTGGCCCGGGGGCTGGACGGCCTGGAGGAGCTCCAGGCCGCGCTGCGCGCCGCCATCCGGGATGAGGATGAGGACCACCGCCTGCCCTTCACCATCCGGGAGGGGGGGTTCATCCGCCCCGGATACGACGGGGAGGTGGACCGCCTCCGGGACATTCTGGACCACGGCGCGGACATGCTGGCCGCGCTGGAGGGCCGGGAGAAGGAGCGCACCGGCATCAAGAGCCTGAAGGTGCGCTACAACAAGGTGTTCGGCTACTACATCGAGGTGTCCAAAAGCTACTACAGCCTGGTGCCCGAGGACTACATCCGCAAACAGACCCTGGTGAACTGCGAACGGTTTTTCACCCAGGAGCTGAAGGACCTGGAGCACGAGATCCTGTCCGCCCAGAGCCGGGTGACGGCGCTGGAATACCAGCTGTTCTGCGCCCTGCGGGAGAAGGCCGCCGGGCAGGTGCGCCGGGTGCAGGAGGCGGCGGGCTGTGTGGCCCGGCTGGACGTGCTCGCCTCGTTTGCCGCCACGGCGGTGCAGAACAACTACTGCCGCCCGGAGGTAGACGGCAGCGGCGTGATCGACATACGGGAGGGCCGCCACCCGGTGGTGGAGCGGATGCTGAAGGATACGCTGTTTGTTCCCAACGACACCTACATGGATGGCGGGGACGACCGGCTGGCCATCATCACGGGGCCGAACATGGCGGGAAAGTCCACCTATATGCGGCAGGTGGCCCTGATCGTGCTCATGGCCCAGATGGGCAGCTTTGTCCCGGCGAAATCCGCCCGGATCGGCGTGGTGGACCGGATGTTCACCCGCATCGGCGCGTCGGACGACCTGGCCGCGGGCCAGTCCACCTTCATGGTGGAGATGACCGAGGTGGCCGCCATGCTGAAAAACGCCACCCCCCGCTCCCTGCTGATCCTGGACGAGATCGGCCGGGGCACGTCCACCTACGACGGCATGTCCATCGCCCGGGCGGTGCTGGAGCACTGCGCGGACAAAAAGCGCCTGGGGGCCAAGACCCTGTTTGCCACCCACTATCATGAACTCACCAGCGCCGGCGAATCCATCGAAGGGGTGCGCAACTACCACATCGCGGCGAAAAAGCGGGGAGACACCATCGTGTTTCTGCGCAAGATCGTTTCGGGAGGGGCAGACCAGAGCTATGGCGTAGAGGTGGCCAAGCTGGCGGGGGTTCCGAACCGGGTGGTGGACCGGGCCCGGGAGATTTTGGCCGAGCTGGAGGCCCAGGGCGGGGCGGGGCCCGCGGTGGAAGCCGCCCCCCGGCCGGAGGACGGCCAGGTATCCTTGAACGACATGTCGGGGGCGGCGGTGCTGGACGAACTGCGGCGCGCGGCGGTTGATACCATTACCCCCATTGAGGCGCTGAATTTGTTGTACAGACTGAAGCAACAATTGTGAAAAAAGGGAAGGAAAAAAGACAGCCGCCCGGAGGCGGCTGTCTTTTTTAGCAAACTGAGCGTTGAGATTACTCGGCCACGTCGATGACGACGCCGGAACCAACGGTGCGGCCGGTCCCCGCACGGCGAGCCGCGCGGGGGCCCTTTGGATTTCAATGCTCGGTCCGGCGAAGCCGGCCCTGCGCCAAGGTTTTCGCCTACGGCAAAAACGCTTGTACGGCGCTTCCGCGCCGCCCCGCTTTGCGGGGCCCCGGCGGCTGCACAGGAAAAGACAGCCGCCCGGAGGCGGCTGTCTTTTTTAGCAAACTGAGCGTTGAGATTACTCGGCCACGTCGATGACGACGCCGGAACCAACGGTGCGGCCGCCCTCGCGGATGGCGAAGCGCAGGCCCTTCTCGATGGCGATGGGGGTGATCAGCTCCACGTTCATGTCCACGTTATCGCCGGGCATGCACATCTCAGTGCCCTCGGGCAGGGTGATGACGCCGGTCACGTCGGTGGTGCGGAAGTAGAACTGGGGACGGTAGTTGTTGAAGAAGGGGGTGTGACGGCCGCCTTCGTCCTTAGACAGGACGTACACCTGGCCCACGAACTTGGTGTGGGGGTGGATGGAGTTGGGCTTGCACAGCACCTGGCCGCGCTCGATCTCGTCCTTGTTGACGCCGCGGAGCAGGCAGCCCACGTTGTCGCCGGCCTCGACGTAGTCCAGGGTCTTGCGGAACATCTCCATGGAGGTGACGACGGTGGACTTCTTCTCCTCGGTGAGGCCGACGATCTCCACGGTCTCGCCCGCCTTCAGCTGGCCGCGCTCCACACGGCCGGTAGCCACGGTGCCGCGGCCGGTGATGGTGAACACATCCTCCACGGGCATCAGGAAGGGCAGGTCGGCCTTGCGGTCGGGAGTGGGGATGTAGCTGTCAACAGCGTCCATCAGCTCCTTAATGCAGGCGAAGTCGGGGTCGTCCACGTTGCCGGACTCGCAGGTCAGGGCGTTCAGGGCGGAGCCCTTGACGATGGGAATGTCGTCGCCGGGGAACTCGTAGCAGGACAGGGTCTCGCGGACCTCCATCTCCACCAGCTCCAGCAGCTCCTCGTCGTCCACCTGGTCGCACTTGTTCAGGAACACCACGATGGCGGGCACGCCCACCTGACGGGCCAGCAGGATGTGCTCCTTGGTCTGGGCCATGGGGCCGTCGGTGGCGGCGATGACCAGGATGGCGCCGTCCATCTGCGCCGCGCCGGTGATCATGTTCTTGATATAGTCGGCGTGGCCCGGGCAGTCCACATGGGCGTAGTGCCGGTTGGCGGTTTCGTACTCGATGTGGGCGGTGTTGATGGTCACGCCGCGCTCGCGCTCCTCGGGGGCGCTGTCGATGCTGGAGTAGTCGCTGTAGTCGGCCCAGCCCTGGAGGGCCAGCCACTTGGTGATGGCGGCGGTCAGGGTGGTCTTGCCGTGGTCCACGTGACCGATGGTGCCGATGTTTACGTGGGGCTTGGTACGCTCAAATTTTGCCTTAGCCATTTTGCGTGTTCCTCCTTAATTCGGTTAAAGTGTTTGATTGTGAAAGAAAAAACTTATGATGGGATTATTCTATCCCATAGCGGCGGAAATTGCAACCATTATTTTCACGATGCGCACCGCAGCGGCGCGATTAGTCCTCTTTCCGCCCGCGCTGGGCGATAATCTTTTCCGCGATGTTCTTGGGGATCTCCACATAGCTGTGGGGTTCCATGGTGTACTGGCCGCGGCCCTGAGTGCGGGAGCGCAGGTCGGTGGCGTAGCCGAACATCTCGGACAGGGGGACCAGCGCGTCCACCTGCTGGGCGCCGGGCCGGGCCTCCTGGCCCAGGATCTGGCCGCGCCGGCTGGTGATATCGCCGATGACATTGCCCAGGTACTCCTCAGGGGCGATGACGGACACCTTCATGATGGGCTCCAGCAGGCAGGCCCCGGCCTTGCGGCAGGCCTCCTTGAAGGCCATGGAGCCGGCGATCTTGAACGCCATTTCGGAGGAGTCCACCTCGTGGTAGGAGCCGAAGGTCAGGTGGACCTTGACGTCCACCACGGGGTAGCCGGCCATGACGCCGGCCTGCATGGCCCCCTGGATACCCGCGTCCACGGCGGGGATGAACTCCTTGGGGATGACGCCGCCGGTGATCTCGTTGAGGAACTCATAGCCCTTGCCGGGCTCGTTGGGCTCCACGGTGATGACCACGTGGCCGTACTGGCCCTTGCCGCCGGACTGGCGGGCGTACTTGGTGTCCTGCTTGACGGACTGCTTGATGGTCTCCTTGTAGGCGACCTGGGGCGCACCCACGTTGGCCTCCACCTTGTACTCGCGCAGCAGGCGGTCCACGATGATCTCCAGGTGGAGCTCGCCCATGCCGGCGATGATGGTCTGGCCGGTCTCCTCGTCGGTGTAGGTCTTGAAGGTGGGATCCTCCTCGGCCAGCTTCATCAGGGCGATGCCCATCTTCTCCTGGCCGGCCTTGGTCTTGGGCTCGATGGCCACGCGGATCACGGGCTCGGGGAACTCCATGGACTCCAGGATGACCGGGTGCTTCTCATCGCACAAAGTGTCGCCGGTGGTGGAATTCTTCAATCCGATGACAGCGGCGATGTCGCCGGAGTAAACGGTCTCGATGTCCTCCCGGTGGTTGGCGTGCATTTGCAGGATGCGCCCGATGCGCTCCTTCTGCTTCTTGGTGGAGTTGAGCACCTGGGTGCCGGTGTTCAGCGTGCCGGAATAGACGCGGATGAAGGACAAGCGGCCCACGAAGGGGTCGGTGGCGATCTTAAACGCCAGGGCGGAGAAGGGTTCCGCGTCGGAGGACGGGCGCTCCTCTTCCTCCTCGGTCTCGGGGTTCACGCCCTTGATGGGCGGGATATCCACCGGGGAAGGCATAAAGTCCACAATCGCGTCCAGCAGCTTCTGCACGCCCTTGTTGCGGTAAGAGGTGCCGCAGGTGACGGGGACGATCAGGTTGTCGATGGTGCCCCGGCGCAGGGCGCGGCGCAACAGCTCGGTGGGGATGGGCTGCTCCTCCAGGGCCAGCTCCATGATCTCCTCGTCGATGTCGGCGCAGGCGTCCACCAGCTTGGTGCGGTACTCCTGGGCCAGCTCCATCATGTCGGCGGGGAT
>CAJULZ010000027.1 GCA_910587205.1 uncultured Oscillospiraceae bacterium
ACTGGAAAAGTATAAGCTCTATTGATTGCGATTATTTAATTGCCGAAGTAATAACCAACGCCCAGCGGCGGGTGCACAACTACGCCTACCTGCTGGCCATGACGGCCAGCGGGCGGGACATGGGCGTCGAGCTGCTCCGGGAGCTGGAGGACAACTCGGATTTTGACGCTTTTCGCTTTACCAACGGGGACGGCGTCAACCTGGCCTCCGACGGGAGCACCAGCGACAGCCGGGATCGGGACTATTTCCTCAACGGAATGCGGGGGGAGAGCGGTACCACCATGGTTCTGCGCTCCCGGATCACCAATGAGCCTATGATGGTTTTTTACGCCCCGTTGCAGTATGAGGGCGAGCCCTTCGGCGTGCTGCTGGGGCTGTACCAGGCGGAGGAGTACCTCCGGGAGCTGCTGGAGACCAGCTACTTTGGCGAGGAGGCGACGGTATTCCTGTGTGCCCGGGATGGTCAGGTGATCGCATCTTCCAAAGGGACGGGGAGCGGCCGCCCCCTGCCGGATGCCTTGCGGGAAGACGGCGTCGTTGACGAGCAGGCCGCGGAACAGGTGTGGTCGGTGTTCCGGGGCGAGGCGGACGAACTGGGCTTGATCTGCGCGGCCGGCAGGGCATCGGACAACCTGTGCGTGCTGAACGTGCCGGGAACGGACTATATCCTGCTCCAGACCTTCCCCCAGAGCGTGACCAGGGCCATGGTCCGGGAGGCCAACCATACCGGCATGGTGCTGCAAACGATCCTGATCGGGCTGTTTGCCGCCTATATCCTCGTTCTGCTGGTCCGGAGCCGGACGCAGCGCAGGACGCTGGAAAAGCAGAACACCCAGTTCGGCTATGTGCTGGACGGCCTAAATACCCTGTTTTCCTCCCGCTACCTCACGGTGGACCTGGAGGACAACAGCTACTCTTACATGGCGGGGATGCGGCCGTTGAGCAGCAGCCTGGCGATGGAGGGCTCCTATGACGATATCATCCGTATCCACGCCCAGGACATCATAGGGGAGGAGGGGAAGGAGCGGTTCCGGGAGACCTTCCGCGCGGACTCCATCGCGGCCATACTCTCGGAGCAGGATACCTTTACCTATGAGTGCCATGTCTGCCGGGACGGGAAGGAGGAATGGGAGCACCTGATCACGGTGCGCCTCCAGCGGGAGGAGGGCCGGGCGGTCCGAATCCTCTTCGTGCGGCAGAACATCACGGAGCTGAAGCGGCGGGAGCTCCAGAGCCAGAAGGCGCTGTCCGTCATGAACCGCAAGGAACGGCAGTACCGCATCGCCATCACCTCCACCGCCTTCTGCACCTTTGAGTTCAACCTCACCCGGGATCTGGTGGAGTACGACGTCACCCGCATGATCGACGGGCGGCAGGTTTCCCTGCTGGAAAAGGCGGGGCTGACGGCCCCCTGCCCCGCCTCGGCGTGCTTTGAACGGTGGAAGCCCTTTGTGATGGAGGAATCCATGGAGGAGTACTGCGGGCTGGTCAGCCCGGAGCGGCTGCGGGAGCGGTTCGAGCAGGGCGAATCTGAAATCACCGTGGACTATTGGGCCCAGGGGCCGGAGGGGCGGCAGATGTGCGTGCGCCAGTCTTTCATTATGACCCGGGACGAGGGCACGGGGGATGTCATGGTGATGGTAGTATCCAAGGACATTACCGCCCAGGTCCGGAAGCAGCGGGAGCAGACCCAGGCCCTCCAGGACGCGCTGATGCAGGCCCAGAGGGCGAACCAGGCCAAAACTACCTTCCTCTCCAATATGTCCCATGACATCCGCACCCCCATGAACGCCATCATCGGCTTTGCAACCATCGCGGCCAGCCACATTGATAACAAGGACCAGGTGAAGGACTGCCTGCAAAAGGTGCTGGCGTCCAGCAACCACCTGCTAAGCCTCATCAACGATATCCTGGATATGAGCCGCATCGAGAGCGGGAAGGTGCAGATCAAGGAACAGGAGTGCAACATCTCCGAGCTGACCCACAACCTGGTGAACATCATCCAGCCCCAGGTGAAAGCCAAGCAGCTGGAGCTGTTTATCGACACCTTTAACGTGAGCAACGAGGAGATTATCGCCGACCCCCTGAAGCTGAGCCAGGTGTTTGTCAACCTGCTGAGCAACGCGGTAAAGTATACCCCGGCGGGGGGGACGGTGAGCTTCCGCATCGAGCAGCAGGCCGCCTTCCGGCGGGGCCGGGGGGACTATGTGTTCACCGTGAAGGACAACGGCATCGGCATGGCGCCGGATTTTGTGGAGCATATTTTCGAGCCCTTCGAGCGGGAGGCCACCACCACCAGGAGCGGCATACAGGGCACCGGCCTGGGCATGGCGATCACCAAGAATATCGTGGATATGATGGGGGGGACCATCACGGTCCGAAGCGAGAAGGGCAGGGGCAGCGAGTTCCGGGTGGAGCTGAGCCTGAAACTCCAGGACGGGGAGGGCAACACGGCACGGATCAAGGAATTGGAGGGCCTTCGGGCCATTGTAGTGGACGACGACTGCGACAGCTGCGAAAGCGTTGCCCGTATGCTCAAGCAGATCGGGATGCGGGCGGAGTGGACCACGTCCGGGAGAGAGGCGGTCTACCGGGCGAAGAGCGCCCACAATGAGGGGGATTCCTACCACACCTATATCATCGACTGGCAGATGCCGGAACTGAGCGGGATCGAGACCTGCCGGCGCATCCGGGCCGCCATCGGGCAGGAGGCCCCCATCATCATCCTCACCGCCTATGACTGGACGGAGATTGAGGAGGAGGCCAAGGAGGCGGGGATCACCGTGTTCTGCGCCAAGCCCCTGTTCATGTCCGACCTGAAGTCCGCGCTGCTGGCTGCCAACCACCTGGCGGAACAGGAGGAAGCCGGAGCATCCTGGGCGGACACGGATTTTACCGGCAAGCGCGTCCTGCTGGTGGAGGACAACGAGCTCAACCGGGAGATTGCCCAGGCGATCCTGGAGGAGACAGGGTTCACCGTGGAGACCGCGCCGGACGGCACCGACGCGGTGGACATGGTCCGCCGGGCGGAGGAAGGCTGGTACGACGCCGTGCTCATGGACGTGCAGATGCCGGTAATGGACGGCTATGAGGCCACGCGCACGATCCGCGCGCTGCCCCGAAAGGATGTGAGGGACCTGCCCATCATCGCCATGACGGCCAACGCCATGGAAGAGGACAAAGAGACCGCCTTAAAAAACGGCATGAACGCCCACATTGCCAAGCCCCTGGATATTGAGCTTTTCTTGAGCATTTTGAGAAAATACCTGAGCTGAGGGGCTGGGGCGGCTTTACAGGGGATGCCGGGAGGCCGGTATCCCAGAGAGCATGAAAACACCGGGCAGGAAGTGTACACTTCCTGCCCGGTGTTTTGCCGGGTTCCCCGCCCCTGAGGTGGGACGGGCCTTTTCTGCCATGATTCCCGCGGAATCCCGGGAACTGCCGTCCATCCGGTGAATCGGTTTGGGATACGGGATCTTATTCCTTGGCCATGGACTCGATGATGGCGTCGGCCAGGGCGTCCAGCTCCAGCGTCTTGTCGGGATGGAGGGCGGAGGCGAGGGTCAGCCGGTCGTTGAGGACGGTCATGTTTTTCATCTCGTCCTCCAGGAATTTCTGCATCAAATCGCCGGACTTCACCGCCCAGGAGCCGTTCTCAATGATGGCGCAGGTGCGGTTCTGGAAGTTCAGCGCCTTGAGGTGCATCAGGAAGTCGTGCATCACCGGGTAGATGCCCAGGTTGTAGGTGACGGAGGCGAACACCAGGTGGCTGAGGCGGAACGCCTCGCTCACCAGCTGGGATACGTGGGTGTTGGACACATCGTACACCCACACGTTGGCGCAGCCCTTCTCGCACAGCTTGGAGGCCAGGGCCTGGGCGGCGGACTCAGTGTTGCCGTACATGGAGGCGTAGGCGATGAGCACGCCCTCCTCCTCAGGCTGGTACTTGCTCCACTTGTCGTACTTGTCCACGAAGTACATCAGATCCTTGCGCCACACGAGCCCGTGGAGGGGGCAGATAAATTTGATCTTGTCCAGGATGCCGCCGGCCTTTTTCAGCAGGAGCTGGACGTGGGGGCCGTATTTGCCCACGATGTTGGTGAGGTAGCGCCGGGCGTCGTCGATCCAGTCCCGGTCGAAATCCACCTCGTCGGCGAACAGCTTGCCGTCCAGCGCGCCGAAGGAGCCGAAGGCGTCGGCGGCGAACAGCACGCCGTTGGTCAGGTCGAAGGTGACCATGGCTTCGGGCCAGTGGACCATGGGGGCCTCCACGAAAGTGACGGTGTGGTCGCCAAAGGAGAAGGTGTCCCCCTCCTTCACCTCGATCAGCTCGTGGCCGTCGATATGGAACCCGAACTGCCGCATCAGCATGAACGCCTTGGGGGTGGAGATCACCTTCACGTCGGGCCAGCGGATCAGGATCTCCTCAATGGACGCGCCGTGGTCGGGCTCCATATGGTTGATGAGCAGGTAGTCCAAGGGGCGGTCCTCCAGCAGGTAGTCCAGGTTCTCCAGCAGCTGGCGGCAGGCGGACCAGTCCACTGTGTCGAACAGGACGGTGCTTTTATCCAGCAGCAGGTAGGCGTTGTAGCTCACGCCCCGGGGGATGGGGTGGATGTTCTCGAACAGGTGCAGACGGTGGTCGTTGGCGCCCACCCAGTACAGGTTATCGGTGACACTGCGCACGCAGTACATAGATGTTCCTCCTTTATGTTAATGGCAATGGCGAATCCACGCTCAGATGTTGTCACGCTGCGCCTGTTCGCGACGCACGGCTTCCCTCCGGCTCGGCCTGGTCTCCGGCCCGCTGCGCGGGCCTGCGCTCGGCCTCGCTCCGGTCCATCCGTGCTGCTCGCGACGGCTCCGCGCTCAGATGTTGTCACGCTGCGCGCCCTCCGCGACGGCGTCTAAGCCCCTCCGACTTCGCGCGCCGTTTGCCGGCCCTTTGGGCCGCCAAGCCGTCCACTCCGCTTCGGGTCTTAGCCGCCTGCTCCCGGGTGCTCCGCGCTCACGCTTCGATGAACATTTCCTTGGCCTCGGCGCACTCCGGGCAGACCCAGCCCTCGGGCAGATCCTTAAACAAAGTGCCGGGGGCCACCTCTGCGTCGGGGTCGCCCAGCTCGGGGACGTACTCGTAGCCGCAGCCGCCGCAGACATAGCGCGGGCCGATGGGCTCGGGCTTGGGGGCGGGGGGCCGCTTCATCTTCACCATGGGGGGCGCGGGCTGCTTCTCCTCCAGGCCCAGGGCCTCGGCCAGCAGGGGCACGATCTCGTTCACGTCGCCCACGATGCCGTAGTCGCAGTTTTTGAAGATGGGGGCGTTGGAGCTCTTATTGATGGCCACGATGGTGGAGGCGTCCTTGATGCCCTTCAGGTGCTGGATGGCCCCGGAGATGCCGCAGGCGATGTACAGGTTGCCCTTGAATTTCTGGCCGGACATGCCCACGTAGCGGTTCAGAGGCACATACTTGTGGGTCTCGGCCACGGGACGGCTGGAGCCGACGGCCGCGCCGGCGGCCTTCGCCAGATCCTCGATGAGCTTCATGTTCTCCTTGGGGCCGATGCCCTGGCCCGCGGACACCACCCGCTCCGCCGCGGCGATGGGGGTGTCGATGGGGATGCCCACGGTGAAGTCGTAGCCGTCCTTCTTCAAGGCCGCCACCAGGGCGTCCACCCGCTCCTTGGCGTCCCCCTCTTTCAGGATCATGCCCTTGCGCACCCCGGTAACGGGGGCGGGCTTCTTAGCCCGGCTGGCCGAGCCGCCCTCGCTCTTGGGGGGCTTGCCCATGATGGCCGCGCCGATGACCATGCGCTGCACCTCGTTGGTGCCCTCGTAGATGGTGGTGATCTTGGCGTCCCGGTACATCCGCTCCACGTCCATGCCTTTGAGGAAGCCGGTGCCGCCGAAGATCTGCACCGCGTCGTTGGTGACCTCCAGGGCGATGTCGGAGGCGTACATCTTGGCCATGGCTGCGTCCACGCCGTAGGGCTCGTGGGCTTCCTTCTTCTCGGCGGCGGAGTACACCAGCATCCGGGCGCACTTCAGCTTAGTGGCCATGTCCGCCAGTTTGAAGGTGATGGCCTGGTTGAAGCCGATGGGCTTGCCGAACTGGACGCGCTCCTTGGCGTATTCCACGGCGGACTCATAGGCCCCCTGGGCGATGCCCAGGGCCTGGGAGGCGATGCCGATGCGCCCGCCGTCCAGGGTGGCCATGGCGATCTTGAAGCCCTGGCCCTCCTTGCCCAGCAGGTTCTCCTTGGGCACCTTTACGTCGTCGAAGTTGAGCTGGCAGGTCTCGGAGGAGCGGATGCCCATTTTGTCGTAGTGGGGCTCGAAGGTGAAGCCCTTCCACCCCTTCTCCACGATGAAGGCGGAGATGCCCCGAGTGCCGATGTCCGGGGTGGTGACGGCGAAGACCACATAGGTGTCCGCCACGCCGCCGTTGGTGATGAAGATCTTCTGGCCGTTGAGCAGCCAGTGGTCGCCCTTATCCACGGCGGTAGTCTCGGTGCCGCCGGCATCGGAGCCGGCGTTGGGCTCGGTGAGGCCGAACGCGCCGATTTTCTCGCCTTTTGCCAGGGGGATCAGATATTTCTGCTTCTGCTCCTCGGTGCCGAAGGCGAAGATGGGCCAGGTTCCCAGGGAGACATGGGCGGACAGGATCACGCCCGTGCCGCCGTCTATCCGGGACAGCTCCTCCACGGCGATGGCGTAGCTGAGCACATCAAGCCCCGCGCCGCCGTACTCCTTGGGATAGGGGATGCCCATCAGCCCCATCTCGGCCAATTTCTTGACGGCCTCGGCGGGGAAGCGGCTCTCCTGATCCATGAGGATGGCGTTGGGCTTTACCTCAGCCTCGGCAAAGGCGCGGATTTTGGCGCGCAGCTCCTCGTGGGCCTGGGTGGTCTGGAACAACATACGGAAACCTCCTTTGAGTGATAGTTGGCGCGAATGAAAACCAGTACCGGCAGTCAAAGCGTTTCAAAAGAGACAAATCATTTCTTTTGAACCCTGCGTTGACGGACGCCGCAGGGGGCCGCGTACGCGGCCCCGCTTTGGACTTGACAGGCAGCGCTTGCGTACTTTGCGCGTCCGGCGGGCTTTTGGCCCGACGGATGGGGAACCGCACTTTGCGCTTTTTTCAACTGCACTGGCCATACCATGTCAAATGTAACATGATAGCCTGGATTTGTCAATGAAGATTATCATACATTGCACAAAAATTTCGGCGAAAAGCGGGGGTTCAGACGCCTGGGCGGGCCGCTATGCGCCGCGTCCCGCATCCTGCCCGGGAGGGAGAGATTGCCCTGTTATCGGGCCAAATACTCCTCCAGGCACAGCCCGCCGTCCATGATCTCCCGTGCCGCAGGTTCGCCTACATAGCGGTAATGCCACGGCTCGTAATTCACCCCGGTGAGGGCGCTCTTATCTGTGGGATAGCGCAGGATGAACCCGTAGTCTGCGCAGTGGGCCATCAGCCAGCGCTGGACGGCGGTATCCTCCTGCCCCTGGTCCAGCACCTGGTAGGACAGGTCGACGATGTCAACCGCCAGGCCGGTCTGGTGCTCGCTGGTCCCGGGGCGGGCCACCCACCGGGCGGCCTGCGATTCCGCTTCCCCGCCTATGTACCCCCGGTCCAGCCAGCCCTGCGTTTCCCGGTCGAAAAGCCGCGCCTGGTCCTCCTGGGAACGGTAGGAGGAGCAGATCAGCGGCGACAGTCCCGCCGCCCGGCAGTCGTCCATCATGGCCTGGAGGGCGGGGTAGGCCCGCCGGTCGACGGCGTGGCCGCGGCGCAGCTGCGTAAGCTCCGGTACGGAAAAATTTTCCGGCAGAGGCGTTTCAAAATTCACCAGAAGCAGGCTCCAAGCCCCTTCTCCCTCCGCGGGCAGAGGCTTGTCCGGCCCGGGGATGGGCGTTGGGGCCGGGCTGGACTGGGGTGGAACCGGGGCGCTGAGGGGCTTTTGGCCGTTCTGGGGATAAGCGGAGGCCCCGGCCCAGCCGGCAAGCAGTCCGGCGGAAAACAGCAGCAGGGCCGGAACAAGCAGCAGGGGCAGGGTGCGGCGGCGCGCGGTTTTCATACAAAACACTCCTTTGTAAAGGGCCTGTACCTCAAGATTATAGTTGACGCGGTTGAAAAGAAGTAAATACTTCTTTTCAACCTGTTCGGCGATCATTCGCCGAACAGGCCGCAAAGCGGCCTCGCGTCAGACTTCATAGTCAGCGCACAGGCTTTGCCGGACAGCGGCGAGCCGCTGTCTGAAAATCGGCAACTGCCGATTTTCAACTGCGCTGACTATACCACGCGCCGCCGTCGAAATCTCATGATTTTTGCGTTAAGATGACTCCTATTCAGCTGCGGGGGTTGTTCTTTCAAGCGGGATATGTTTTCCGTGCCGCGGTTTTCCGCCGGGCGGCTGATTTCATCCGGCTTTTGGGCATACTACATCGGAACAAAAAGGGAGCGTGGTTTTATGATAGAGCAGGATACGGTAAAATTGCTGCGGGAGTGCGCCGCGGGGGTTAAAATGGGTATCGCGTCCATCCAGGAGGTTTTGGGCTATACGCACGCGGAGGAGCTGAAGCGCCGCTTGGCGGACTGTATGTCCGAGCATGAAGCGCTCAAAGGGGAAGCGGAAAAATTGCTGGACCGTTATCACGACAACGGGAAGGAGCCGAAGGCCATGGCCAAAGGCATGTCGTGGATTAAGACAAACGCGAAACTGGCTGTGGACGATTCGGACGCGGCCATCGCGGACCTCATGACGGACGGGTGCAATATGGGAGTGAAATCCCTGAACCGGTATCTCAACCAGTATAAAGCGGCCGACGAGGTATCGAAGGATATCGCCAAGCGGCTCATCAATTTGGAGGAGAAGCTGGCCGTTGATATCCGCTCATTCCTATAGATGCCGCGGTTGAACAGAAGTAAATACTTCTGTTCAACCTTTACGGCCTCGCGCCGGACCTCATAGCCGGCGCACGAGCTTTGTCTGGACAGCGGCCGGACCCACGGGGCCGCTGACAAAAAATCACCTATGTCCGCAAGGACATAGGTGATTTTTTATTGAAAGAGCGCAGGGGCGGCCGCCCCCCGATGCGGGCAGAAGGCCCGGCTTACTGTCCGCATCGGCCGCCGCCGCAGTCGTGCTGGTGTCCGCCGCAGTCTCCGTGCTGGCCATGGTGGTCGCAGACAGCGTCCGCGCGGCAGTCCAGCGTCCCCGCCAAAAAACTGCGGACCGCCTCGTCGGCGCTGCCCGCCACGCCGCCGCAGAGCTTGATACCGGCCTGCGACAGCGCCTGCTGGGCGCCTGCGCCGATGCCGCCGCAGATCAGCACGTCCGCCTTCAGTCCGGACAGAAACCCGGCCAAGGCCCCGTGGCCGCTGCCGGTGGTGTCGGCGATATGCGTGTTGACGACCTGCCCATCCTCCACGTCGTAGACTTTCATTTGACGGGTGTGTCCAAAGTGCTGGAATACCTGCCCGGCCTCATAGGGTACTGCGATTCTCATAACAGCGTCTCCTTTTTCGTTCAATTCCGGGGCCCACCGGCAGTTCCGCCCGCAGCCGCGCTCCCGGTCGCCTCGGCAGACGCGGTAGTTCCCGCCGGAAATGACCAGGGCTTTCCCGTTGACCAGGCTGTCAGAGATTTTGAACCGCGCACTTTCGTAGATTTCCGTGACCGTTGTCCGGGAAATCGCCATGTGGGCGGCGCACTGTTCATGGGTCAGCTTTTCGTAGTCGACCAGCCGGACCGCTTCATACTCGTCTACGGTCAGGGCGACCAGGCCCGACCCGGCCCCGGCCTGGGGGGTAAAACTGCGGCAGCTTGGCTCCGAGCATACACGGCGGCAGCGGGTTGGCCTTGCCATGGGGATATCCCCTTTCACCAAAAGATTACCGGTATATGTCGAAAATAGAATATCCGATCCCGGGGAAAAAGTCAAGAGGATTTGGAAAATCCGGACCGGGCCGGGGGCCGCTGCTCCGCCCGGTAAGCCGGCGGAACCCGCGGCCTTAAACTTATAAGAGAAAGAATTGCCATCCCGTTCTTTTTCTGATAGAATAGTAAAATGAAAGAAAACGGCAGGAGATGAACCATAATGAAAGAAATTTCCAGAAGCGCCATCGTCCTGTACTGCCTGCCCCTGTTCGCCGTAGGGCTGTTCACCACCATGCTGAACAACTACCTGATCTATTTCTACCAGCCCACCGCCGCTTCCGGCCTGCCCATCCTCATCACCCAGGGCTATGTATTTGCCGGGATGCTCACCGTCATCGGGCTCATCAAGGCGCTGGGCCATGTTATCGACGCGGTGTCCGACCCCGTGGTGGCCGCCCTCAGCGACAAGTCCGGCCACCGGGACGGGCGGCGCATCCCCTTCCTGCGGCGATATGCCGTACCCTTCGCCCTGTGTGCCCTGCTGATCTTCTGCTCGCCCTTTGACGCGCCGCTGCTCAACGACCTCTGGCTGGCGGTGTTCATCTGGGGCTATTACATCTTCTACACCCTGTACATGGTGCCCCACAGCGCCCTGCTCCCAGAGCTGGTGCGGGACGAAGGCCTGCTGGTGGACAGCTACACCTATCACTCCCTGTTTTTCGTGGTGGGCAGCATGCTGGGCTACGCGACCCCGGCCATCGTCGCCTTGATCAAGAAAACGGGGGCGTCCCCAGCGGCGGCCTGGCGGCTCACCTTCCTGGCCTTCGCCCTGGTGGGGGCGGCGCTGCTGTTCGTCCCCGCGTTCGCCATCCGGGAGAAAGATTATGTCAGCTCCGTGCGGCCCACCGCGCCGCTGACGGCGTCTTTAAAACACGCTTTTTCCAACCGGCACTTCCGGCTTGTCACCCTTGGCCAGCTCTTTGAAGGCACCGGCATGAGCTTTTTCCAGGCCTGCATTATGTACTACATCACCGAGCTTATGGACATCCCGGAGGAGCAGTCCATCCTGGTCATGGCAACGTCCATTGTGGGCTCCCTGGCGCTCTACCCCGCCGTTAACAGATGGTCCAAACAGTCGGGGAAGAAAATCCCCATGATTGTAGGCTGCGTGGTGTTTGCCGCCGCGGAGTTCATCATCTGCTTTGTGGATGTCTTTCCCCGGGGCATGGCCACGGCGGTGGCGTTCGCCCTGTTCGTCTCCCTGCCGTTCGCCGTGCTGAATATCCTGCCCGGCTCCATGATGGCGGACGTGATCCGCTATGACACGGTGAAAACCGGAGTCAACCAGGAGGGGACCTTCGCCGCCGCCAAGAGCTTTGTCACCAAGCTGGGCACCTCCATCGCCACCATGATCGTCCCCTCCCTGGTGGTGGTGGGCGCGGCGGCGGGGCAGGGCGTGGGCCGGCAGGGCCTGCTGCTCACCGCCATTGTGGGAGGGGCGTTCACCCTGGCGTCTGTGGCCGTTTACGCCATGTACAATGAAAAGGAGGTCCGCTCCGCCATCCGCGGGACGGGGGAGGGAGCGGCAAAATGACGGCGGAAGAATACGCCCGGCGGCTGGCCCGAATGATCCAATGCAAAACGGTGTCTGTGAAAGGGGCCTATGACGACGCCGAGTTTGCCAAGCTGCGCCGCGTGGTGGAGGAGCTGTTCCCGGAGGTCCACCGGCGGATGGAACGGCAGATTTTCAGCGAGGATTGCTGGGTGTACGAGCTGCGGGGGAAGGACTGCTCCCGGAATATCATGCTCATGTCCCACCACGACGTGGTGGCGGCGGAGGGCGAATGGACGTATAATCCATTTGGGGGGGAAATTGCGGAGGGCAGGCTGTGGGGCCGGGGGACGGTGGATACCAAAGCCCCCCTGTTCGCGGAGTTTTCCGCCCTGGAGGAGCTGCTTTCACAGGGCTGGGAGCCCCCGTGCAGCGTATTTCTGGCCTCCTCCCACAATGAGGAGCTGGGGGGCGACGGCATCCCCAACGCGCTGGCATATTTCAAGGAGCGGGGCCTCACCTTCGAGGTGGTGCTGGACGAGGGGGGCGCTATCATCGACCCGCCCCTGGGCGGGATGACGTGCGAAAAGTGCGCCATGGTGGCCGTCCACGAAAAGGGGCGGTACAAGCTCCGCTGTACCGCCTCCGCGTCCGGCGCCCACACCGGCCTCACGGCCGCGGCCCAGGCGGGGCCCATCCAGCGCATGGCGGGCTTCCTCCAAGCGGCGGCCGCCGGGAAGGGCTTTATCCGCCGCCTGAACCCACAGGTGCGGGCCATGCTCGCCCACCTGGCGCCCCACTGTAAATTCCCCATGAACGCGGTGCTGGGCAATTTGTGGTTCACCGGGCCGCTGATCCAAAGGGTTATGCCCAGGCTCAACCCCCAGGCGGGGGCCATGCTGGGGACCATATGCTCCTTCTCCAAGATCGAGGGGGACGACAAACGCTGCGCCGCCGTGGTTGGCTTCAAGGCCGTGGACGGAGGGGACATGGAAAAAGACCTGGAAACCCTCCGGCGGACGGCGGGGAACTACGGCGTGGAGATTGAGGTGGACCCGTCCTCGGAGTACCACGCCCCGGCGGATATGGCCCTGCCTGCCTTTGCATATATTATGGGGCGAATCCAGGCGGTGTTCCCGGAGTATCCCCCCATCCCCTTCATCCTGCCCGCCGGAACGGACGCCCGGTGGCTCACGGAGATCTGCCCCTGTGTGCTGCGGTTCGCCCCCATCCGGCTTTCCGCCCAGCAGCTGGCCAGCGTCCATTCGGAAAATGAAAATATCGGCCTGGAGGCCATTGCCGGGGCCGTGACGTTTTATACTGATTTCCTGCGCAATTATAGGTAGCATAAGCCCTCGCCTCAGGGGCGGGGGAGGGAATAACGACCAAGGGAGAGAGAATCATGAGCAACGTGAAAAACGAACCGAAAATCAAGAACCCGCTGATCGCTGCCATCCGGGAGCAGCTGGAGCACCGGGCGCTGTGGATGTATCTTTTATGCGACGAGGCGGCCAAAAAGGGGCTGAAACCGGAAGGCTACGCCCCCGCGGCCATCCGCCGGTGCGGGCTGTACCAGGGCGGGCTGCTGCGGCGGAAGGCGGGGGGAGGGCCGTCCCTCAAGGGCCTGAAAAAGACGCTGTTCTCCAAGTTCGCCCAGTGGGTGTTCGAGATGGACATCCGGCGCTGTGACGACGACCACCTGGACATCGACTTCCACTACTGCCCCCTGGTGAAGGCATGGCAGAAACAGGGGTGTTCCGACGAGGAGATCCGGCTGCTGTGCGACCATGCCATGTGCGGCGACCGGGGCATTGCGGAGAGCTTCGGCTGTGAGCTGGACCTGCCCGCCACCATTGCCCGGGGGGACGATGTCTGCCAGATCCGGTTTGTCCGGCGGTGAAGGGTAGGGGATTTTATGGATAAAGTTTTAATTATTGACGACAGCCCCGTGCAGACGGAGGTTTTATGCAAGATCCTCAGGGATACCTATGAGGTGACTGTCTGCCACACGGCGAAGGCGGGGTTGCAGGCGGCGGAATCAGGCGGGATTTCGCTGATCCTGCTGGACGTGGTCATGCCGGGGATGGACGGGTTCATGCTGCTGCGGGAGCTGAAGGGCATGGAGGTGACCCGGGATATCCCGGTGATCCTGCTCACCAGCCTGTCCGACGTGCAGTATGAGGAACGGGGGCTGCTGCTGGGGGCGGTGGACTACGTCACGAAGCCGTTCAGCCCGGTGATTATCAAGGCCCGGGTGAACACCCATGTCCAGCTTCACCGCTATCAGATGAAATTTAAAGAGCAGGCCATGCTGGACGAGCTTACCGGTGTGCCCAACCGCAGGCGGTACGAGGGAGAGCGCCAGGCCCGCTGGGGCGAGGCGATGCGGTTCGGGCTGCCGCTGTCCATCTGTATGTTTGACATCGACAAGTTCAAGCTGTACAACGACACCTTTGGGCACCCGGCGGGGGACCAGGTGATCAAGGCCGTGGCCAGGACGGCGGCGAGCTTCTTCCAGCGCTCCACCGACCTGTTTGCCCGCTACGGCGGGGAGGAGTTCGTGGCCGTTTTTGTGGGCAACGACGGGCCGTCCGCCTTCGAGCTGGCCAAGTCCGTGCGCCAGGCGGTGGAGGGGCTCCAGATCCGGCACAATTCCCCGGTGAGCGAATGGGTCACCATCAGCATGGGGGGCGTCACCGTGGTGCCCCGGCAGGGGGACGATTACGCCACCTACCTGAAGCTGTCGGACACCATGCTGTACGACGCCAAACGGTTTGGCCGCAACCAGGTGGTCTGGTGCGGGCAGAATGGGGAACAGTGGCGGGAGCGCTGAGCGCGGCTCTTTTGCACAGAAAGCGTTCAAAAAGCC
Organism: uncultured Oscillospiraceae bacterium; assembly: GCA_910587205.1. Lineage (GTDB taxonomy): Bacteria > Bacillota > Clostridia > Oscillospirales > Oscillospiraceae > Enterenecus. Next base: position 14,304 of record CAJULZ010000027.1, read on the forward strand.
GTTGATTGAATGGGAACGATGCCCCTCCTGGGTTTCTTATACACGACCTGCCTCCCAGGCGCCGAGAAAGAAGCGCTTTTTTGATCATCTAAGCCGTCCGGCACCGTCGGGCGGCTTTTTCACGCCCATGTCTTTTTGCCCCGCGCAAAAAATTTTTTCCGGAGATTGCACGGCGCCTTGCAACTTCCGGCCGTTTTCCTGAGGGGTTTGCCTGGAAACGGGCGGGAAGGGGGTGAAAGAATGTTTGTGCTTGACGCGGAAAAAAACCAGCTTACGGTGTGCCGCCGGGAACCTGTGACCAGCGGCTCCGGGGAGGTATACCAGGTGCGGTTCCAGTTTTCGGCGGACTGGGCGGGGCTGAAGCGCATGGCGGTGTTCAAGGCGGGGGACACCGCCGTGTCCGTCCTGCTGGACGGTTCCTGCGCGTGCCGGGTGCCCTGGAAAACGCTCACCCGGCCGGGGGTGCAGCTGCGGGCCGGGGTGTACGGCACCAGGGGCGGCAGCGTGGTGCTGCCCACCGTCTGGGCGGCGCTGGGCACCATCCAGGAGGGGGCGCCCGGGGGCGGGGCCGTCCCGCCCGCCGACCAGTGGGAACAGGAGCTGGAGCGGAAGCAGGACAGGCTGGCCGGGCGTCCGGGACAGGTGGTGGGCTTCGACGGGGAGGGCCGCGCCGCGGCCCAGGAGCCGGCCGCCGTGGATCACGGCGCGCTGCTCCATCTGGACGGGCCGGACCAGCATCCCATCCAGGCCATCACCGGCCTGGAGCGGGAGCTGTCCCGGCGGCTGGGGGCGGACGACGCCATGTCCGCCGTGGACATCATCAAGATCATGGAGGGATGACAGATGGCAAAATATTTGAACGAGGCGGGCCTGGCCCTGTATGACGCCAAGGTCAAGGAGCGCCTGGGCAAAAAGGCGGACGCGGACGCTGTGCCCACCAAGATGAGCCAGCTTGCCAACGACGCGGGCTACATCACCGGCACGGACGTGCCGGAAGGGGCGGCTGCGTCCAACACCATGCCCAAGATGGACGGCGCGGCCTGCGCGGGCACGGAGACGGCCTTCGCCCGGGGCGACCACACTCACCCCACCGACACCACCCGCCTGGGGACCGCCGGGGACGGCTCCCAGGTGACGGTGAGCTTCAACGCGGCCGACGGCCGGGAGGCCCCGGCCAGCGGCGACACTCTGGCCGCCATCGCGGGCAAGGTGGCCAAATACCTGTCCGACCTGGGCCTGCTGGCCTTCAAGGACGGCGTGTCCAAGGACGAGCTGGACGCCGCCGTCCAGGCGTCGCTGGCCAAGGCGGACGGCGCTTTGCAGTCCTTTACGGAGACCGACCCCACCGTCCCGGCCTGGGCCAAGCAGGCCAGCAAGCCCGCGTACACCGCCGCCGAGGTGGGGGCCATCCCCGCGGACCAGGCGGACACCTTTGCCAAAAAGTCCGACCTTGCCAGTGTGTACCGCTATAAGGGCAGCGTAGCGACCCTGGCGGAGCTGCCCGGGTCGGACAACGGGGTGGGCGACGTGTGGAATGTGGAGGCCACGGATATGAACTACGGCTGGACGGGGGCGGCCTGGGACCCCCTGGGGCAGATCTTTGAGATCCAGGCCATCACCAGCCAGGAGATCGACGCCATCGTGGGCGCGTGACGGGACGGCGCGGCCCGGCGGGTTTTCCCGTGACAAACCCGCCGGGCTGTGGTACAATGTGGGCGACTACTTATGACAAGCGAGGGATACCATGAACCAAAAAGAATTGGGCGAGCTGCGCCGCCGCCTCCGCCCCGGTAAAAACGCCATCAGCCACATCTACGGCTGCTATGTCAGCCCGCTAAAGCAGGTCATCGCCGAGGTGGACCAGCCCATGTCCCTGCTGGGCGAGGACGACGCGGAGAGCTGCCTTGCCCTGCTGCGCAAGGCGCTGTCCGGCGGGCTGGGCCGGAGCCTCATCGACATCGAGTTCTCCACCCGCCAGGTGGCGGAGGGGGAGGAGCACAAGCTGCTGCGGGAATTGCGGGAGAGCAGGCTGAAAAACCAGGAGCTGCGCCGGGCTTTTTATGACAAGGTCATCCAGAGCGTGGACATGGGGGAGGACAACTACCTGATCCTGCTGGCCTGCGACTCCTACGACGTGCCCTTCCGCAGCAAAAACGACGAGGGGATGGACGACGGCTCCGAGACGGTGTTTACCTACCTGGCGTGCGCCCTTTGCCCCATGCGGGAGGGGAAGCCGGGGCTGGGTTACGTGTCCGCGGAAAACGCCCTGCACGTGAAAACCGCCGGGCGGCTGGCCGCGCCGCCGGAGGTGGGCTTCCTGTGGCCCGCCTTTGACAACCGGGCGGCCAACCTGTACAACGCGCTGTACTACGTGCGCAGGCCGGAGCTGCTCCACGGGGAGTTTATCGAGGGCATCTTCGGTACGGAGCCCCCCCTGTCCGCCCCGGAACAGCGGGAGGCGTTCGAGACCGCCCTGTCCGACGCGCTGGGCGTGGAGTGCAGCATGGAGCTGATCCAGGCGGTGCACGAGCAGATGTGGGAGCGCATTAGCCTGCACAAGGAGAGCCGCGACCCCGAGCCCCTTACCGTCACCGCGAAGGACGTGGGCGGTATGCTGGCCGAGTGCGGCATCGAGGGGGAGCGGGTGTCCGCGTTCCAGGACTACTGCGCCCAGCGTCTGGGGGAGGGGGCCCGGATGGATCCGGAAAACCTCATCGACAGCAAGCGGTTCCAGATCAAGGCGGGGGAGATCACCATCACGGTGAAGCCCGAGCTCAGCGGCCAGGTGGAGGCCCGGGTGCTGGATGGGCGGGCCTATCTGCTCATCCCCGCGGGAGACGGGGTGGAGGTCAACGGCCTGGCCGTAGAGGTGGAGGCCGGGGCGGCGAACGCTGTGTTATAGTCAGCGCAGTTAAAAATCGGCGGCGCAGCCGCTGTCCGGCAGAACCCGTGCGCTGGCGATGAAGCCTGACGCGGGACCGCTTTTCAACCGCGGCGACGACAAAACAGCGGGAAACAACGGCCCGGGCAGGTTCGTTCCGAATCTGCCCGGGCCCTCCGGTCATATCAAATTGCGTAGGATTCCCCAGGCCGCAAGCAGCGCCGCCAGGACCCAAACCAGGGCGTTTTCCCGGCGGGTAAGGACGGCGCTGCCCTCCCGGACGTACCGGACGGACAGCCGGACGGCCAACGCGGCCAGGATGGGCAGCATCGGCAGCAGCGCGGGGTTGGCCCGCCACGCGCCGGCCCAGTCGCCCCGCAGCAGGGCCAGGCACAGGCGGGTGACGCCGCAGCCGGGGCACAGCAGGCCCGTGACCGCGCGGAAGGGGCAGGGGAGAGCCAGGCCGGTGGCGCGCACCCACAGGGCGTAAGCCAGGCCCGCCGCCAGCAGCAGCCCGGCCCCGCCCAGCAGGCGGCTCAGGCGGCGCCTGCGCTCCATCACAGGTTGGGGTTGTAGCGGTTCAGCTCGTTCTGGATGATGGCCAGGGTGACGACGGACAGCCCGAACAGGTTGAGGACGAGGAACAGGATGGCGAAGGAGCCGGGGACGACGCCGTGACGGGCGCGGGAGGCGTCCAGCTTGTCGCCGGTCTTCCAGGCCCAGTAGACGCCGTAGATGCCGCAGGTGAGGATGGTGAGCAGCAGGGACATGCCGCCGCCGGGGCCGGGGTCCTCCGTGACGGCGTCCACCTCGTTGGTGGCTACGACAAACCAGTACATCAAGTAGATGCCGCAGGTGACAATGGACAGCAGGACGCACATGGGGACGCTGCGCTTCATGATCATGGGGAGCCCTCCTTTCGTTCTGGATACCAACATAGCACAAAAACCCCCGTCTGTCCACAGGGCAGACAGGGGTTTAGGGAAATCTTAAACGTTTCTTTGTATTTGCCTATACCGTTCGCACGGTGTAGGCCAGGGTCTTCCGCTCGCCGGGCAGCAGGACGGCGCAGCCGGGCTTGTGGAGGAACTCGCCGTCCTCGTCCACATAGGCGGCGCAGCCCTGCCAGGGTTCCAGGCAGAGGAAGGGGGCGTTGGCGTTGGAGGGCGTCCAGAACGCAACCATGGGGAAGCCGGCAAAGTCCATGTGGACGCCCCGCCCGGTCCCCTGGTGGACCAGGGCCACGCCGGTGGAGCGCAGGTCCTGGAAGATCAGGGTATCCAGCTCGTCGAAGGGTGCGTGGGTGAGGGGGATGCTCCGTCCGGACAAGGCGGGGCCGGTGCCCTCCCGGGAGAGCAGCCCATCCGCCGTGGGGCACAGGGGGACGGCATCCTCCCCCCGGTCAAAGAGCAGCTGGTAGTCCTCAAACCGCTCCCCATCATGGAAGGGGCAGCGGAACGCGGTGTGGCCGCCGATGCAGAAGGGCAGGGGGTCCGGGCCGGGGTTTTCCACCTCGAAGGTGGTGGTAAAGCCGCCGTCCAGCAGGTCATGACGCACCCGGAGCAGGAAAGGGTACGGGAACTGGGTCAGGGTGGCGGGGCTGTCCCGCAGCTCCAGCACGGCGAAGCTGCCGCCCTGCTGGGCCAGGGTGAACTCACTGCGGCGGGCGAAGCCGTGGCGGGCCATCTCGTATTCCTGGCCGTTGATAAGCACCCGGCCGTTCTTCAGGCTGCCCACGATGGGGAACAGGATGGGGTTCCGCCCGGACCAGTAGGCCGGGTCGCCGCCCCAGATGTATTCCGCGCCCGCGTCCCGGAAGGAGACGAGCTCGCCGCCGCGGGTGTCCGCCACGGCGGTGCAGAGGCCGTTTTGAAGGGTAATCTGCATAGCGGTTCCTCCTTATCTGATTCAGGGCTGGGAAATGTCGACGCCGAAGTATTTGACGGACAGCTGGGTGAGCGTACCATCCTCCGCCAGCTCGGACAGGGCCTGGTCGATGGCGGCGCGCAGGGCGTCGGACTCCGCGCCCTTGCACATGGGGATGACCACCGGGGAGGGGTCCGGGCCGATGCAGGCGATCTTGATGGGGGCGTCGGGGTGCTGGGCCATGTAGTCGTTGAAGCTCACGTCGGCGTTGAGGGTGGCGTCGATGCGGTTGGAAGTGAGCAGTTCGATGGTCTGGATGAAATCATCCACAGGGGTGACGGTAGCGCCATAGCTCTCCGCCAGGTTGGCGTAGGTGCTGTTGAGGGTATTGGCGGTGGTCTTGCCGTCCAGATCCTCCATGGACTGGATGGACTCGTCGTCCGCCCGGATGATGACGGCGGTGCGGTTATAGGCGTAGGGGACGGAGAAATCATATTTCTCCCGGCGGTCGTCGTCGATTTCCACGCCGTTGACCATGATGTCGTACCGCCCGGCCTCCAGCCCGGCCAGCAGGCCGGTCCACTCGCCCTCCACGAAGTTCGCCTCCACGCCCAGCCGTTCCGCAATAGCCTGGGCCACCTCTACGTCGTAGCCCACCAGCGCGCCGCTCTCGTCGTGGTAGCCCCAGGGGGCCCAGGTGCCCTCCAGAGCCACGGTGATCTCCCCCTTGGCCTGTATGGCGGCCAGCCGGTCGCCGCCCATGTCGCTGGCCTGGGGCTTCTCCTGGGAGCAGCCCGCCAGGGCGGACAGACACAGCAGGGCCGCGGCGGCAATGACCGCCCCAAAACGTTTCCAATTCATCGCAAATACTCCTTATCGTTGTGGTTTCGGTATCAATCCATATGCTTGGCCAAAAACGCGTCCACGGTGGACCAGTACAGATCCGGGTCCTCCCAGGACGCCTCGCCGTGGGCCGCGCCGGGGATGGACAGCCGCTCTTTCTCCGGACTGGCGCAGGCATTGTACACCACGTCCAGCATCCAGTAGGGCACGAAGGTGTCCTCCTCGCCGTGGATGAACAGCATGGGCAGGGAGGTCTTTTTGAGCTGCTCCGCCGCCGAGGCCTCTTTGAACGAGAACCCGGCCCGGAGCCGCGTGACCAGGGAGGCCGCGTCCAGCACCGGGAAGGTGGGCAGGCCGAACATCTCCTGGAGCTGTCCGGCGAACTCGTCCCACACGGAGGAGTAGCCGCAGTCCTCGACGACGCACTTCACGGCGGGGGACAAGTCCGCCTCCCCGGCGGTCATCATCACCGTGGCCCCGCCCATGGAGACGCCGAACAGCACGACCTCCGCCTGGGGGTCCTGTTCCGCCAGGGCGTCCACCCAGGCCACGATGTCCCGCCGCTCCAGCCAGCCCATGCTGGCATACCGTCCGCCGCTCAGCTCGTGGGCCCGGGCGGCAGGGGCCAGGACGTTGTACCCCAGCCCGTAAAAATGGGCGGCGAACTTGCCCCCGTACTGGGGGATGCTGCCGTAGCCGTGGCAGATCACGGCGTATTTGTGGCTCTCCTGGGGCTGGGCCAGGTACAGCCCATGGAGTTCCAGCCCGTCGTGGCTGGTGAGCCAGCGGTCCTGGCTGTTCTCGCTGAACCAGGCCGCGTCCCCCTCCAGGGTGTCGATTTCCGGGTCATAGCCGCTGAGCATACCGCCGCCCTGGGGGTCCAGGGCAAAACGGAACAGGTAGTTCCCCGCGAAGGCCAGCGCCCCAAGCAAGAGGATAAGCAGGACGGCCAGGACGATCAGGACGGTTTTCCCGGCGCGGTGTTTTTTCTGTGTTTTGTTCATGATTCCACACCCTTTCCGTGGGATTTTCCGCCGGTCTGGAGGAAGGCGCGGGTACGCGCCTCCCGGGGGTGGTGGAACATTTCCTGGGCGGGGCCGGACTCCACCACCACGCCGCCCTCCATAAATACCACCTGGCTGGACACCGTGCGGGCGAAGGCCAGCTCGTGGGTGACTACCAGCATGGTCATCCCCTCCCCGGCTAACTGCCGCATGACGGACAGCACCTCGCCGGTGAGCTCGGGGTCCAGGGCGGAGGTGGGCTCGTCGAAGTAAATGATCTCCGGTTCCGCCGCCATGGCCCGGGCGATGGCCACCCGCTGCTGCTGCCCGCCGGACAGCTGGCTGGGATAATGCCCCATGCGGTCGGACAGCCCCACCTTGGAAAGCGCCCGCCGGCCGATGTCCAGCGCCTGGGCTTTGGGGACCTTCCGGGCGGTGATCAGCCCCTCGGTGACGTTTTCCAGGGCGGTCTTGTTGAGAAACAGGTTGTAGCTCTGGAACACAAAGGCGGTTTTTTTCCGCAGGCGGGCGATGTCCTTTTTGGGCACGCGGCCCAGCTGGAACGTCTCGCCGTCAAAGGCGAGCGTGCCCTTGTCCGCGGTCTCCAGGAAGTTGACGCAGCGCAGCAGGGTGGTCTTCCCCGAGCCGCTGGGCCCCAGGATGGACACCACGTCCCCCTTGTCTACGGACAGATCCACTCCCTTGAGCACCTCCAAGTCCCCGAAGGACTTGCGCAGGCCCTGGATTGTCAGCAGCATGATTCAGCCCTCCCGGTTTTCATACGCGCCCAGCCGCTGTTCCCCAAGCCGCTGGAGCCAGGTGAGCACGGTGGAGAACAGCAGATAGACGAGGCCCACCTCAATGTACAGGGCCAGGGGTTCGTACACCCGGGCGTTGATCTGCTCCGTGGCCCGGAGCATTTCCACCACGGTGATGTTGGCGGCCAGGGAGGTGTCCTTCACCATGGCGATGAGGGAGTTGGACAGGGGCGGGAAAGCGGTGCGCATGGCCTGGGGCAGGATGATCCGCCGCATGGTCTGCAAATAGCTCAGCCCCGCGCAGTAGCCTGCCTCCAGCTGGCCGGAGGGCACCGCCTCCAGGGCGGCGCGAACCGTCTCGGCGCAGTAGGCCCCCTCGTTGAGGGAGAACACCAGCACGGCGGCGGGGAAAGGGGCGATGGTGATCCCCACCTTGGGCAGGCCGTAGAACACCACAAACAGCTGCACCAGCAGGGGGGTGCCTCGGAATACCCAAATATAAAACCGGCACAGCTGCCTGACCACCGGCACCCGGGCGAACTGGGCCAGGGCGGCCGCCACCGCAATGACCATGGCGAGGGAGAAGGCGATGGCGGTGAGGGGGATGGTCACGGTGAGGCCGGGCAGCAGGATTTTCCAAAAAGAATCCAGGATGATGTCCAGCAGGCGCTGGCCGAATATGAGTTCCAAAAATTGCCGGATCAAGGGAAAGCAACCTCCTTATGCCGCGTTTGCGCGGTAAGGGTTATTGTAACCCACTCGGCTCCCCATTGCAAGGGGGAAACGGGAAATTCCGAGAAAATTTGTAGGAATAACCGGACTGGGGCGGCCATGGGGGAAGGAATTTTACCCCAAGGGGATTTGACTAATCCCTATCGGCGTAGTATAATACCTTGATCGAAATGGAAAACAAAACCGGGAAGGGGGCGGGACCCGTGTGGCTGGCGGACCGTTGGACGGACTATGAGCTGCTGGACTGCGGCGGAGGAGAGAAGCTGGAGCGCTGGGGGGACAAACTCCTGGTACGGCCCGACCCCCAGGCCATCTGGGCCGCCCCGCGGGCCCACCGGGGCTGGAAGCGCCCCGACGCCCGGTATGCCCGCTCCAGCGCCGGCGGCGGCCGGTGGGCGGACAGGAGCGTCCCCCAGCGGTGGCGGATCCGCTACCGGGATCTCACCTTCAACGTGGGCCTGATGAACTTCAAGCACACCGGGGTGTTTCCCGAGCAGGCCGCCAACTGGGATTTTGCCCGGGAACTGATCCAAAAGGCCGCGCGCCCGGTGAGCGTGCTGAACCTGTTCGCCTACACCGGCGGGGCCACCATTGCCTGCGCGGCGGCGGGGGCGTCGGTGTGCCACGTGGACGCGGCGAAGGGCATGGTCCAGTGGGCGAAGGACAACGCCAAAGCCTCCGGCCTGGAGGACAGGCCCATCCGTTGGATTGTGGACGACTGCGCCAAGTTTGTGGAGCGGGAGATCCGCCGGGGCCGGAAGTACGACGCGATTATCATGGACCCGCCCTCCTATGGGCGGGGCCCCTCCGGCGAGGTTTGGAAGCTGGAGGAAAACCTGTACCCCTTTGTGGAGCTGGCGGCCGGCGTGCTGTCGGACGAGCCGCTGTTTGTCATCCTGAACTCCTATACCACGGGGCTGTCCCCGTCGGTGCTGACGTATATCCTGCAAACGGTGGTGGGCGGGAAATTCGGCGGGCGTACCGTGTCCGGCGAACTGGGCCTGCCCGTCTCCGCCACGGGGCTGGCCCTGCCCTGCGGGGCAACAGGCCGCTGGACGGTGCGCTGATATGGGACAGACCCTGCGGTACCTGTTCGCCATGCTCTGCGGCGCGGCCCCGGCCCTGGCGCTGTTTTTCCTCCTGTGCCCCCCGCGCCTGCGCAGGCTGGAGCGGAAGGGGTTGTCCAGCCCTCCCCGCCGGGAAGCTGTTTTGGCCCTCTTTTGGATGTACTGCGGCGGGGCCGCCCTGCTGGGCCTGACCCCCAGGTGGGTGGTCCGCTCTCTGGCGGGCCTGCCGCTGGGGGCACCCTGGAATGAGGCGGGTCTGCCCTTCTTCAGCCTGGGGACCGTCAGCCTGGTCCCGTTCCTCACCTTTTCCTATTCCGTCTACATTCTGGCGGCCAACGTCGTGCTGTTCATGCCGTTCGGCCTGTTTCCCGCCCTCTTGTGGAGGGGGTTCGGGTGGAAGCGGGCGCTGCTGGCCGGGGGCTGTGTCACCCTGTCCATTGAGACCTTCCAGCTTTTCATCGGTCGGACCTTTGACATCGACGACCTGATGCTCAACACGCTGGGCGTGTTTGGCGGCTGGCTGATGGGGATGGCGGTGAAGCGGCTGTTTCCCCGGTTCGCGGCCTGGCTGCTGGTACGGCCCGCCGCGGCGGAGAGGGGGGACGCGGTATGACCTATCTGAACGTCCGCGTCACCAGGATTTGGGATCCGGACTGGTATCCCGGCTTCGCGGAGTGCGCCCTGGTGGACGCCTCCGGCGCGGAGCACCGCTTTCAAGACAAGATCCCTGTTTTTTCCGCCCGGACCCTCACCCTGGACGACCTCCCCTGTGAGGGGGCGGTTCGCTGCGTCCGGGCCGGGGGGCACCCGGACGGCACCATAACGGTGGACACCGCGTTTCCAGATGATATCGAGTCGGAGACCGGGGAGCACCTGTTCCGTGTGTTTCCCCATCAGCTCACCGACGGAGAGGCTTTTTTATGAGCGAACCCATTTTAAAAACCGAAAACCTCACCTTCCGCTACACCACCCAGGAGGGCGTCGCCCCCACGGTGCTGGACGGGGTCTCCCTGTCCGTCCGGCCGGGGGAGTTTGTGGCGGTGCTGGGCCACAACGGGTCGGGGAAATCCACCCTGGCCAAGCACTTCAACGCCATTCTCCTGCCCACATCGGGCAAGGTGTACGTGGACGGCATGGACACCTGCGACGAGGAGCTCCTGCTGGACATCCGCCGCCGGGTGGGCATGGTGTTCCAGAACCCGGATAACCAGATTGTCGCCAGCGTGGTGGAGGAGGACGTGGCCTTCGGCCCGGAGAATCTGGGCGTGCCCTCCGCCGAGATCCGGGAGCGGGTGGACGAGGCCCTGGCCGCCGTGGGCATGAGCGAATACGCCCGCCACGCCCCCCATCTTCTGTCCGGCGGGCAGAAGCAGCGGGTGGCCATCGCGGGCGTGCTGGCCATGCGCCCGAAGTGCATCGTGCTGGATGAGCCCACCGCCATGCTGGACCCGGTGGGGCGGAAGGAGGTCATAGACACCGTTAAGCGGCTCAACCGGGAACAGGGGATCACCGTGGTGCTCATCACCCACCACATGGACGAGGCCGCCCAGGCGGACCGGCTCATCGTCATGCACGACGGGCACATTATGGCGGACGACAGCCCGGAGCAGGTGTTCCAGAACGTGGACGGCCTGCGCTCTTTGGGGCTGGAGGTGCCCGAGCCGGTGGCCCTGCTGTATGAGCTGCGGCAGGCCGGGGTGGACGTGCCCCTCACGGCGCTGACGGTGGACGGGTGCGCGGCGGCGCTGAAAAAACTGCTGATGTAGCGCGCAAATCGGGGATATCGGAGGTGTTTATGAGAAATTACGAAATAGAAAACGAGATGTATCGGAGGGCAGTGGAACTGATAGAAAAGCGATACCCTGTTGGCTGGGGCGGCGCTGGTGTTGTTCATACGTCCAAGGGAAATTACTATACAAGCGTTTCAATTGAGACCGCCAATGCATCTGCAATTGTATGTATTGAGCTGGGTGCTATGCTTGAAGCTCATAAATATAATGAAAAAGTGACGCACTGTATGTGCCTTATTCGTGATGATGAAAACTCAAAATATAGGGTTTTATCTCCATGCGGCATTTGCCAAGAGAGACTGCGATATTGGGGTGAGGACGTACAAGTGGCCGTCACAACCACAGAAGATAAACTCAGA
>CAJULZ010000028.1 GCA_910587205.1 uncultured Oscillospiraceae bacterium
ACCACCGAGATCTACACTCTTTCCCTACACGACGCTCTTCCGATCTGGCGGGCTGGGGGGCGTGCGCATCCTGTCCATCCACAAATCCAAGGGATTGGAGTTCCCGGTGGTGCTGGTGTGCGGGCTGGAGCGGCAATTCAACGAGGCCGACGCCAAGGCCACGATCTTATTCCACCCGGAGCTGGGACTGGGCCCCAAGCGCACTGACCGGGCCCGCGGCCTGCGGTACGCCACCATCGCCCGGGACGCGGTGGCGCTGCGCCTGCGGCGGGAGCTCCGGGCCGAGGAGATGCGGCTTTTATACGTGGCGATGACCAGGGCGGAGCACAAGCTGATCCTGTTTGCCGCGGTCAACGGTCGGGCCGGGCAGCTGGAGCAGCTGGCGGCCCAGGCCCAGTGCCCCCCGCCCCCCCGGCAGATGGCGGAGGCCCGGTCCATGGCGGAGTGGGTGCTCGCCCCGGCGCTGTGCCGGGGGGACAGCGCCCCCCTGTGGGAGGGACTGGACGCACCCCGGCCCCCGGCGGCGGAGGGGGGATACGGCTGGGACATCCGGCTGCTGTCCGGGGCGGATTACGTGCGGCCCCAGGGCCCGGAGGGTCCGGCGGCGCCCGAGGAGGGCGGCATGGTCCTCCAGGAAGGACTGGAGGAACGCCTGGCCTGGCGCTATCCCCATATGGCGTCCGCCGCCATCGCCTCCAAGCTCACCGCCACCCAGCTCAAGGGGCGGCTGAAGGACGAGGAGGCGGCGGAGGACGGGGTGGAGCTGCGGCCCACGGTCGGCCGGGCCGCCCTGCGCCGCCCGGTGTTCGCGGGGGTCCGGCCCCTCACCCCCGCGCAAAAGGGAACCGCGTTGCATATGGTGATGCAATATCTTGATTATAACCGTACCAACAGCTTTTCCGAAATTGCGGACGAGGTCACCCGCCTGGTGGAAGGACAGTACATCACCCCCCAGCAGGGGGACGCGGTGAACCCGGCGGATATCCTGGCCTTTTTCCGCTCGGAGCTGGGGACGCGGCTGCGCCGGTCGCCTCGGGTGGAGCGGGAGTTTAAATTTTCCCTGCTGGTCCCGGCGGCGGACTACTACCCCGAGGCGGCGGCGGGGGAGGAGGTGCTGCTCCAGGGCGTGGTGGACTGCTGGTTCACCGAGGAGGACGGCACGGTGACGGTGGTGGACTTCAAAACCGACCGGGTGGGCGAAGACGCTGTGGCGGGCCGGGCCGAGGACTACCGCCCCCAGCTGGATGCCTACACCCGGGCCCTGGCCCAGGCGGCGGGGGCAGTGGTGCGCCGCCGGTGCCTGTGGTTTTTCAGCGTGGGGCATGAAATCGAATTGTGACAGGAGATGGGAACATGGAAATTGTGGACTACACCCGGGAGCTTATCCCGGTGGTTTTACCGTGCCGTGGAGGGCGCGTCCATCCACGACGAGGGCATCTGGATCGGCCTGTGAGAAAAGATTTTGAAATTTGAAAAAAATCCTTGCATTTTCCCGTGGGACGTGATATCATACACCTTGCGTTTACAAGGGGCCGCTGCGCCCTTGGACTTTTCATCGACAGAAAGAGGTGAAACCCATGAAGGAAGGCATCCATCCCAACTACACCCACACCACCATTACGTGCGCGTGCGGCAACGTGATCGAAACTGGCTCGACCAGGAAGGACATCAAGGTGGAAGTCTGCTCCAAGTGTCACCCCTTCTACACCGGTAAGCAGAAGATGGTGGATACCGGCGGACGTGTCAGCCGCTTCAACAAGAAGTTCGGCCTGGGCTGAAACCCGTTGTTCCAAAGACCCGTTGCAAGGTTTTGCAGCGGGTCTTTCTCTATCCAGCCGCATATAATAACCATATCAGATTGCAGGAGGTATCCCGCCATGTTCCAGAACGTCGATCCCAAAACGCTGAACCTCAACCCCTTTGCCGCCATCGGCGATCAGTGGATGCTCATCACCGCCGGAACCCCCGAACACTGCAATACCATGACCGCCTCTTGGGGCGGGCTGGGGGTGCTGTGGGGCGTGCCCATGGCCGCCTGCTATATCCGCCCCCAGCGGCATACCAAGGGATTTGTGGACGAAAACGAGTACTTCACCCTGTCCTTCTTCTCTGAGGACTACCGCCCCCAGCTCAACCTGTGCGGCACGAAAAGCGGCCGGGACATCGACAAGGTGAAGGAGTGCGGCTTCACCGTGGCCGCCGGGGCGGGAAACGCGCCCTATTTTGAGCAGGCGAACCTGGTGCTGGTGTGCCGCAAGCGGATGGCGGACCCTATGGATCCCGCGCTGATGCCTGAGGATGTAAAGGAAAAATGGTACAAGGGCGACTATCACACCATGTACTGGGGAGAGATTGTGGAGACGCTGAAAAAGGCGTGAGTTCCCGCGCACAAAAGAACTTCAGGGGATAAATGAATGGATATCACGCATTTCTATGTGGAACAAGGGCAGGGGGAACCGCTCATCCTGCTCCATGGAAACGGGGAGAACTGCGGTTATTTCAAGGGCCAGATGGACGCGTTTTCCCGCCGATACCATGTTTACGCCCTTGACACCAGGGGGCGCGGATCATACCAAGCTGATCGCAAAAAGCATACCCGGCGCGGAGCTGGCCTTCCTGCCGGGGGATCATTTCGTCGCCGGCAAAAATCCGGAAGCATTCAACCAGAAAGTTTTGGAATTTTTGGGGAAGGACTGATTAAATCGCCGCAAACGCATTTAGGGCTTGTTTAAAATTGTCAACATGCCCAAAGGGAGGCTCTTTTTCCGCCATACTTTGCCAATTTTCCTTGGAATACACAAAGTATTCCTGCGCCAAACCGGCTTCGTCCGGCGAAAAAATCGCTCCCCGCTGGGCATATTTCCAATTTTCAAACAGCGCCTAATCAGCGCTTCCTTAAGGAAATAAAGAGGAATCTATGTTTGACAAAACCGAAGTAAAAGAAATCAACCGCGCGGTACTGGTGGGCCTGAACGCCCCCGGCCTCAGCGCCGAGGAAAACGCCACGGACGAATCCCTGGACGAGCTGGCCGCCCTGCTGGACACGGCGGGGGGCGTCTGCCTGGGGACGGTACTGCAAAACAAGGCATCCCCCGACCCCCGCACCTTCATCGGCGAGGGCAAGGCGGAGGAGGTCAAGGAGCTGGCGGGCCGCCTGGGGGCGGACATCGTCATCTTCGACAACCCCCTGTCCCCCTCCCAGCAGCGGGTGCTCACCGAGGAGCTGGGGGTGACGGTGATGGACCGGGCGGCTCTCATCCTGGACATCTTCGCCAAGCGGGCGAGGACCAGCGAGGGGCGGCTCCAGGTGGCGCTGGCCCAGTACAAGTACCTGCTGCCCCGGCTGACGGGCATGTGGAAGCACCTGGAGCGGCAGGAGGGCGCCATCGGCACCCGCGGCCCCGGCGAGACCCAGCTGGAGTCCGACCGGCGGCACATCCACCGGAAAATCGCCAAGCTGGAGGAGGAATTGCGGGACGTGCGCCGGGTGCGGGCCACCCAGCGGGGGCGCAGAGAGAAGAACGAGGTGCCGGTGGTGGCCATCGTGGGCTACACCAACGCGGGCAAATCCACCCTGCTCAACGCCCTCACCGGGGCGGATATCCCCGCCAATAACCGCCTGTTCGACACCCTGGACACCACCACCCGCACCCTGGAGATCTCCGACACCTGTACGGTGCTCATCTCCGACACGGTGGGCTTCATCTCCAAGCTGCCCCACCAGCTGGTGGACGCCTTCAAGGCCACCCTGGAGGAGCTCGTCTTCGCCGACCTGCTCCTCCATGTCATAGACGCGTCCGGCCCCAACTGGCGGGAGCAGGCGGACGTGGTGGACAGGCTCATTGTGGAGCTGGGCGCGGCGGAAACGCCCCGGCTGGAGGTTTTCAACAAATGTGACCTGGCGGGCGGGGATATCCTCCCCCATGGGGAGGATATCGTGTCCGTCTCCGCCAAAACCGGGGCGGGGCTGGACCGGCTGCTGGCCGCCATCGGCCAGCGGCTGGACGCCGGGGTGCGCCGGGTGGAGCTGCGTTTGCCTTACGACAAGGGGGGCGTGCTGGACGCGCTGTACCGGGAGGCCAAGGTGGAAAAGGTGGACTACGGCGAGACGATCGCCGTCACCGCCGTATGCACCCCCAAAACCCTGGGACGGGTGAGGCAGTATATCGTGGAGGGCTGAGAATGGGCCGCGGGGGACGCCCCGCGGCCCATTGCATTTTCCGGGGCTGTTCAAGCGTCCCGTTTTTTGGTATAATACAGCCAGCGCGCTTCGAGGAAGCATGGGCCCAATGCGTCCGCCCCGCTTCGCGGCCTGTTCGGCGAGTCGCCGCTGGACAGGCTGAAAAGAAGTGAACACTTCTCTTCAGCCGCGTCAACTATACCAGTCCAAGGGAGTGACGCCTTATGAGCGAAATACATTTGGCCGCGGCGGTGGTCAACGAGGTAAAGAAGGCCGTGCTGGGCAAGGACGACGCTGTCATCAAGGTGCTGCTGGCGATACTCGCCCGGGGGCACGTACTGCTGGAGGACATCCCCGGGGTGGGCAAGACCACCCTGGCCGTGGCGTTTTCCAAAGCCCTGGGTCTGGAATACAAACGGGTGCAGTTTACCCCCGACGTAATGCCCTCCGACCTGACGGGCTTTTCCCTTTACAATAAGGAGAGCGGGCGGATGGAATATCAGCCGGGGGCGCTGCTGTGCAACCTGTTCCTGGCGGACGAGCTCAACCGCGCCACCAGCCGCACCCAGTCCGCGCTGCTGGAGGCCATGGAGGAGGGCAGGGTGACGGTGGACGGCGTGTCCCGCCCTGTGCCCGACCCCTTCCTGGTTATCGCTACCCAGAACCCGGCGGGGGCCTCCGGGACCCAGCTGCTGCCCGACTCCCAGCTGGACCGGTTTGCCCTGCGCCTGTCCATGGGGTACCCCGCCCCGGCGGATGAACTGGAGCTGCTCCAGCGCAAAATGCGGGGCGACCCTTTGGCGGATGTGGCCCGGGCGGCCGACAGGGGGCAGCTTGCCGCCCTGCGCGCCCAGGTGGACCGGATTTTTGTGGACGACGAGATCCTGCAATACATTCTGCGCTTGACGCAGGCCACCCGGACCCACCCTCAGCTGGTCCAAGGGGCCAGCCCCCGGGCGGCCATCTCGGTGGCCGGGCTCAGCCGGGCGGCGGCCTTCCTCAAGGGGCGGGACTATGTGATACCCGGTGATGTAAAATATGTCTGGGTGGACGCCGTGGCCCACCGGCTGGTGCTCCCCGCCGGGGCGGAGGGAAGCTGGGAGCGCGCCGCCCAGATCGCGGAGGCCGTGCTTGGTTCGGTGCGTCCGCCCCGCCTGCGGTGAGGCCATGTGGTACCGCAGGCTGCTGTACGTCCTGGTGCTGGCCGGGGCGGTGCTGTTCCAGATCACCAATGAAAACTACCTGGCCCGGTTCCTGCTGGCTGTGTGCATTGCCCTGCCGCTGCTGTCCCTGGCGCTGTCCCTGCCGGGGATGGTGAAGTGCCGGGTGGAGCTGTTCCCCCAGCCCGCCGCGTTGAACCGGGGGGAGGCGGGGGCTTGGACCATCGGGGTGTCCGTCTTTGCGGGGCTGCCCCTGGCCCGGCTCACCATGCGCGTAACCGTCCGGAACCTGTTTACCGGGGAGCGGGAATGCCGCTGGGTGAGGCTCACCGGCGTGGCAAAGCGCCGTCCCCTCGGCCTGCCCGCACGAACCGCCCACTGCGGCGTGCTGGAGCTGCGGGCGGAGAAAATCCGGGTATACGATTACCTGGGGCTGGTTGCCCTGCCCCTGGCCCCGCCCCACCCCGCCCGCCTCCTTTGCCGCCCCATCCCCGCCGCGGCCCAGCCGCCCGCCATCCCCGAGGGCCTGGGTAAGCCCTCCCCCAAAAGCGCCGCCCGCCGGGGCCCGGGGGAGGACTACGACCTGCGGGACTACCGCCCCGGCGATCCCATGCGGTCGGTACACTGGAAGCTGAGCTCCAAATGGGACGAGCTCATTGTCCGGGAGGCCTCGGAGGCCGCCGTCCCCCTGCCGCTGCTCACGGTGGACCTGCTGGGCGGGGCGGGGGAACTGGACCGGCTGCTGGACAAGCTGCTGGGGATGAGCCAGGCGCTTTTGCGCGTCCAGCGGCCCCACGCCGTGTTGTGGCTGGACGGCGCGGGGGAACCCCGGCTCTACGGCGTATCCGACCTGCGGGGGCAGGAGGTATGCCTGCGGGCGCTGCTGGGGGAGCAAGCGCCTGCCGCGGGGCCTCGGCTGGACAGCCGTCCGGAGCTGATCCACGGCGTAGACGGCCCGGTGTTCCGCATCCACATTACCCCGGAGAAGGGAGGGGACGGCCATGGCTGAATCCAAGCGCCGGTTTTCCCTTACCGTCCTGGTTGGGGACGGGGCGCTGCTGCTGTGCGCCCTGTGGGGGCTGACGGGGGCGTTTTTATCCCTGTACGGCGGGCGGCAGGCCGCCCCTTGGGCGGACACCACGGTGCTGGTGCGGTGCGCCGTGGACAAAGACCTGTTTTTCACCTGGTCCGCGCTGTTTGGCCTGCTGTCGCTGGCGGTGTGGTCTCTGCCCCGGGTTTGGGGGGCGGCGGCCGGGGGGTTGGCGGCGGTGTGGGTGCTGGCCCTGTGGCGCGGCTGGAAGGCGGTGTTCTCCGGGGCGGGCGTCACCGTCAAAATCATCGCCGACCTGTTTGCTGCCCGGGTGGAATGGGGCAGGACGTTTCCCTATGACGTGGGGACGGGGCTGAACCAGGTCACCGCCGACGCGCGGCTGTTCCTGCTGTTTGCCATTGCCCTGCTGGCGCTGATCCTGGGGTGGGCGGTGGTGCGGGCGAGGCGGTGGTGGCTGGTGCTGGCCCTCACCCTGCCGCCTCTGCTCCCCGGCCTGCTGGCCGATTTCTACCCGGATTGGCCCCCGTTTTTGGCGCTGTGCGCCTGCTGGTGCGCCATGGTGCTCACCGACCTGTGCCGCTGGGCCGCGTCGGACAGCCGGGGGAAGCTCACCCTCATCGTCCTGCCCGCCGTGGCGGCGGCGCTGGCCTTCATCACCGTACTGTTCCCCCAGGAGGGCTATGTCCGCCCCCCCTGGGCGCTGGCGGCGGAGGAACAGCTCCTCAACCTCACCAGCCGGGCGGCGGATTGGTTTTCCCAGTGGGATGGGTCTTTTGGCGGCGGCCCCGCCGTCACCTATGTGGGTTCGGCGGGGGAGGCGGATCTGGCCCACGCCGGGCCGCTGAAGCATTTTGGCCGCACGGTGCTGCGCCTTACGTCGGACTACGATGGGCGGCTGTACCTGCGGGGATCGTCCTTGGCCGTCTACGAGGGTGGGGTGTGGAAGCCCCTGCCTGAAGGGACCTACGACGAATACGGCGGCGGGGTTGTCCCGCTGTACTTCCCAGCCATAGGGGGCGGGGGCGGGGACAGCCGGGCGTACACCGCCGCGGTGAGCAATGTGGGGGCGGTGGGCTCCTGCGTGTACGTTCCCTATTATCCGGTGGTGCACGACGTGGACGAGAGCGGCATCCTCCCGGTGGAGGACAGCTACTTCGCCTACCGCCGGGGGCGGCGGAACCACACCGTCTCCTTTGTGGAGCGCCAGCCCCAGGGCTGGGACGACGGCCCCGTCCATGCTGTTGCCGGGGTGGGGAACGGCCCCGCCTGGACGGACGTGGGCACGGACAGGGAGGCGTATGCCCGGTATGTGCGCTCCCACTACCTGGACGTGCCCGAGGAGCTGCGGGAGGAATTGGAGGGTCTGTGCTGGCGGGTGAACGCACTGGGTACGCCCCCTGAACCCGGTGGAATCCAGGCCGTCTGGCAGGCAGAGCGGGTGGCGGCATATCTGGATACGCTGTGCGAATATGACCCGGACACCCCAGCTGCCCCGGAGGGGGCCGACCCGGTGCTGTATTTCCTGAACGAAAGCCACAGGGGGTACTGTATGCATTACGCCTCTGCGGCCACGCTGCTGCTGCGCGCCATGGGCGTCCCCGCCCGGTACGCCGGCGGCTTCACCGCCCAGGCCGTCCCCGGCCGGACGGTGGACATCCCCGACCGGGCCGCCCACGCCTGGGTGGAGGTCTGGATCGACGGCTTCGGCTGGTATCCGGTGGAGGTCACCCCCGCAACCGCCTTTACGTGGTACGAGCGGGGGGACGAGCCCTCCCAATTGCCCTCCGATCCGGCGGCGGAGAGCGCAACGCCTCCGCCCACCCCAACTCCCACCCCGGCGCCAACCACCGATGCCCCCGGCCCCGCCGACGGCCTGTCTCCCGGCGGCAGCGCGCCGACCAGGCCCGGCGCGGAAGATGGGCCGTCCCCCCTGGGCGGCTGGCTAATAGGGGGACTGCTGGCCGCGGGGCTCGCGGCGCTGGTCTGGCTGGGGCAGCTTGTGCCTAAGCGCGTCCGCGCCGGGCGGATGTCCGGCCTCGATCCCAACCGGGCGGCGCTGGCCTGTTACCATGATCTGCGGCGCATGGAGCGCTGGGGCGGGCATACCGCGCCCAGGGCGCTGGAGCTGGCCGAAAAGGCGAAATTCAGCGGGAGGGCCCTCGCCCCGGAGGAAGTGGACGAGCTTCGGGTGCTGGTGGACTGGGAGCGCACCCGGCTGTGCGCCGTTCTCCCCCCGGTGAAGCGGATGCTGTTCCGCTACTGCTGGGGGACGCCCTCCAGCCGGAAAAAGCGGGAAAATCCCGAAAAATCCACCGGGGATGGGGACTGACCCCTTGACAAACCTTCAAATCCGTGTATACTAAATAAGTCTGCGCCCTTTTGCGCACGGCAGTAACATCCTTGCCTCCGGTGCGACCGGAGGCCATAAGACCATAAGGAGGTGCAAAAACAATGGCAAAAGTGAACGGCAATTACGAGGTGCTCTATGTCATCAACCCCACCCTGGGCGAGGAGGACACCGCCGCTCTGGTGGCCCGCTTCAAGGAGCTGGCCGAGGGCCGCGGCGCCGTCGCCGAGGTGGACGAGTGGGGCAAGCGCCGGCTGGCCTATCCCATCAACGACCTGGAGGAGGGCTACTACGTCCTGATGACCTTCTCCGCCGACCCCGCGTTCCCTGCCGAGCTGGACCGTCTGATGCGCATCAACGTGAGCATTATGCGCTCCATCATCGTCTGCAAGGACGCCTGAGAGGGGATCACACCATGCTCAACCACATCGTTATCATGGGCCGCCTGGCCCGTGACCCCGAGCTGCGCCACACCCAGACCGGCACCCCCGTCGCCAGCTTTACCCTGGCCGTAGACCGGGATTTCAAGGATAAGAACACCGGCGAACGCCAGACCGACTGGATCGACGTGGTGGCCTGGCGCGGCACGGGCGAGTTTGTCAGCCGCTATTTCTCCAAGGGCCGCATGGCCGTGGTGGAGGGCCGCCTCCAGATCCGGGATTGGACCGACAAGGAGGGCAACAAACGCCGCTCCGCCGAGGTGGTGGCCGACAACGTCTATTTCGGCGATTCCAAGCGGGACGGCGATGGCGGAAGCTATGGCGACCGCGGCGGCAGCTATGGCGGTGGAAGCTATGGCGGCAGTTACGGCGCTCGCCCCTCCGCTCCGTCCGCCCCCGCCGATTACGGCATCCCGTCCGGCGGAGACCAGTTTGCTGAGCTGGCCGACGACGACGGCGACCTGCCCTTCTAAACGCAGGAAGGGCCTATCTCACATAAAGGAGGTCTGCCAATTATGGCTATGGATAATGCGAAGCCCCGCGGCAACCGTAAGCGCCGCAAAGTGTGCGCGTTCTGCGTGGACAAGGTGGAACAGATCGACTATAAGGACGCCCAGAAGCTGAAGCGCTACCTGTCCGAGCGGTCCAAGATTCTGCCCCGCCGCACCACCGGCACCTGCGCCATGCACCAGCGCCAGCTGACCGACGCCATCAAGCGCGCCCGTCACGTGGCCCTGCTGCCCTATGTGACCGACTGAAACGGCAATGAAATTCCCCGGAGCGCCGCTCCGGGGAATTTTTTACGTTTGCCGCCTCAGCTCCATCCGCGTGAAATCATACAGACCGCCGTTGGTGGATACCTGGGCGGTTCCGGTTTTCACAAATCCCGCCCGTTCATACACCTTGATTGCCCTTTGGTTGAAGGAGGCCACGTCCAGCCGAATCCGTTTAAACGAACCATGTTCCTCCATAAAGCGGAGGATATCCTCCAGGAAGGCCCTGCCGTACCCCCGCCCCGTCAGGTCGGGCCGCAGCCCGAGGCCGAGGGCGGCGTCCGTCCCCTCCCGCTCCACGCAAAAGAAGCCGATCAAAGCATCGTCGTCAAACACGGAAAAATACCGGCCGCCCCGCAGATCCGGGCGCATAATCTCCTCGTAGTCCTCCGGGTCCGCCGTCATATCATAAAAGGCGTACGCCCCGTCATATTTCCAGCAGTCAGCGATCTCTTTTGCCTCAGACTGCCCCATCTGTGCAATCTTTCTCATGGTATCGACCTCCCGCGCTTATTATAGCATATTCCCTCTTTCATGGGAAGCCTACGGCTTGTTTGAAAATTGTGAACACGCCCAAAGGGAGGCTCTTTTTCCGCCATACTTTGCCAATTTTCCTTGGAATACACAAAGTATTCCTGCGTCAAGCTGGCTTTGTCCGGCGAAAAACCCCCTCCCCGTTGGGCATATTTCCAATTTTCAAACAGCGCCTAAAAGAAATCTTTAAAATTTTCTAAGGAGACTTTTGTTGCCATTTCCCATTTTGCCGCTATAATAGCCATAAGGCAGCGCTGATCCAACCTGTGGGTTTAAGGCCCCCGCTGGAGGCGGAAGGGGGGAAATCAGCGCTTTCATAGATAAAAACCCGGCGAAAGGCAGGGGCGTTTATGGGAAATAAGCGGCTGAAAATTTTCCTCTGGGTGCTGACCATCGCTATTTTGGGCGGCACGGTGTGGGCGCTGTACGCCACCGGCTTTTTTGAGGCGGCGGGCTCCCAGGAAAAGCTGGGGGAATACATCGTCCGTTGCGCCCCCTGGTCCCACCTGGCCTACTTCGGCATCCAGCTGGCCTCGGTGGTGGTGGCCCCCATCCCCAGCAACATCACTGCCGCGGCGGGGGCGTACCTGTTCGGGCTGTGGCCGTCCTTCCTGCTCACCTGGGGGGCGGTGGCGCTGGGCTCGGCTGTGGTATTCGTCCTGGCCCGCGCTTTGGGGCAGGGCTTCGCGGCCCAGTTCGTGGGGGAAAAGCTGTCGGAAAAGTATTTGGATGTGATCCGGCGGAAGCGGGACGTGTTTCTGGCGCTGGCCTTCCTGTTCCCCTTCTTCCCCGACGACATCCTGTGCATTCTGGCGGGGCTGACGGACATTCCCTTCAAGCGCTTTTTTGTGCTGGTGGCGGTATGCCGCCCCTGGGGGCTACTGGTGTCCTGCCTGGTGGGCAGCGCCACGGTGGCCATCCCTCTGTGGGGGATGGCGCTGCTGGGCGTCGCGGGGCTGGCGGTGTTCCTGTTGGCCATGAAATACGGCGACAGGCTGGAGCAGGCCGTGATGGAACGGCTGAAAAAATAGGCGGACGGGCCGCTGCGGCGAATATTATTAGGTTGAGCCCGAGTATTCCGAATAAGAAAAACTCCCGTCTGTGCAAACAGGCGGGAGTTTTCGTGAAATAGATAATGCCTCATTGAAAAGTTATAAGTAAACCGTTTCTCCATCCAAAACTGCCAAAAGCCGGTCTTTATATGCAATATCGATGTCCTTTGACTTGTCTTGGGTATGTATGATTAAAACTTTCTCTGGGTTCAATTCTGAGACAAATTTTTAAGTCAAGTTTGCATACGGGGCGAGAAACGCTGCCGTGATTTGAGCCAGTAAAATACAACCTGCCCCCTTTACTTTTTGTTGCGCACGAACACCTGGGTGCCCTGGTAGTTGGCGTTGTGCCGCTCGTCGATCTCGAAGCAGCCCAGGGCGGCGATGAACCGGGACAGCTTGGCGTAGCCGTAGTTCCGGGCGTCGAAGTCGGGCTGCTTTTTGATAAGCAGCGTCCCCAGGTCGCCCAGGTAGGCGTACCCGTCCTCGTCGGCCAGGTCCTCCACCGACTGGGCGATGAGCTCCCGCACAGACAGGGGGCTGGCCTCCGCCTGGGGCTGGGTTTTCTTCTTGGCGGATTTTCCGGCGGGGGCGGGGGCGGAGGGCTCGGCGGCCTTCAGCGATTCGATGTAGACGAACTTGTCGCAGGCCACGATGAAGGGCTTGGGGGTCTTTTTCTCCCCCATGCCGTATACCTTCATCCCGGCTTCCCGCAGGCGGGTGGCCAGGCGGGTGAAGTCGCTGTCGCTGCTCACCAGCACAAAGCCGTCACAGTTCCCGGAGTAAAGCACGTCCATGGCGTCGATAATCATGGCCGAGTCGGTGGCGTTTTTGCCGGTGGTGTAGCTGTACTGCTGGAACGGGGTGATGGCGTGCTCCAGCAGCAGGGGCTTCCAGCTGCCCATGTTGGGCGCGGTCCAGTCGCCGTAGATCCGCTTGATGGTGGGGGTGCCGTATACCGCCACCTCGGCCATGATCTCCCGCAGGGCGGTGCGGGGGGCGTTGTCCGCGTCGATGAGGACGGCTAAGCGCAATTCGTTTTCCATGTGGGTTCTCCTTTGCGGTTGTTCCTTTGACTATAGCATATCACAGTTTGGAAGAAAAGGCCAGAAGAAAAATTTTTGCCCCGCCGCAACATTTTGGGGCCCTGGGGCGTGTTATAGGCAGAAGGGCCCCCACATGACGAAGGGAGGGGACAAGGTGGACCACTCCAACCGGTTGGAAGAATTGGCAATCAAATATGAGCACACCCTGTTCCGGGCGGCGCTGGCGATTTTAGGCGACCCCCACGAGGCGGAGGACGCGGTGCAGGAGACCTTCCTGCGCTATCTGGAGAAGCGCCCGGAGTTCCGGG
The DNA here is from genome assembly GCA_910587205.1 of uncultured Oscillospiraceae bacterium. GTDB lineage: Bacteria > Bacillota > Clostridia > Oscillospirales > Oscillospiraceae > Enterenecus. The sequence goes on from CAJULZ010000028.1 coordinate 12,892, forward strand.
ACGGGGGGCACGAGAAGGCGTGGCTGCTGAAGGTGGCGGCCAACCGCTGCAAAAGTATCCTGCGGGGGCGGCAGCGCCACCCCGCGGTGGAACTGCTGGACATATACCCCGCCCCGGACCCGGACAGCCGGGAGCTGATGGAGGCGGTGCTGTCCCTGCCCGCCAACCAGCGGGCGGCGGTGCACCTGCACTACTACGAGGGCTACACCTGCGCTGAGATCGCGTCCATCCTGGGCCAGCGGCCGGGGACGGTGCGCTCCCACCTCAGCCGGGCGCGGGACAGCCTGCGGAAATACCTGACTGACGAGGAGGATTTGGCATGAAGCAGTATCAGGACTATATGGACCATATCAAGGCGTCGGACACCCTCCACCAGAAGCTGGTGGGGCTGGACGCCCCCGCCAAGCGGCCCAGGGCGTGGAAGAAGTACGGCACGCTGGCGGCGGCGCTGGTGCTGGTGTGCGGCGCGGGGGGATTTTCGGTGTGGGCGGCGGGCGCCGGCCGTCAGGCTGGGCCAACCCTGTTCAACCCCGCCGGCTACCAGACCGCGGTACCTGAAATCAGCGATGTCGCCAAGCCGGACATCGCCCCCGCGGAGCCGGGGGACGGTGTGGACGTGGGGCCGAAGACCATCGGCGGCTACGAGGTGCGGGGGGAGGACCGGGGGCCGGATACGGTGGTGACTTACTACCCCCTGTTCTATATCGACTACGGCGACACGGGGCTGTCCGAAGTGCAGGCCTGCCTGGACTGGGATATCCCCCAGGGGGCGTCCAAACAGGAGCTCAGCCGGGAGGAGATCGCCCAGCTCCTGGGCGGGGAGGACGTGCTGTCCACCCACCTGGACTGGGGCGGCTACGAACTGTCCGGCTGGGCGGCGTGGTATGAAAACGGCGACTTCTGGGGGGCCTACTTCATGGGCCACGCGGGGCCGCTGGACCACTTTGAGTTCGCCGTGACGGCGGGCCAGCTCCCCCCCACCTGCATCGTCTACCCCTCCAGCGTGGAGCAGGAGGTGTACGGCCTGCCCGTCACCGCCGACGGCCACGATTCCGTAGCCACCCCCCAGGGGGGCGTGGACGCCAGCACCCGCCGGGTGAGCTTTATGAACGACGGGTACGGCTACCGCTTCGACCTCACCGGCGCCAGCCGGGCCCTGACGGAGGAGCGGGTGAGCCGCCTGGTGCGGTGGGTCGCCGACAAGGGCACGCTCCTTGTGGACGGGACCACTACCTGCTCCATCTGCGGCTATGTGTTCCCGGCAGGGGCAGAGAAAGTCCATGTCCATTCGTTTGTCAACGTGGGCGAGCCCAACCGGAACGGCGGCGTAGATGGGTTTGACAGCGACTGCCCCTACTGCGCCGACGGCACGGCCCACACCCACCCCTACAACCCCCAGGAGGCCGCCGACCCCAGCCACATCTGTCCGGACTGCGGGTCTGTGATTCCGGCGGAGATGGGGCACCTCTGTGAGCCGGACCCGGCGGGCTCCGGCGGCTACGCCTGCAAGCTCTGCGGCCAGGTGTTCCCGGCAGGGGAGGTGCACAGCCATGAGCTGTGCGGCCTGCCCCCGGCCCCCACCCCCGGCGTCCACACCTGCGAGGTGTACGGCCAGGAACTGGCGGACAACGTGGAGCACAGCCACGCCGGGGACGGGACGCTCGCCACCGAGACCATCTACGATTAAAGCAAAAACCGGCCCCCGGCGTAAGCCGGGGGCCGGTCTCAGCGTGTCGAAAAAGTCTTTTCGCCACGCTGCGTGCGACTTTTCCCAACACAAAACGTTGGGAAAGGTCGTTGATTGAACGTGAAAGACACCCTTCCTGGGTTTCTTTCACACTATCTTCCTTCCCGTTATCGGGAAAGCAGCGTGTTTTTCGACAGTCTCGGTTTTCCGTTTATTGGTCGGCGGAGTAGGGCTCGTTGGTGGTTACCACCACCTGGCCGTCGATAAAGGAGACGTTGAAGTCCAGATAGGTCCCCAGGTCGCGGAGCTTGTAATAAGTGTAGTCCCCGCCCTTGTCGTCGGTGAGGATGATAGACGAGATGGGGTACTTCGTCGCGCCCACCATGGTATCGGCGGTGCCCGCCCGGTAGGTGCGGTCGCCGGAGAAGGGGGTGGACAGCTCGCTGCCGTTGGGGGTGTAGGGGCTGCCGCTGGTGAGGAAGATGCCCCGGTTCCGCTCCCAGCCCACGGAGAACTGGGCGCCGGTACCGTTGAGCATGTAGGCCATGTCCCGCAGCTTGATGTAGTTGGTCACGCCGCCGTTGGCGTCCCACAGGGCGTAGGTCTCAAAGGTCACGGGCTTGCCGTCCAGCAGGACGGTCTGGGTGTTGGCGTGGGCCGTCCCCGTGGCGGGGATGGCCGGGCTGGACGGTGTGGATGTGCCCGGATTGGTGGTGGTGGAACCGGGCGTGGTGGAGGTGGAAGTGCCCGGATTGGTGGTAGACGTACCGGGATTTGTCGGGGTGGTGGTGTCTGGATTCGCCGGCGCGGTGGGATTGGGATTGGACGCCGCGCCCGCCGCCGTGGGGATGGCGGTCACGCCGGAGCTGTCCAGGGCGTAGAACACGGGGGTGGAGTTGTCGGTGGTGTACCACACCGCTTTGCCGTTGTAGGCGATGGGCTGGCAGTCGGACAGGGAGCCCTTGGCGGTCTGGATCTGGCTGGGCTGGCCCTGGGCGTTGTAGGAGATGTAATACAGAGTGTCGTTGGCGGCATAGCCGTCCTTGCCGTTCCACAGTTCATAGCCGCCCTCCAGCCCCATGGGGGCCAGCACGGGGTTGGTCACGCCGGGGGTCTGGCTGAGCAGGACGGACCAGCTCTTGCCCGTGGCCTTGTCCATGTAGTGGTAGAAGGGGTAACGGCCGCCCCGGTCGGTGCCCGCCCTGTCGTAGCAGTAGGCGAAGATATAGCAGTCCGTGGTCTCCGCCAGCCCGCCGATGTTGGCCCCGGTGGTGTTGTCCCCCTCTTGGCCCGCGAAGTCCATGATGGAGCCGTAGCTGCACCAGGGGTCATACTGGTTGCTGCCGGAGAATTTGCCGGTGGAGGCGTTGGAGTAATACCGGTTAAAGGATACCCCGCGGGGGTAGGCATCGCCGTGGTCGATGGCCACGATCAGGCCGGTCTGGTCCACCAGGATAAACTGGTTAAAGGAGTGGCTGATGAAACCGAAGGCGGAGTTGAGCACGCCGTAGTAGGAATCCGTGACCGTCATGTCGTCCTGCCGGACGGCCATGGTGAGGTTGGACTGGTGGTTGTAGCCGTCGTCGCTCTTGTACATCTCGTGGCAGGTGCGGATATAGAGGTAGCCGCCGTACTCGGCGCACCGCAGGGAGCCCGCGTCAAAGGGGACGGTGGTGTTGGCCCCGTTGAGGCTGGCCTGGCCCAGGCGCTGCCAGTCCTTGGAGTACTTCACCACCCGGATGACCTCCACGGAGTCGTCCTGCCGGGGGTTGTTTTGTCCAAACACGAAGAAATTGTAGTCCTGCCCAGCGAAGAATCCTCCCCAGGTGGTCAGCTCCATGGGGATGGTGCGGCCGGACTGGAATTGGAAAGCGCTGTCGTAATCCTCCACGACGATCTGGCCCCCGGTGTACTCCACGCGGGTGAGGCCGCCCTGGGGGTTTTCATAGAGGTAGGAGTTCACGGTGGAGCTCCACCGGCTGTAGTCTTGGGCGTTGATGTTGCGGGACTTGACGGGCTGGGCCGCGGCGGCGCGGCCCGCCGGGGCCAGGGTGAGTGCCAGCGCCAGACACAGGGCCAGGGTGAGGGTACGGCAGGCCGCTGAGCGTCCGCTCCGGAATCGTTTCATAGGGGGTCCTCCTTACCTTATTTAATTTGCTGACGCTATCATACCACCAACGGCGGGGGATGTAAACCGGGTTCTTACAGATTCTGGGGCGGTATTTTTTTGCGCGCCCCTCTTGACAGGACGGTTTATATACTGTAAACTATCGATAGACTACAGGAAGTAAACCAAGGAGGGATTTTGCATGATGCAATATAAGCTGGGCGAGGTGGAGGCCGCCTTTGCCAGCCTGATCTGGGACAACGAGCCGCTCCCCTCCAGCCGCTTGGTGGAGCTGTGCGCCCAGGAGCTGAGCTGGAAGAAGTCCACCACCTACACTGTGCTGCGGCGGCTGTGCCAGAAGGGGATTTTCCAAAACGAGGGCGGGGTTGTGACGTCCCGGGTGAGCCGGGAGGAGCTGGCCGCGCGGCAGAGCGAGGCATTTGTGGACGAGGCGTTCGGCGGGTCGCTGCCCAGGTTCCTGGCGGCGTTTGCCAGCCGGAAGAAGCTGGGCGCCGAAGAGATCGAGCAGCTCCAGCGCCTGATTGACGAGAACAGGGGGTGAGGGCGTGGAAAAGCTGTTCCTGATGGTGCTGCGCATGAGCGGGACGGCGGCCCTGGTGATCGCCGCGGTGCTGCTGGCGCGGCTGGCCCTGCGCAAAGCGCCCAAGATTTTCTCCTATGCCCTGTGGGCGGTGGCGCTGTTCCGGCTGCTGTGCCCGGTGTCCGTGTCCAGCGGCTTCAGCCTGCTCCCTGCGGTGCAGACCCAGCCGGCCGGGGCGGGGCAGACCAGCGTGCACATCCACACCGGGATTTCCGCGATGAATTCGCAGGTAAACGACTACCTTACCCATCATCCCTATCCGGTGGAATTCACGCCGTCGGGCAGGGAGGGGGACATTGGCGCGGTTTACCTGGATGGGGTGAGCCGGATGGTGGGGACGGCCGCCCCGGACTGGGTGTCCGTCGCCTGCCGGGTCTGGCTGGCCGGGGCGGCGCTGCTGCTGGGGTACAGCGCGCTGTCCGCCCTGCGCCTAAGACGGAGGCTGGCCGCGTCCCTCCCGCTGGAGGGGGAGGAAAACGTCCGGCTGGCCGACCACATCCCCTCCCCCTTTGTGTGGGGGCTGGCCCGGCCCCGGATCTACCTGCCCTCCGGCCTGCCCGAGGGGGAGCGGGACTACATCCTGCTCCACGAGCGCACCCACATCCGCCGGGGCGACCACCTGTTCCGGGCGCTGGCGTGGTTGGCGCTGGCTGTCCACTGGTTCAACCCCCTGGTGTGGCTGGCGTTCTACCTGGCGGGGAAGGATATGGAGATGTCCTGCGATGAGGCGGTGCTGCGCAAAATGGGCCGGGACGTGCGGGCGGACTACTCCTCGTCCCTGCTGCGGCTGTCGGCGGGCGGGCGGCTTCCGGCGGGGCCGCTGGCCTTTGGCGGAGGCGCCCCCCAGAGCCGCATCAAAAACGTGCTGAACTACAAGAAGCCCGCCCTGTGGGTGATTGTGGCCGCCCTCATCGTGGTGCTGTGCGCGGGGGTGGCGCTGGCCACGAATCCAGGTTCCTTCTCCGGGCCGGGGAAGCCCGCGGACTTTTTGTTCCACGAGCCCGGTCCGGCGGAGGTGTGGCTGGACTACACCGACGCCCCCCAGGACATGCCCTGGGGGGACGGAGTGCGGGCGGTCCAGCTGCCCGAGTACCCCGGCGTCACCTTCCGCTGGACGCCGGGGCAGGTGGTTGCCGCCGGGGAGAAGGGGGATCTGGTGCTGTTTGAGGGCATGCCCATCTGGAGCGTCTACCTCTGCGACCTGGACGGGGACGGCAAGCGGGAGCTGTGCGCCGAAGTGAGCTTTGGCTCGGGTATGGTGGACAACCGGGTGCTGGTGTTCAACTACGAGTACCTGTCCCTCCTGGAATTGAAGGACCGGGGTACACACGACTATACCCTACGCCTGGAGGGGGGGCAGCTCTGGGCGGAGGAGCGGGAATATAACGCCTCTGTGGGCCCGGTGCTCCGGGCGGGGCCGCTGGTGATGACGGAGGAGGGGCTGGATATCCAGGCCGCGTCCGCCGCCATCACCCTGCCGGAGGCCGACCTGGCCCTCTCCCCGGAGGAGGCGGAGGACGGGACGCCCCTTGTCCGCGTGGAGGGCTCCGTGGACGGAACGCCCCTCACCCGGAACGCCGTCTGGTGGGCCCAGGGGATGGAGACCCTGTTTGACGGGCACAGCAGCGGGCTGTCCCTGCGCTGCCAATTTGACGGCGTGTGGGCGGAGACCAGCGCCTGGTGGGCCAATGAAGAACGCACCGCCGTCACCCTCTCCACCAAAATGTCGGCCATGCTCAGCAGCCGGATGCCCGCCGGGTACTGGACCGTCACCGTGGCCCTGTCCGGGGAGGGCGGGACGGTCACAGACCGTACGCTCCACAATCTGGACGAGCGGGAATACCCCGTAGACCAATTCGCCCACCCCGCCAATATCCCCGACGGGGACGCCGTCCAGGCGGCCCGGGCGGCGGCCAAGCTGCTGGTGGCGGCGGAGGACTTCTACCTGGGCCGCACGGGCATCCAGGACGCCCCCGCCCCGGAAACGCTTCCGCCCCGCTTCCAACTGGGCGGCCGTGACCGGGTGGTCATCAAGGGCATTGGGGAGGCCTTTGTGGAGTGGGACGCCCCCGGCTCGCTGTATTTTGAGGGCGACGCCTCCTATTTCCTCCCCCGGCGGCTCCAGCCCTATGCGCTGGACGGCCACGCCTCCTGGACGGACGGGACGCGGCGCATCCTGCTGGTCTGCCTGGAGCAGGCGGACGCCGGGGTCCTGGGCGAGTTCACCCTGGACGTGGACCGCTCCGCCGCCGTCTGGACGAAACAGGAGGGGGAGGGCGGCCTGCTGGACATGACCCAGCACGAGATGGTGGAGACCGGCAACAGTATCTCCACGCTGATGCTCCAGGCGGAGGAGTTCTACCGCAGCGAGCTGCTGAACATCCCCGGCGGGACGGCGGACGGGTAGCCCGCGTCCCGCCGGGGCCCGTGCCCACACGGCCCCGACTTTACAGGAATATACAAGAAAAACAGGGAGTAATTACTATCGGCTGCCGCACTCTTAGGATATCATAGACCGAAAATAAGATGCGCCGGTAGCTCAGCTGGATAGAGCGTCTGACTACGGATCAGAAGGCCGGGAGTTCGAATCTTCTCCGGCGCGCCATAGCAGGGCCATGTCAGCCCCGTCCAAAACCCTGCCCACGTTGGGCAGGGTTTTTTGCGGGAAAAACTCCAAGTGAATACGGTGGAAGGGGACAGAAAAATATGCGGCATTTGATTGACTTTGGGGATTTGCCCCGGGAGGAATGGGATGAGCTGTACGCCCGCGCAGAGCGGATTATGGACGCGCCGGAGCAGCACCTGGACGTGTGCAGGGGCAAGGTGATGGCCTCGCTGTTCTACGAGCCGTCCACCCGCACCAATTTTTCGTTCCAGACCGCCATGCTCCGCCTGGGCGGCACGGTGTTCGGCTTTGCCGACCCGAAGTCCTCCTCCACCGCCAAGGGCGAGTCGCTGAAAGATACCGTCAAGATGGTGGCCGGGTACGCCGACGTGGTGGTGATGCGCACCCCCTGGGAGGGCGCGGCCAAGGCCGCCTCGCTGTACTCCGAGGTGCCCGTCATCAACGCCGGGGACGGCGGGCACATGCACCCCACCCAGACCACCACCGACCTGACCACCATCACCCGCCTGCGGGGCTCGGTGGACGGGCTGAGCGTGGGGTTGTGCGGCGATTTGAAAAACGGCCGCACTGTCCACTCCCTCATCAAAGCCATGGCGAAGTTTAAGGACATCCGCTTTTTCCTCATCGCCCCGCCCGAGCTGGCCATCCCGGACTACCTCCGGCAGTTCATGAAGGAGCGCAATATGCCCTTCCTGGAGGTCACCGGCTTGGACCCCGTAATTCCCCAGCTGGACGTATTGTACATGACCCGCATCCAGCGGGAACGCTTCATCGACCCCTTGGAGTACGAGCGCTGCAAGGGGATCTATATCCTCACCCGCTCCAAGCTGAAGCGGGCCAAGGAAAACCTGCTGGTGATGCACCCGCTGCCCCGGGTGGACGAGATCGCCGTGGACGTGGACGACGACCCTCGGGCGGTGTATTTCGAACAGGCGCGGTATGGGATGTTCTCCCGCATGGCGCTGCTGGCCGACCTGGCCAACCAGCCCCGCATCGCCCCCGGCCCCGTGGAGATCGGCCACGGCCCGGTGTGCCGCAACCCCCGCTGCATCACCCAGACCGAGCACTACCTTCCCCCGCTGGTGAAGAAGGCGGGCGGCGTGGACTGCTGCGCGTTCTGCGACGCGCCGCTGGGCTGAGTGGTCCGGCATCTTGCATCCTGCAAGATATTTTAGTGGGGAGGACCGGGTATGAACCGGAATTACGATGACTTTTTGAAGCTTACCCTGGACACCCGGATCAAGACCGTCCGTGACGGCTGGTACGCTTTCGAGGATACCGTGTTTTACGGCGAAAAGGGCGGCGCCCTGGCCGACGAGGGGGAGATCAACGGCCAAAAAGTGCTGGAGCTGCAGTGGGAGGGGGACACCCTCTGGCACCGGGTGGAGGGGGATCTGGGCGATCCCATCCACATGGAGGCGGACCGGCTCACCCGCTGGAACAACACCGCCGTCCAGTCCGCGTTCCACATGCTGGACGGGTTTTATGGGCGCATGGGGGTGCGCATCGTGGCCATCGGCGTCCATCCGGAAAACCAGTGGTATGAGGTGAACACCAGGGATCTCCCCCCAGGCCACCTGGACGAGGTTCAGGCGTTTTTGGATAAACAGATTATGGACAACCTCCAGGTGGAGCTGTCCTACGTGAAGGGAGCGGACTACCCGGATCCCAAGTACCAGGGCTATGACGAGGTGCGCATTGTGAAGTTTGGCGATGTGGACACCCAGCCCTGCGGCACCCCCCATGTGGGGCAGACCCGGGACATCCTGGCATTCACCGTGCTGGGCAGCGAACATTCCGGCCGGGGCACGAAGATCTACACCGCCGTGGGACCTATGGTGGCCGTGCGCCTGCGGCAGGATCACGCGGTGCTGCGGAAGCTGGCGGAGCTGTCCGGCACCGCTATCCCCGACCTGCCGGAAAAGATGGGGGGGCTGCTGGCCTCGGCCAAGGCGCTGAAAAAGGAGAACGAGGCCCTGCGCCGGGAGCTGTGCGGTTATCAGGCGGACGCCCTGCTCCAGACGGGGGATAGCCTGGTCCGGTACCCCGCCAAGGACGCCGGGAATCTGCGGGCCATGGCCCAGGCCGTTCTGGGCAGGGCGGAGCGCGGCGTAGTGCTGATGGCGGAGCTGGACGGCGGCGTGAGCTTTGCCGCCGTTTCCCCGGAGGGGAGGGCCCGGGCTTGGATGGAAGGGCTGAAGGGGGCGCTGGAGGTTTCCGGCGGCGGTTCCCCGAAAATCGTCAGCGGGAAGACCCCTGCCATGCCGGAGGAGTTCCTGCGGGCCGCCGCGGAGCTGTCAATTTGATATTGCCTGTAATGGGCAGAAAAGGACCGGAGAGAAGCAATTTGGCGCTTCCTTCCGGCCCTTTTTGATATTATTTTGACATGCCCTGTGATACTGTTCAAAAAGTGAGCGAAGTTTGCGTAAATTTTAGCCGAAATATACAACCCACAGCGCGGCCAACGTCCATTATTTTTTCCAAATTTGGGTACTATGAAGATGGTCATGAATCGCCCCACCGATGCGCGCGGGTGGCGGGCGAAAAATCATTCACGTGATCGTTAATGAATAGGAGGAGCCATGAAAGGTATTTGCGTCAGAAGCGAGATCAACCCGCTGAAAAAAGTGCTGCTGCACCGCCCCGGCAAGGAGCTGCTGAACCTGACCCCGGATACCCTGGGGGAGCTTTTGTTTGACGACATCCCCTTCCTGAAAGTCGCGCAGGAGGAGCACGACGCCTTCGCCCAGATCCTCCGGGACAACGGCACTGAGGTGGTCTATCTGGAGGACCTGATGACCGACGTGCTCAGCCTCAATCCCAAGCTGGTGGAGCCCTTCCTGCGCCAGTGGCTGTTTGAGGGCAACATCAAGACCCGGCGGTGGCAGGACAAGTGCCTGGAGTACCTCACCAGCCATTTCCAGGGCAAGGCCCTGGTGGAAAAGACCATGGAGGGCATCACCCTGAAGGAAATGGGCGACGCCGCCCGGGCCTACTCCCTCCAGGATCTGGTGGCCCCCCCCGACGACCTGGTGGTCCATCCCATGCCCAACCTGTACTTCACCCGCGACCCGTTCGCCAGCGTGGGCACCGGCGTGTTCCTGCACAAGATGTACTCCGTAACCCGCTGCCGCGAGACCATTTACGCGGACTATATCTTCAAGTATCACCCCGACTTCGAGGGCCTTGTCACCCGCTACTACGACCGCGACCTCCACGCCAACATCGAGGGCGGCGACGTGCTCAACCTCACCGAGGACACCCTGGCCATCGGTATCTCCCAGCGCACCTGCCCCGACGCCATTGAGGCGGCGGCCCGGAACCTGTTCACCGACCCCGAGGCCAGGATCCGCACCGTGCTGGCTTTCGACATCCCCAAGAGCCGCGCGTTCATGCACCTGGACACCGTGTTCACCCAGATCGATGTGAACAAGTACACCGTCCATCCCGCCATCCTGGGCCCGCTCACCGTGTACGAGATCACCTCGGACAGGGACGACCCCGCCGACCTGCACATCAAGCGGGTGGATTCCGACCTGAAGCACATCCTGGAGCGGTATACCCACGTGGACAACGTGGAGCTGATCTTCTGTGGCGGCGACGACCTGATCGCGGCGGCCCGCGAACAGTGGAACGACGGCTCCAACACCCTGTGCATCGCCCCGGGGAAGATCGTGGTCTACCAGCGCAACGACGTGTCCAACGCCATCCTGCGCGACGCGGGGCTCACCGTGCTGGAGATGCCCTCCGCTGAACTTTCCCGCGGCCGCGGCGGCCCGCGCTGTATGTCCATGCCCCTGATCCGGGCAGAATAAGGACTGTCCCAAACTATTTTAATCTGATTTAGGAGGAATTTACAATGGGCATCAACATCCGTGGCAGGAGCTTTTTGACTTTGCTGGACTTCACCCCCGAGGAAATCAACTATATGCTGGACCTCTCCGCCGAGTTCAAGCGCATGAAGAACAACGGCGTGGAGCACAAGTGGCTCACCGACAAGCAGGTGGTGCTGCTGTTTGAGAAGACCTCCACCCGCACCCGCTGCGCCTTCGAGGTGGGCGCCCGGGATCTGGGCATGGGCGTCACCTTCCTGGACCCCGGCTCCTCCCAGATGGGCAAGAAGGAGTCCCTGGCCGACACCGCCAAGGTGCTGGGCCGTATGTATGACGGCATCGAATACCGCGGTTTTAAGCAGTCCGTGGTGGAGGATCTGGCCCGCTACTCCGGCGTGCCCGTGTGGAACGGCCTGACCGACGCCTTCCATCCCACCCAGATGCTGGCCGACATTCTCACCGTGAAGGAGGAGTTCGGCGACGTGCGTGGCCGCAAACTCACCTTCTTTGGCGACGCCCGCAACAACGTGGCCAACTCCCTGATGGTGGTGTGCGCCAAGCTGGGCATGCACTTCTGCGCCTGCGGGCCCAAGGAGCTGATGCCCGCCGCCGACCTGGTGGAGAAGTGCAAGGCTGTGGCCGCCGAGACCGGCGCGACCATCGAGCTGACCGACGACGTGAAGCAGGGTGCCCGCGACTGCGACGTGCTGTACACCGATATCTGGGTGTCCATGGGCGAGCCGGACGAGATCTGGGCCGAGCGCATCAAGCTGCTGCTGCCCTATCAGGTGAACAAAGACGTGATGGCTATGGCCAAGCCTACCGCCATCTTCCTGCACTGCCTGCCCTCCTTCCACGACCGGGACACCACCATCGGCGAGGACATCTTCCAGAAGTTCGGCATCCCCGCCATGGAAGTTACCGACGACGTGTTCCTGGGCAAGCAGGCCCGCCAGTTCGATGAGGCAGAGAACCGTATGCACACCATCAAGGCTGTGATGTACGCCACGCTGAAGTAAAAGCCATGGGGAAGCGAATTGTTGTAGCCCTGGGCGGCAACGCCCTGGGCAACTCCCCTGAGGAGCAGCTGGCCCTGGTGAAGAGCACCGCCAAGCCCATCGTGGATCTGGTGGAAAAAGGTTACGACGTCATCATTGGCCACGGCAACGGCCCCCAAGTGGGCATGATCAACCTGGCCATGGAGTTTTCCGCCAACAAGGGCGGCGGCACCCCCTATATGCCCTTCCCCGAGTGCGGGGCCATGACCCAGGGCTATATCGGCTACCACCTCCAGCAGGCCATCCAAGACGAGCTGAAGGGCCGGGGCATTAAAAAGGCCTGCGCCACCGTAGTCACCCAGGTGGTGGTGGATGAGGCGGACCCTGGCTTCCAGAAGCCCACCAAGCCCGTGGGCAGCTTTTACACCAAGGAGGAGGCCGACGCCATCGCGGCGGAAAAGGGCTTTACCTTCGTGGAGGACGCGGGCCGGGGCTACCGCCGGGTGGTGCCCTCCCAGATC
>CAJULZ010000029.1 GCA_910587205.1 uncultured Oscillospiraceae bacterium
GGCGGGGCGCAGCAGATGCCTCGCTACTGTGCAACACTGCTAAAAATATGACTGCAAAGTGGAAAAATATTGACATCGGCAAAGCCGAAGCATATAATATTTATGCGCCTGTCGTGCGCACTTTGCGGCCTGGGAGGAACAGTCATTGTGTGATATTTCCGACGTGAACTGGCTGGGGGAGAGCATCCTCCACCAGGAGTACGATGAACTTTATATGTTCTTCCAAGAAGTGTGGGCGGAGGCTCATGCTTATGTTGTTATGATGGCGCGCAGGTGCTTCAACTTAAACCACATTTTCTTGCAGGTGCACGCGGCCTCGGGCAAACGGGCCGCCAATGAAGGGCGCATCATCTCCAACACCGCCCTGCTGCTGTATGCCGACGAGATTGCGGACTATTATATCAGCCGCGGCCGATTCCCCAGCGTCCTGCTGGTGGACGATTTGGCATATCATGGGCGGGCCATCGTCAAGCTGCTCTATGATCTGGAGGAGTTGGTGGCCTCCAAGCTGGAGGAACGGCTGGGCGGGCGGCTGGACGAGGACAGGCGGCATTATCTCCACTGGGACATGGTGGAGGCTATTGATATCGCCGTATTTGCCCGAAACAGCCAGCCGCTGCTGATTGAGGCGGACTACCTGCATAAGCTCTGGGAAAAGAAGCTGGTGCGCAGCAGCGGGCTGAAGCGTTTTTCCCAGCAGATATCCAGCTTTTTACAGAAAGTGGATGTGCCCAACACCAGTTATACGGTGTCCTTCTCGGTGAGGGAGGAGGAGGCCGCTCGGGGCGCGGACAGCTGGGCGGATCGGAAATGGAAGTTCCGCGGGGTGGAGGAGCAGTTTTACGCCTGCTGGGTGGGGAATAATTTCCTGCCCACCGTCCGGTACCGGCGCAAATATATCCCCGAGCTGGAAAATCCGGAGGTCTGGATGACCGGTATGACGCTGTTCGGCGGCGTGGAGCCTGCCCTCCTCGACAGGCTGGCCAGAGAGGTTCTGGCCGAGCTGGATGCCTGCGGCGTTACGGCGCAGACAACGGCGTCTATCTTGAGCAGCCAACACCGGCTGCTGCAAAAGCCGCGGGCGCAATTCTTTGTGTTCCTGCTGTCCATCCTCTGCTTCTGGGATTTCTGCACGGACAGTGGTGTGATTCAGTTTGATCTGGGGGAGAGCGATCTGGGCAAGATCACCCGTAATTTTGCCAGGGGTGAGGAGCTGGCAAAAGAGATTATAGCGATGGATGAAATTCCCGGACTATGGGGCCGGTTGCAGAACATCCTTTACCCGGCGTTCTGCGCCGGCGCGGAACCGCTGCTGGAGTGGCTGGAGGAAGATCCCCTCCCCGATGAGTTGCGGGGCAGGGTGAACGATGCAGTGGCGTTTACGATGGAGCAGGTAGGCATAGACTCGGAGGCGCAGGCGTACCGGGCGGTTTGCGGAACGGGAAGCTTCGATCTGGGCCGCCAGCGGGTGGGCGTGATCGATCTGAAAGATTATTTTGGGAGTATATCCGCGCCGGGGCTTGACCTGATTGCGTGTACGTTTACGCAGGTGGACTGCGGAGTGATGGCCCTGAACGAGTCCGAGCTGGAGGAGAGGGCAGGGCGGATCCGGCCGCTGCTGAAAGCCGGGGAACTGGCCACCTTTGCCACACCCAGGGTGTACCACCTCTTTATCCCCGCCTTGGCTATGGTGGAACAGGAGCACTGGAGACTTGGCCTGGACGCGCAGGACGCGGTAAAGCTGTTTATCGAATTCTTACCCAATACGGTGGACCCAGGGGCGGGCGGCATGACGGACGCCCTAAACCGGGAGGAGCAGGAGCTGCAAAAATTGAAACGGGACGGCGTGGCCTTTGTGGACCGCCTGTATGAATGTGGGCACAGTTTGAACGACTGGGATTTTGAACTGATGACCGCGGACGACTGGCGGGAGGAGGGGGACGGCAGCTATCTGGCCTTTGTCCGCCGTGAGGCGGCCAGGCAGGACGTGTACACGGAGATGGCGCAGAAGTTCCTGGAGTGCCCCCGGTAAGGCGCCCCGGCGGCACACGCGTAATCGTCAATATTCCGGCACTGTTTTAGAGGCCGCCGAATAAATCACGGGAAGATTTATTCGGCGGCCTCTTTATCATAGTAAAGAAAAAGAAAGGGAGATCCCTATGAAGCTGAAAATGGTCAAGGGGCAGGAGCATGGATTGGTTATCTCTGAGAGGATCACGGACCGGGATGAATTCATGTACCCGGTTTACCGGCAGGCGCTGGACGCCCTGCGGGAGATCATCCAGCAGCCGCAGCAACTGCGGATGGCGGCCGCAATGGAGGCCACGGGGGTGTACGGCTACCTCCACAACATCATCACCTTCTCGGGGCCAAGGGGGCAGGGTAAAACAAGCGCTATGGTGTCATTTTCCCAGGCGATGCGCACGGGGTTCGAGGGGGAAGACCTTGAGAAGGAAGATCCGCTGCGGGACTGCCGTTTTACCGTCCTGCCGCCCATCGACCCTACGATTCTGGAGAAGGATCAGAGCATCCTGGCGGTGGTGCTGTCCAGGATGTACCGCGCGGCGGAGCAGACATGGAAAAAGTCCTGCAGGGACCAGGGGTTTGCCGCCCATTACGGCCACAGCGAGGCGGAGAAGAACAGCCTGCTGAGCCTGTTCCAGCAGTGCCTGTCCGGGATCAACGCCATCAAATTCCGAGAGGGCAAGGAGATCAAAAGCCTGTCCGGCATCCATGAGATGAGCGACAGCGCGGTGCTGAAGGACAAATTTAAGGAACTGACCCGGGAACTGCTGCATTTTATCGGGGATGGCTGCAAAGACGGCAGGTCCTATCTGGTGATCCAGCTGGACGACACGGATTTCCAGATCCGGAAGGGCTACGAGCTGCTGGAGGACGTGAGGAAGTACCTCACCATCCCGAATGTGATTATCCTGATGGCCACCGATATGGACATGCTGCGCATCACGCTGACACAGCATTACGTGCAGGAATTTGAATGGGGCCTGCGGGAAAAGATTGTGGACGTGGACAAGCTGCGGAAGATTGAGAGCAAATATCTGGACAAGCTGATCCCTCCCAGCTACACGGTGTACCTGCCCCACCTGGACGACGTGATCCACCAGCAGGGGAATTCCCTGGAGATTGAATACATCACACCGGACAACAAGGGGGATCCGAACGTCCTCCTGACGCCCAAGGAGAAGGAGCATGCGCAGGACTATTCCTTCCAGTCGCGGATTCTGCGCTATGTGTACCGCAAGACGAGGATTATTTTTGCCGGTTCGGAGTCCTATGTGCACAACCTGATCCCCACCACCTTGCGGGGATTTGCCCAGTTTTTGGGGACGCTGTCGTCCATGGAGGACGTCCCCGTGATCATCGGGGCGGAGGACGGGAAAACTCGTGAGCTTTACAGCCCCCAAGAACTGGCGGATCTGGTGGACAGGCAGGTGAAGGTGTTGGAGGTCAACCTGCCCCTGTTTGAGCACTATTTCCTCCATGACTGGGTACATACCAAACTGTCCGTCAAAAAGGCCGCCGCACTGGAAAAGCTGGGGGCGGCCAGCCCGGAGGAGCGGTTCCAGGTGGCGGTGGAGCAGCTCCAGGAAGTGTATGGGAAAGAAGCGGGCGAGCCCGCCGCGGGGGAGGCGGCCAGCTATAGTGGGATGGTGGAGCGGATCCAAAAGCTCCGGAAGGTCCACCGCCAGATGGACGACTTCTACTTTTTCTTTGCCATCCACACGTTCTTCACCATCCAGAGCCACAAGGCGGTGCTGCGGCAGAAAAAAGTGGCCATCGCGCCGTATTTGGACGGGGGGAAGGGCGCGGCGGGGCCCATTATTTTCGACTTTTCCCCGGAGCTCACCCACCTGCCGGACCGCTATCCCCTGCACGGGGAGACGGTGAGCATCGGAGGGCAGAAACTGGCGGCTGTGCTGGATTCGGAGGAGGTCGAATGGCTGAGAAAACGGGTTGGGTCAGAAAAGGTCCTGCGGCGCCTGCTCACCGAACTGGGAGGGGGGCGGTACCAGTTCAGCTTCCTGAATTTTATCACCCTGTTTTTGTCCAAGGGCGCGCTGGAGGACGTGGGCCTGGGACGGGACGTGCCGCTCCAGGCGACGCTGTATGCTGTCCAGACCTCCGCTGCCACGGTGGCCATCAACTGGGATGCGCAGGACGCGCTGCAAAAGCGGATTCAGCGCCTGCCTGACGGGGCAGCATCGAACTTCCTGGCGGCGCTCCGGATTGCTTTGGAGCAGTGCGATGATGAGATCCAGCGAATCAATGCCCGGCAGGACGAGGCAAAGCCGATGCTGTGCAGCTGGCTGAAGGATATCCGGACCCTGGTGGACCGTGGACCCCAGGCTATCCTCAGCGATGTTGTCAGCGCGGTGGACGAGGCGGCGAACAAGGACAAACTGAATGACCTCTGTCGCATCTACGCCGCGGCGGAGCGCCTGAATGACGCAATGGGAGAGGATCCAGTAAATGCCAAGAAGCTGGATGTCTGCTGGAGTACGTTCGTCAGCGAGTCGAAGGATTATACCTACCCCCAGCACAGCAAAGGCTTTGACTGGGATACGATCCACCCGGAAGACATCATCCAGGATCTTGCGGTGGGCAATGTGCCCACGGCAGACCGGAAAGTGTTTTGGGGAGAATTCCAGCGTCAGATGAGAAAACTGTGCGAAATCATGGGGTACAGTATCGCTGAGGTAAAGAAAACGCTCAAGGCTGAGGGCAAATCGTGATGGATACCGCGGGAAAGATTCTGGACGTCCTATTCCGCCGCATCCCGCCGGAGCGTATGCTCCGGCGGGTGTCGGAGCATGCCGAGCGCGCCTTCAGGCCACCATCGGACGTCCGGCGCTCCACTTTTCTCCGCTTTGCGGAGACGACGCTCCAGGGCTATTCAGAGGACGAGCAGAAGCTCTTTTTCAACCAGCTGACCCAGTCTGTGCGGCGGCGGGCGGAGGAGTCCGGCTTGCGGGAGTCCGTGTTTCTGCCCCTGGTGGATCTGGGGGATGAAGTGCTCACCCTTCAGGGGGAGGAACCGCTGTGCCGGTTTTCCCAGGTGCTGCGCTGGCGGGAACTGTATCACCTGTTTGGCCAGGACATGGTCGTGTGCGCCTACCTGGCGTACCGGGACGGCAGGTCGGGGATCCGGCGGGAGAGGTTTGCCTGGCTCGCCGTGCTGCCCACGGATAACGGCGTATTGCGGCAGGGGCTGGAATCGGGGATCGCGGAAAACCACTACCATCTCAACGGATCCACCCAGTCTTTCGCGCTGGCTTGGTGCGCGCTGATGAACGACCCCATGGCTGTTGAGGAGCTGCCGGAGGGATTTTCCATGCTGCTGCAATCCGTGGCAAGCCGGGGGCCGGAGGATAATGTGCTGTCCACCGGGGAGCGGCTGAAGGTGGCGGCGCTGGTGCGCAGCATCCTGTTCCGCGCCCTGCACCGGGACGCGTTTTTGCCCCGGGATGCCGAAGGCCGGCAGGAAAAATTTTGCAGCCGGGACGTGTTCCGGGATGAATACCTCCGCCTGTTTGAGCCTCTGCCCGCCCTGGCCGGCCAGGTCAAGGTGCTCCAGCAGGGCTACGGCATGGTATTCACGCTGCCGGAGGGGGAGACCGCCTGCCTGGACTACGCGCTGGGGCCGGAGGTGTTCCGCGCGGTGGAGAACTCCCCCTACCGCGTGCTGGCCGGGGAACGGCACTTCCTGTACCGCTGTTTTACCGCTTGCTTCCGGGAGAGGTTCACGGATTTTGAACAGGAGCTGTTCTACTTATACCTGCTGCTAAAGACCGCCTTCCGGGGCGAGATGATCCAGGTGAACCGGCAGGTGGGGTTCCAGAATTTCGCCAATTATCAGGATCGGAAGGATCTGGCCTGGCAGGGGCCGTACCGGTGGGAGGCGTGCCGGATGGCGCTGAACGCGCCGCTGGAAGCGGAGCATGTCAGGTTCCTGGAGGGCCGTCTCACCCCTGGGGACACTGCGGAGGCGATGGAGGAAAGGATCCGAAGGTACGACCTGGGGAAGCGCTTTGCCGACGAGCCGTTCCGGCCCTTCCCGCACCTGGGCGGCTATGAGTTTGACCCGGAGCTGGAGGCGGCGTCCTTCCTGGGGGAGCGGCATTTCTACGTGGTGCATTTTCCCAAGCGAGGGGATGAAGACCCCGTCAAGCTGCCGGTTTTTTCGCGGCAGTGCCGCCACGAGGCGCTGCGGGAAAAGACCAAGGGGCAGGCCCTGGCCCTGGCGGAGGGACTCAGCCGGTCGCCGTACCTCTGCAACCGGGTTCGGGGCATCGATGCCTGTTCCAACGAGGTGGACTGCCGTCCCGAGGTATTTGCCACGGCGTTCCGGTTTTTGCGCAATTTCCGGCCCGAGGAGTTTGGCAGCCCCGGCGCGCTGCTGCCCCAGCCAAAGCACCGCCTGTCTGTGACCTACCATGCCGGGGAGGATTTCTATGACATTGCCGACGGCCTGCGGGCCATTGACGAGGCTGTGGACTTCCTGGATTTCCGCCGGGGGGACCGCATTGGCCACGCCCTGGCGCTGGGGGTGGATCCCCAGATCCATTACCGGACCAAGGCGATGAATATCATCATGCCCAAGCAGAATTATTTGGATAACCTGGTGTGGCTGCTCTACCGCGGCCGGGAGTTAGGCGTGCGGATCGACCCCCAGCAGTACGGGATCATGCAGCGGGACGCGCTGCGGCTGATGCGTGAGATTTATGGCCGTATGGACCACCACTGGTCGATGACCCTTCAGGACTACTATTGCAGCATGATGCTCCGGGGGGATGCGCCCCAGCTGTATGAGACCGGGGCGTTTCAGGAGCCTCAGGCGAACGGGCTGCAATATGACCGCTGGCAGGTGGCCCCGGGAGCCCCGGGGAAAGAGCTGGGTCCCTACCGGCGGGATCAGGATATCGCCGCGTTGTATTCCCAGTACCACTATGGGCGAGAGGAAAAGATAGAGGGGGCGAAGGCGGTCAACATCCCCATCACGGCGGACTATATCGAGCTTGTCCGACAGGTACAGGAGGCCATGCAGCGGTATCTGGAGCGGCGGGGGATTATGATCGAATGCAACCCGTCTTCCAACGTGCTGATCGGCACGTTCGGCGAATACGGCAAACATCCTATCGTCCGGTTCAACAACGCGGCGCTGGGCGATCCGGACCACCGCCGGGAGTGCCCCCAGCTGCACGTGTGCATCAACACAGACGATCTGGGTGTGTTCGACACGTCGCTGGAGTTTGAATACGCCCTGCTGTTCCGGGCGCTGGGCGAGCAGAAGGACGCCGACGGCCGCCGGAGGTACAGCGATTGGGATATCTATCACTACCTGCGGAGCATCCAGGAGATGGGGCTCCAGGCGGTGTTCCCGCCGCCGGTGTGAGCGGAGGCAAAAAGGTGGGCCGGGGCATTGCCGCCCCGGCCCATTTAGGATGGAGGATAGAATGAAAAAGAAAGGATATCTCTTGCAAAACCTATACTAAACGAATCCCATTACAAAAGTTCGGGGAGAAATGTTACAAAAGTATAAATTATTCTCCGTCCCCGGCGCTGTCCCCCGGCAGGGCGAAGCGCCGGAACAGCCGCTCCAGCAGCGCCATGGCCGCCACCGCCGTGAGGGCGGCGCCCAGCACGACCCAGAAGATGACGCACCGGGCGAACAGCTGCGGGTCGAACAGCAGCAGCAGGACGGGCAGCAGGTCCAGCGCGGTGACCGCCAGGGCCAGCAGGGGATTGGCCAGGGGCAGCAGGACAGCGTTTTTCAGGGTGTTGGCAACCGAATTATCGAAATAGGCCAGCAGGGGGAAGGCGTAGGCGCAGGTGAACCCGGCGAGCAGGACGACCAGGCAGCACAGCGCCTTGAGCCACAGCGCGCCGTCCAACGCGCCGGAGGCGGCGAGGGCCAGATAGCCCGCCGCCAGGCCGGCAGGGGGCAGCAGGGCCAGGGAGACCAGCAGGGACTGCCTGAAATTGGCGCGAAACGCGCGGAAGAAGGTCTTGGCCACCGGGGGGGCCCCCCGGCGGGCGATGCGCCGGGCCACATAGTACAGGGCGGTGCAGGATGGGCCGATGGTGACCACCGGGAGGCAGCACGCCAGCCAGAGCAAGTTGAGCGCCGCCAGGTCGGCCGCGCCGGACAGGAAGCGCATCAACGGGGAATCCAAGTCAAACAGACGCCTCATGGCGTACCCTCCTTTTCCATGGCCCGGCGGCGTGGGCCGGGCAGGTATCTTGCAAGATATATATTATAAATCAAACCGCCCGCCCTGGCAATCCCCATCTGGGCGGATGGGCCGTTGGGACGGGTATTTTTTCAAAAAGACCTGTCCTTTTTTCTGCGCCTGTGGTATGATACGAGATACGGTCGGGCGGGTCCGGACGCGGACGCGCCGCCATAGATAGGGAAAGGACGTGTGGATCGTTGTATAATTTGTACGACCTGGGGTTGTACCTGTTGGTCTATTCCTTCCTGGGGTGGGCGGCGGAGGCGGGCTGGTATGCCGTTACCCGGCGGAAGTTCTGCAACCGGGGCGTGGTGGCCCTGCCGCTGGTGCTGTCCTATGGGTTTACCTTTGTCCTGCTGTTATTGGTGCTGCCCACCCTGGCGGGGCGGCATGTTTTGTCCTTCCTGGCCACCATGGTGGTGTCGTCGGTAGTGGAGGGGATCGGGGACCACTTCTTCCGCCGGGTGGGGCCCAAAATCCGGTGGAACCAGGAGCGCAGCCGCCTGCTGTCCGGTACGGGGAAGGGCCTGCTGGCCTCCGTGGCGGTGGCGGCGGTATATTATGTGGTCTATTTGATCCTTCATCCGGTGCTGATGGCGGGGCTGATGCTGGTGCCCGAGGTGGTGCGGCATATCGTGGTGCTGGCAGAACTGGCCCTGGTTGGGCTGGATTTCGCCGCCGTGTTCTACGCCGTGCGCACGGGGGACGCTTCCCGCTACGAGGAGCGGCAGGCGGTCAGCGGCCAGAAGAAATTGGCCGGCCGCATTTACAACGCCGTGTGGAAACGTCTGCAAAAAGCCTACCCGGGCTTGGAGCAGGGCCCGGGGAAGGAGGAAGGGGCCTATACCTTCGCCAAGGGGCTGTGCTGGGACAAGTTGGTGTGGGTTTTTCTGATTTCAGCTCTGCTGGGAGACATCATCGAGACCTTTTGGTGCGGCCTGGTGGACGGCCAGTGGATGAACCGCTCCAGCGTGCTCTACGGCCCGTTCAGCTTTGTGTGGGGACTGGGCGCGGTGGTGCTCACCGTCACCCTCCAGCGGCTGGCCGAGAAAAACGACCGCTACGTATTTGCCGCCGGGTTTGTCATCGGCGGTGCCTATGAGTACATGTGCAGCGTGTTCACTGAGCTGGTGTTCGGCACGGTGTTCTGGGACTACAGCGACATGCCGCTGAACATCGGCGGGCGCACCAACGTGCTGTTCTGCTTTTTCTGGGGCGTGCTGGCGGTGGTGTGGATCAAGATGATCTATCCGCCTATGTCCAAGAGCATCGAATCCCTCCCGGCCCTGGCGGGCAAGGTTGCCACCTGGGTGGTGGTGCTCCTCATGGTGTGCAACGCGGCCCTCACCTGCGCGGCCATGTTCCGGTACGGCGGCCGGGCCATCCAGCCGGAGCCCGCCAACGCCTTTGAGGAATTCCTGGACAGCCAATACGGAGACGCCAGAATGGAGGAGCGCTGGCCCAACATGATTGTGACGGGGGGAGAATGATATATCCTGCAAAATATAGCTTGCAGTACCGCCACCCCTGTGGTATGATGTTCCCCATGGATTTTGCAGCATATTGAAGGAGAGACCGCCATGATTACTGTGACCGACCTGGGACTGAACTACAGCGGGACCCCGCTGTTTTCCCATGTGGACCTGCAATTTGACCGGGGGAACTGCTACGGCATCATCGGCGCCAACGGCGCGGGCAAGTCCACGTTTTTGAAGATCCTCTCCGGGGAGCTGGATTCCACCTCCGGCGAGGTGAGCGTGCTGCCCAACATCCGCATGTCCGTGCTGAAGCAGGACCAGAACGCCTACGACGCCTATCCGGTGATGGACACGGTGATCATGGGCAACCAGCGGCTGTACGACGTGGGCAAGGAGAAGGACGCGCTGTACGCCAAGGAGGAGATGACCGATGAGGACGGGCTGCTGGCCTGCCAGCTGGAGGAGGAATATGCCGAGCTGGGTGGCTGGGAGGCGGAGAGCAGCGCCAGCCGCATCCTCCAGGGCCTGGGGGTGGGCACCGAACACCATGGGAGCCCCATGGCCACCCTGGATCCCCGGCTGAAGGTGAAGGTGCTGCTGGCCCAGGCGCTGTTCGGCAGCCCGGATTTACTGATGATGGACGAGCCCACCAACAACCTGGACATTGAGGCGGTGAACTGGCTGGAGGACTTTCTGCTGGACTTTGAGGGCACCGTCATCGTGGTGTCCCACGACCGGCACTTCCTCAACACCGTGTGCACCCATATCGTGGACATCGACTACGGCAAGATCAAGATGTACGTGGGCAACTACGACTTCTGGTACGAGTCCTCCCAGCTTGTGCAGCAGCTCATCAAGAGCCAGAACAAGCGCAACGAGGAGAAAATCAAGGAATTGCAGGACTTTATCTCCCGCTTCTCCGCCAACAAGTCCAAGTCCAAGCAGGCCACCGCCCGGCGCAAGCTGTTGGACAAGCTGACGGTGCAGGAGATGCCCGCCTCCTCCCGGCGCTACCCCTTCGTGGGCTTCACCCCCGACCGGGAGGTTGGCAAGGACATTTTGTTTGTCACCGACGTGTCCAAGACCATCGACGGGGTAAAGGTGCTGGACAAGGTGTCCTTCATCGTGGGCCACGATGAGAAGATCGCCTTTGTGGGGGACAACGAGAACGCCCACACGGCGCTGTTCAAGATCTTGGCCGGGGAACTGGAGCCGGACGAGGGCACAGTGAAGTGGGGCCAGACGGCCACCTTCTCCTACTTTCCCAAGGACAACACCGCTTATTTCCAGGACTGCGAGGACGACTTGGTGCAGTGGCTGCGGCAGTTCTCTCGGGATCCCCAGGAGCAGTACCTCCGGGGCTTCCTGGGCCGGATGCTGTTCTCCGGTGAGGAGGTCAACAAGCCGGTGAAGGTGCTGTCCGGCGGGGAGAAGGTGCGGTGTATGCTGTCCCGGATGATGCTGTCCGGGGCCAATGTGCTTTTGCTGGACCAGCCCACCAATCATCTGGACCTGGAGTCTATCGCGGCGTTGAACAAGGGGCTGGAGGCGGTGAAGTGCAACGTGCTGGTGGCCTCCCACGACCATCAGCTCATACAGACCGTGTGCAACCGGGTGTTTGACTTCACCGCGGACGGGAAGCTCATCGACCGCAAAACCACCTACGATGAATATTTGGAGCAGCAGCGGGATGGGTGACCCGGGCTGTAAGATAAAGGGACGCCAGGCACGGCGCGCGCCGTGCCTGGCGTCCCTTTTGCGCACCTGGGAACCGGACCTTCAGCGCACCTGGGCTCCCCGCTCGCAGCGGTTGCCCCAGGAGTCGATGAGCTGAGCCCCCCGGTAGACGCAGATGATCTCACAGCGGTTGGGACAGCCGCCGCAGCTGGCCTCCCGGGTGGAGAACTCCATGTTTTCCACGGAGAAATCAAATTCCTGCCGCCCGCTGCCCCTTCTCGCCAGGATGGCCGCGCCCAGCGCCCCCATGAGGTGGCCGTTGGGGTCCACAATGACCTTGCAGCCCAGGGTGCGCTCAAAGGCGGTTACCACCCCCTTGTTTTTGCTCACGCCCCCCTGGAACACCACCGGGGAGACGATTTTTTTGCCCTTGCCCACGTTGTTCAGGTAGTTGGCCGCCACCGCGTTGCACACGCCGGCGATGATGTCCTCCCGGGGATGGCCCATCTGGATCTTGTGCACCAGGTCGGACTCGGCGAACACGGTACACCGGGCGGCGATCTGGGTGGGGTGGGTGGAGCGCAGGGCGTAGTCCCCGATATCCTCTACCTCAATGCCCAGCCGCTTGGCCTGGCTGGACAGGAAGGCCCCGGTACCCGCGGCGCATAGGGTATTCATAGCGTAATCCACCGCCACGCCGTTTTCTACCAGGATAATTTTAGAGTCCTGCCCGCCGATCTCCAGGATGGTGCGCACATCGGGGTAGAAGGTGGTGGTGCCCACGGCGTGGGCGGTGATCTCGTTTTTCACCATGGTGGCCCCCAAAATGGCGCCCACCAGCTTCCGGGCGGAGCCGGTGGTGCCGGTGGCCACCACCTTGTATGCGCCCTTGTCGAACTGCCCCTCCAGCAGGCGCACCAGCTCCTTTACCGCGCCGATGGGGTCGCCCTGGGTCCAGATATATTGGCTGGACAGGATGTTGTTCTGCTTGTCGATGATGACGCCTTTGGTGGAGATGGACCCCACGTCGATGCCTAAATATGCGTGCTCCAAATCAGAGGACCTTCTTTCTCATTTCAATCATGTCGTAAAACGCCTCCAGCCGGGTCATGAGCCCCACGTCGCTGGTCTGGGCGTCATAGGTGAGGTAGAGCACGGGGATCTTATAGTCCGCGCCGATATTTTGCAGCACGGGCATGACGTCGATCTCCGGCGTGCACCCGGCGGATTTGATGTGGATGATGCCGTCGAAGCCCCGCTCGGCGCACTCCCGGGCGTACCAGATGTTGGCGGTAGAGGTGGGGCCCATGTCGTACCGGCACAGGTCCTGGATCTTCACCCGCAAGTTTTTCTGCCCGCTGCCGTAGCGGAGGAACTGGTTGGTGACGTTCATCCAGCGGTGGATCTCCACCCCCATGTCCGCCAGCTTTTGCTCCAGCTCCAGGTTGGAAAAGGGGTCCATGGCGGTGTAGAATTCGCCCACGATGCCCACCCGCAGGGGCCGCCGGGGCTTGTCCAGCGGGACGGCCCGGAGCGCGCGTTTGGCCCCCCGGTAGCCCTGCTCCACGTCGCCCCTGTCCTGGGCGGTGTACATGGCGGTGAGGAAGTCCTGGTATGCCCGGCGGTAGTCGCCGCCGGTGGCGTCGAAGCCGCAGTTTTGAAAATACTCCGCGGTGATCTCGTCCAGGTATTCCACCATGTGGAGGCCCTCCAAAAACTGGGCCAGGAATCGGGCGGGGTTTACGCCGGGGGCCAGGCGGCGGACGATGCGGATATACTCCTTCTTTTTGCCCATGTCGTACTCGGACAGGTTGATGAAATCGAACTGGTAGCCCAGGTCCCGGAGGATCTGCTCCAGCAGCTCGCCATAGTAGCCCAAGCGGCATAGGCCGTGGGTCATGAGCAGGGTGTCCGCCCCGGCCTCCAATGACTCAATCATGCTGCCCAGCATGGTTTTGAAGGGGGTGCACACGAAATCCGGGCTGTACTTGGTGCCCAGCTCCATGGTGCGCTTGGTGAGGACGGGGGGCATGACATACCGGGCCCCAAGAGCCTGCTCTACAATATATTTGAAGGCGCAGTTGTATTCCGCGTACCGGGGGAAAGAGATGCTCCGTTTGTTTTTTTCTGCCATTACAGCTTGCCCTCCTGAAAGCGGATGATGTCGATGAAGCTCTCCAGCCGGGTCTCCACCCCGGCGGTGCCGCTTTGACTGTCCAGCACCAGGTTGAGCAGGGGCACGTCCCCCACCCGGCGGGCGATGAGCTCGTTGACCATGGCGTCGGGGCCGCAGGGGAAGGCGCTGAGCAGGATGATGCCGTCCACGGTGTCTCTGCGCTGCTGGATGCCGCCTAAAATCTCCCGGCTGATCTCCCACTTGCAGGTGGGGGAGAGGGACAGGCTGCGCTTCAGTGCTGCCTCCCGGTCGGTGAGGTCGGCCCGCAGGGGGATAACCCCCGCCGCCTTCAGGAACCTGGTGACGGGTTTGCCCATAAAGGGGTCCTCAATGACATAGCTGTGGGCGGCGATGAGCACCTTCATGCCCTCCCGGCGGGAGAGTTGCTCCTGCTTCTGCACCTGTTCCTTAAAATGGGCCAGCTCCGCCTTTTTCGCCAGGCGGTAAGCCCGCTTCACCGCCCCGGCGGAGCAGCCCAGCTCCCGGCCCATGGACAAAAACGCGTCCTGCTCGTCCTGCTTGAGCTCCCCGTCCACGTTGTAGGACAGAAATTTCTGCCCAGTGCTGCGGAACACGCTGCGCACCAGGTCGGGGGTGGATTCAAACCGGGTGCACATATTCCGGTGCCTGCCGAAGTTGCTCACCCGGGGCGTGAGGATGTAGTCGCACTGCCCCACCAGGGCCGCCACATGGCCTAGGTAGATTTTCAGCGACAGGCAGGCCTCGTCGATGGCCAGGGCCGTCCCCTGGGCCAGAATGTCCCGGTCGGTGGGCGGGCTGGCGGCCACCCCCAGGCCCAGCCCGGTGAAAAAGGTGCGCCAGAGTACGCCGTACCGGTAGTACAGCATGGCCCGGGGTAGACCGATGACGGCGGGTTGATGTTCCATAATGCGGTATCCCCTTTAACGTGGAATAGGCGGCCGAGCCATGGGGCCGGGCCGCAGTGAGGCTGATGCAGCGGACATTATTATACCAATTCTGCCCATGGACTGCAAGGCTTGGGACATCTTTTTTGGGGCGGACCCGGCGGGCGGGATTTCCCCTTGACAGCGGCGGCAGGATGTGGTATATTACAAACAGACTAACGGTTTGTTTGGGAGGGGAAGGACCGTGGCGCGGAACAAGCATCCGGAAGTGACGATTCAAAGAATCCTGGACACAGCGGAGCGGCTGTTCATTGAAAAGGGCTATGACCATGCCTCCCTCCAGGATATCATCGATGCCACGGGTCTGTCCAAGGGGGCCATCTACCACCATTTTGCCTCCAAGGTGGATATCTTTTACGCCGTGTTTGACCGCATCGGACAGCACGACACCGCCGTTTTGTCCGCTATCCTGAACGACAATACCCTCAACGGCCTGGACAAGCTGCGGGCCGTCTTCAAGGCATCCCTCCAGCCGGAGCGCCAGGACAATATGGTTCGCATGCTGCCCTACCTGCTGGACAACCCCAAATTTCTGGCCATGGAGCTGCGGAACATTTTTGTAGAATCTGCGCCGCAGTTTATAGAGCCCATCATTCGTCAGGGCATAGCGGATGGCTCCATCCAAACGGACCACCCCAGGGAACTGGCGGAGGCGATGCTGGTGCTGACCGATATATGGGGTAATCCCACCGTCCGCCCCACCACCCCGGAGGAAATGAAAGCCCGGTGCGCCGTGTTTAACCAGATGTTCACCAGTTTTGGCATACCCGCGCTGCTCGACCGGGAGATCATCGACTATCTTATGGGGCTTGCGGAATTGGCCCAGCACAGGCCCCCGGATGGGGCGGGAAACGGCTGAGAGGAAGCCGCCGCAGGGCGGTTTCTTTTTGGACATATAAAAACCGACGGTCGGTTTAAAAAGGAGGATTTTGCAAGATGCAAAATAATACACCCCTGTTCCGCCGGGACTTCACCCTGGTGGTCATCGGGCAGGTCATCTCCCTGTTCGGTAACGCCATCCTGCGCTTTGCCCTGCCGCTGTATCTGCTGCGGCAGACGCAGTCCCCGGCCCTGTTTGGCGCGGTGGGGGCGGCGGCGTTTATCCCGGCGGTGCTGTGCTCGCCCATCGGCGGCGTGGTGGCGGACCGGGTGAACAAGCGAAACATCATGGTGGCGCTGGACTTCTCCACGGCGGGGCTGGTACTGGCCTTTACCCTGCTGCTGGGGCGCGTCCCCCTGGTGCCGTTGATGGTGGCCTGCCTGATGCTGCTGTACGGAATTGCCGGGGCGTACCAGCCGTCCGTCCAGGCCAGCATCCCCCTGCTGGTGGAGGAGGGGCAGCTCACCCGGGCCAACGCTGTGGTGAACATGGTGGGCACCCTGTCCGGCCTGTTGGGGCCGGTGATCGGCGGCGTGCTGTTCGGCGCGTTTGGCATCCGCCCCATCCTGTGGGTGGGCATGGGGTGCTTCTTCCTGTCCGCGGTGATGGAGCTGTTCATCCGCATCCCACACCAGCCCCGGCCGGCGGCGGGGGGCGTGCTGTCCACGGTGGGGCGCGATCTGGGGGAGAGCTGGCGGTTCATCCGCCGGGAGCGGCCCATCTTTCTGTCCGTGATGGTGGTGCTGGCCCTGTTCAACATGGTGCTGTCCTCCGCGCTGAACGTGGGCATACCCGTGGCGGTGGTGCAGGTGCTGGGCATGAGCGACAGCCGCCTGGGGTTCACCCAGGGGGCTATGGGGCTGGGCGGGCTGTTTGGCGGGATGCTGGTGGCCTGCCTGGGGGACCGGCTGCGGCTGCGCCGGGGGGGCGCGGTGCTGCTGGCCGCCGGCCTCACGGCGGCGGGCATGGGGCTGGCCCTGCTGCCGGGTGTGCCGCCTTGGGCAAGCTGGTGGGTGCTGACGGCCATGAGCTTTATTTTGATGGTGCTGGCCACCACGCTGTCGGTGCTGCTGCTCACCGCCGCCCAGCGGCAGGCCCCGCCGGAGCTGCTGGGCAAGGTGATGGCCTTCACCTCGGCGGTGGCGACCTGCGCGGCCCCTTTGGGGCAGGCGGTGTATGGGGTGCTGTTCGAGGGCTGCCCCGCCTGGGCGGTGATGATGGGCGCGGCGGCTGCCGCGGCGGCGACGGCGCTATACTCCAGGGGGGTGTTCCGGGCGCTGGATGCGACCCCGGCTCCCTGAGGGCCTCGGTCCCGGCGGGACAAACAGGCGGCGTGCCGGAAGGGAATTCCGGCGCGCCGCTTGTTTTTTGGGAGGTTCAGTTGAGGAGGGCCCGGAAAGCGGCCACGGTGGGCTCCAGCAGGGCGTCGGGGTACTGGTAGCCCGCGGTGTGGAGGGGCGGGCAGCCCTCCCCGGCCCCGATCCCGAAGAAGGCCCCGGGACAGAGGCGCAGGTAGTGCCCAAAGTCCTCGCTCCAGCGCATGGGGGCGTCCAGCAGGCCGCCGCAGCAGCAGTCCAGTACCCGCTGGGCGCAGCCAGGGTCGTTCACTGTGGCGGGGAACACGTCCTGCACCTGGCAGGAGAATGCGAGACCGTACTCGGCGGCCAGGGAACCGGCAAGCTGGAGTATATCCGAATGGAGGGTTTCCAGATCCCGGTCCAGCTCGGCCCGGAGGGTGAGGCGCACCTGCGCCTGGGCGGCGGCGGCCCCGAAGGACCGCCCGCCCATCTCCACGCCGATGACGGTACACAGGGCCATGCCGCCAAACCGGCTGGGATCGGCCAGTGCCGGGAGAGCGCATAGCAGCCGCCCCACCGCCTGGGCGGGGGAGAGGCCATGCTCCGGGTAGGCGGCGTGGGTGGGCCGTCCAAGGAGGGACAGGGTCACGCCCTGGGAGGCGCAGGCGAAAGTACCGGGTCGGGTAAGCACCTGGCCCAAGGGAACGCCGGGGAGGTTGTGGGCTCCGTAGACCTGGGCCACCCGCTCCCGCCGGAATAGCTCCAGGCAGTCCAGGGCCCCGGCGCCGGTCTCCTCGGCGGGCTGGAACAGGAAGAAAACGTCCCGCCCCAGCGCCTCTCCCTGGATGGAGAGGGCCGTCCCGCACAAGGCGGCGGCGTGGCCGTCGTGGCCGCAAAGGTGGGCCGCCCCCCCTTCGGGCAAGGCCAGGGCGTCATAGTCCGCCCGGAGGGCGATGGGGGACTTGCCCCCGCCGGGCTCCCGGTGGGCGGCGTAAAAGCCCGCCCCGCAAGGATGCAGCTCCAATGTGGTGTGGCTGGACAAGAATTTCATCAGCATGGCCCGGGTGCGGTCCTCCTGCCCGGAGGGCTCCGGGCAGTCGTGCAGGGCCAGCCGGAGGGCGCGGATATCGGAAAGCTCCATATGTGGTTCCCCTTTCCCCCGGCGGACGGCCAGGGACGGCGTATCGTGGTTTGGTCCCATTATAATACGCAGGGCGGAATCAGGCAAGGGTCCGGCGACCCAAACGGAGGATGGGCGCGGAAAACCGGCTGGACCAGAGCGGCTCAGCCGGTTTTTTCTATGGTGGGCGCGGGGCGGGGCGCTCAGCGTTCACACCGCCCGCAACCGTCGCAGGGCAGGCCCCGTTTGCAGGCGGGGAGGTTTAACAGCGCCTCATAGAATCCCGGCGGCAGGCCGGGCGGCCCCTGCCCCGGTTCCGGGGCGGAGGCGTTTTCCCTTACCACTGCCGGAAGTCCGCGATACCCGCCGCCTCCCGGGCTTTTTTCGCCATGGCGGTGTACAGGCCGTATTCGTGCTCCTCGCAGCACTGGGTGTAGGACGGGTCGGTGTGGGCGTTCCGGGGCAGGGGCACATCCTGCTCCCCGGCCAGGATGGCCTGCACCTTTTTGATGTCCACATCCCGCACTGTGGAGCTGTCCGCCACCGCCACCGCGGCGGCCACCCCGGCGGCCTGGCCGGTGCCCACGCACTGGGGGATCAGGTTCAGCCAGTCGATGGCCACGTTGTCCGCCGACAGGTGCCGCCCCGGGCACAGCAGCCCTTCCACCTTCTGGGGCAGGATGGCCCGGTAAGGGATTTCCACCGGTCCGCAGTCGTTGATCTGGCAGATGGTGGAGTGCCACGCGATCACGTCGTCATGCTGTTTGGCGAAGGCGAAATCGTTGGCGCTCATGATATACTCGCCCTTGAGGCGGTAGGAGCAGCGGTAGCCCAGCTGGGGGGCGATGTCGTAGAGGTAGGCGTTCCGGAAGGCCACGGGCACCGCTTCTTTTAAGTAGGACAGCACCTCTCGCATGGTGTTCCGGGTCTCAATCTCGGTCTTGGTCTGGCCGGCGATGGTGGAGCAGTCCAGGTTGGGGTGCCAGTTGTTGATCCAGCACATATCGTTCTGGTTGGTGGGCAGGGGCATACAGCGGAAGCCCGCTATGGCGGTGAGCCGCTCCCGCAGGGCGGCCAGGGCCTTGGGGCTGCGGCGTTTCCACGCCTCGAACTGATCCCAGTCGATGCCCGCCACGCGCCACACCAGGGCGGTGGTGGAGGAGCGGCACTCCCCATCGGCCAGGGAGGAGTAGGGCGCACCGGTCTGGCGGAAGATGTCGCCGTCGCCGGTGGCGTCGATAACCACCTTGGCCATGACGGCCCTGCGGCCCTCTTTGGACTCAAAGGCCACGCCCTGGATGGTGCTGCCGTCCATGATGGGCCGCGCCCCCCAGGAGTGGTACATCACCCGGATGGCGTCCTTATGCTCCAGCAGCATTTTGTCCATCTCGATTTTGAGTTGGTTGGGCTCGTAGTACACCGCCCGCACCAGGCAGGAGGGCTTGGCCCCCTCGAACCCGCCCCGGCTCACGCAGTCGTGGATGGACTGCCAGGCGTCGATAAGCACCGGGTCCTGGCTGCCGATGTCCTTCAGGGAGGGGCCCCGCACCGCGCCGGGGATGGGCTCCAGGCGGGTGAACCACTCCTCCTGGATGCCCCGGACGAAGGATTTGTCGTACCAGCTCAGGTTGGGCACCATGATGACATAGCCGCCGGTGACGTCGCCGCCGGAATAGCCGTACCGCTCCATGAGCACAATGTTCTTGCAGCCCGCCCGGGCGGCGGCGATGGCGGCGGAGTGTCCCGCCGCGCCGCTGCCCACCACCAGGAGGTCGCATTTGTCGTAGATTTCAATGGGCTGGGGGGTTTCCACATAAGTTTCTTTCATGAGATCGTTCCTTTCGCACTGGTCCGGCTGGGGTTAGAACAGGACGCCGATGATAAAGGGGATCCACAGCGCCGTGACAATGGAAAGCAGCACCTGGATGATGGCGGTGGATTTCGGCATATCGGACATGGTGTAGTAGCCGTAGCCAAAGGTGAGCAGGGGTACCGTGTCGATGGGGAACAGGAAGCAGCAGGTGGCGCACATGACCAGCACGCAGATGAGGATGGCGGGGTTGATGCCCACCGCGATGCCGATGGCCGCCATAGGCGCGGCGAAGGCGCTCACCAGGGTGGGGCCCACAGGCATGATGATGAGCAGAAGGAAGCCGATCACCGCCAGGCCGAGGGCAAAGACGGTGGCGTTCACCGCCAGGCCGCTCAGGTCAAGGATGGAGCTGAGCCAGGCCACCACGCCGTTGCTGCGCAGCAGTCCGGTGAGGCCCACCAGGGTGCCCAGCATGAAGAATGCGGTCCAGTTGGCCTCCTTGAGGAAGTCGCCCCAGGAGAACACGCCCACGCGGGGGAGCATCATGATGCCCACGCCCACCATGGCTACGATCATGATGTTGAAGTAGGAGACCCAGGTGCCCAGCACCCAGCACACCAGCATGGTGAGCACGATCACCGTGACGCGGAGCTCCGCGTTGGTAAATTTCTCCGGTATGTCCAGCTTGCCCACGTAGTTCTGGATCTCGTCGGCAGAGATTTCGGCGGGCTTGTAGATTTTCTTGATCAGGATGAAGGCGATGGGGAACAGGATGAAGGCGATGGGGGCGAAAATGGCCATCCACTCCAGGAAGCCCACGTTGAAGTCGGCCAGGTTCTGGATGTAAGTGATGGCGATGACGTTCACCGCGCCGCCCGCGGGGGTGAGCATACCGCCCAGCATGGAGGCCACGGGCAGGCCGATCATCATAGCCCGGCCGGTGCGCTTTTTCTCCTCCTCGTCCTCAAAGATATCCAGGAAGCCCAGCACCAGGGGGATAAAGGCGGAGCAGGCGGCGATGTTGGAGACGATGGCGGACAGCAGGGCGCAGCAGGCCATGATAGCCAGCATCACCGCGGAGGTGCTCCTGCCGAAGTGGGTGATGATCCAGCGCATCAGACGCTTGGACAGCGGCACCTTGGTCACAGCGCAGGTCAGGCCGAAAGAGGCCAGCATAAAGAACACGCTCTGGTTCTGGAAGCCCGCCAGGCCGCCGGTAGCGGATTCCACGCAGCCCAGGATATAGGTCAGCGGGATGATAAGCATACACAAAACGCCGGTGGGCAGGGCGCTGGTGAGCAGGGCGATAATCACCGCCACCAGCAGGCCCAGGGAGTTGCGGCCCGCCGCGGTGAGCAGCTCGCTGGTGGGGACCAGGTACATAGCGATCAGGACTAGGACGGCCAGGACTAAGCCTATGTTGTTTTTCAGGGTACGGTTCTGTTGTTTCATCTCTGATACACTCCTTTTCTCTGTGGTCGGCGCGCCCTCGGGCGGCTTACAGGACCAGGTTGTCCATCAGCTGGGTGAGATCCTCCTGCTCCTCCAGGCGTTCCACCAGCCCAATGATGCGTTCAGCCTTATAGTCAGGGATGATGCAGTTGGCGCCGGTGCGGAAGCGGTCCTGGATTTCCTCGTCGGTGAGGCGGAAGCCCTCCTTATTGGTGCCCCGGGAGTAGTCCACGGATTCCACGTAGGTCTCCCCGCGGACATCCACCTCCACCCGGCCGTACCAGGAATCGGGATCCTTGGACCTGAGCGCCTTGTACTCGGGGGCCACGTGCATGGTGACCTTCCGGGCAAAGGCGGCCAGGCGTTTGTCGTTCAGGGCGATCTTATCCTGCCACGCGGGGCCTGGCTTGTAGCCGAAGGCCGCCAGGGCCACGGAGTAGGGCCCGCTGAACTGGACGTCCACCTGGTTGGCCACGGCGTACTGGTCGGGGTTGGCCACAAAGGCGGCAGTGTGGCAGCGCACGGCGTCGATCTCCTCGGGGGAGAAGTGGTGCTTGTCCTGGAGCTTCAAAAAGGCGTCCAGGACGCTGTGCAGGTAGCGGCAGACGGGGTAGGGCTTGTAGTGGAGCTGGGTGAAGAACCACTGCTCGCCCAGGCCCTCCACCACCTTGTCCGGGTTCCACACGTCCTCCCGGCAGTAGAACTTGGGGAAGCCGAACTCGCTGTCCAGGGTGTACTCGTTGCCCGTATAGCCCAGGGAGGCCAGCTGGGCGGCCTGCACCGCGCCCTGGGCCATCCAGGATACCGGGACGTACTTGATCATGGACTTGGGGGAGGTGGACTCCCAGTCGCGGCACACGCCCTGGGAGCAGAAATAGGCGGAGATGCCCAAGGTGTTGCGCAGCTGCTTGTCGTCCTGGCCCAGCAAGGTGCCGCAGGCCATGGCCGCGCCGATGATGTGCTCATTGCTGTTGCCGAATACGTCCGGGGTCTTGCCGTATTTCATAATGGAGGCGGTCATAATGGACAGCAGCACCCGGGACAGACGGCGGGCCAGCTCCTGGCCCACGCACAGGGCGGTGAGCAGCTGCTTCCCGCTGGAGCCCTGCCGCTCCGCCATGGCCAGGATGGGGGGGATCACGATGGGCGGGATGTGGGGGACGGGGTCCATGTCCAGACCGTTCCACAGCTCCGCGTTGGCAAAGGCGGATACCGCAGCGCTGTACTTGCCGCCTACGCCGATGACGGTGGCCTCGGGGACGCCCCCCATCAGCTTGGCCTGCATGATGCCGATCTTGCCCTTGTCGGAGGCGATGCCGCCCAGGGCGTTGCCCAGGCCGTCCAGCAGGATGCGCTTGCTCTCCCGGATGACCTCCGGCGGGATGCTGTCGTAGGTGGTTTCCTGTGCGAACTTGACAAATGCGTCTGTAACATTCTGCATACGGTCACTCACTCCTTTTCTGTTTGTCTGCCCGGCTTGATGCTGTTGGTGATTTTGCGGCGCAAGCCGTGGTGTAACGCTAAGTTTATTGTAACTTTTCCCCCTTATGAAGTAAAGAAACAGAATCTTTCGGCGCCGTAACACAACTGCGACGGCAAAAAAGCCTCCGGCCGCATTTTGCGGCCGGAGGCAAGCTTGCGTTTTTTACTGGGACGTCCGCCACTTCTGCGCAAAATCCAGCATGGCCTTGACGTCGGGGCGCGCCTCTGATCCACGGTTCCAGATCAGGCTGGTCCGGAAGCAGATGGGCGGGTGGAAGGGGATGCCCACCACGGACGCCCCGTCGTCGATGCTGCCCTGGAGCTGGATGGCGGCGGCGATGCCCTCGGACACCACATTCCGCAGGGCGTTGATCTGGCCCATACGCAGGACCACGTTGGGGGTGCTGCCAATTTGGCGGTAGCGCTTCAGGATGGATTTTTCCCGCTGCATCCCCTCGGACAGGTAGACCAGCGGCTCGTTTTGGATGTCGCTGATTTTTACGCAGGACCGCCCCGCCAGGGGATGGCCCGCGGATACGCAGAAAACCAGTTGGGTCTGGGTCAGCTCCATGCTGCCCACGTTTTCCGACAGGCCCTCGGTGTGGGTGGTGAAGGAGGCGTCCATGCTGCCGTCCTCCAACATCAGGCGGGCCTGCTCGTGGCTGTGCTCCATGGTCACGATGTTGGCGCCGGGGTACGTGTCCCGGAAGGCGTGGTAAAACTTGGGGAATACTGCGGTGCCGGTGAGGGGGGTGAGGCCCAGGCGGATGGCCTGGTGGCGGTTGCGCTCCTTCATGGCGGCGAACTGGGTCTCCAAACCGTCGATGCGGGCCTGGATGTCGTTGCACGCTTCGTAAAAAGCGCACCCCGCCTCCGTTAGGGCCAGCCCCGTGTTGGAGCGCCGGAACAGGGCGATGCCGAACTCTTTCTCCAGGTCGCGCATGGACCGGGAGATGGCCGGGCGGGAGACGTACAGCTCGTCCGCGGCGGTGGTGATATTCCCCGTCCGGGCCACCGCCCGGAAATATTGGATTTGCAGTAAGGTCATGGAGCAATCCTCCTGTAATGCGTGCGGCGGGCGGGGAGAGCCGCTTCGAGGGCCTGGAGCGCCCCGGCGCGGCGGTTCCCCGTCAAAAAATGCTGAGGTACAGCTCCCGGCTCAGCCGTTCCAGCAGCCGGATACCCGCCAGACTGTTCCCCTTGCGGTCCAGGGCGGGGCCATAGATGCCGACGCCCATGCGGGTGGGCACCACGGCCATGATGCCGCCGCCCACGCCGCTCTTGGCGGGCACGCCCACCCGCAGGGCAAATTCCCCCGAGCCGTCATACATCCCGCAGGTCATGAGGATGGCGTTGACATACCGGGACATGGCGGCGGGGAACACCCGCTCGTTGGACACCGGCAGCCGCCCCCGGTTGGCCAGCACCGCCCCAATGTGGGCCAGCGCCCGGCAGTCCACCTGAATGGAGCAGGCCCGGAAATAGCAGTCCAGCACCTCCTCCACGTCGTCCTCCAGCAGACCGTGGGATTTGAGAAGGTAAGCCAGGGCCCGGTTTTTGCTGCCATGGCTTTTTTCCGAGCGGTATACCGCCTCGTCCACGCCGATTTCCCCATCCCCGGCCAGCCTCCGGGTCAGCCCCAGCAGGCGCTGGAAGCGTTCCTCGTAGCTGCCGCCGTGGATCAGGCTGCACATGACGATGGCCCCCATGTTGACCATGAGGTTGATGTTCCCGCTGTCCAAGGACTGGTCGCCGGCGTTGATGGCGTCGAAGGGCTTGCCCGTGGCCTCCACGCCCACCCGCTTCATCACAAACTCCGCGCCGTTGTCCAGGAGGGCCTGGAGCAGCAGGATGGGCTTGACCACGCTCTGGATGGTAAACGGGCGGCGGCAGTCCCCCGCCCAGCTGTGCTTTCCCTCGCTGCCGATGACGTATACGCCCAGGGCCTCCGTGTCCGCCTTGGCCA
>CAJULZ010000030.1 GCA_910587205.1 uncultured Oscillospiraceae bacterium
AGGCGGGGGGCGGCACCGTCCTCCACGCCAAGGGCACCGGCATGGAGAAGGCGGAAAAGTTCCTGGGCTTCTCCCTGGTGAACGAGAAGGAGATGGTGTTCATCGTGGTCAAGACCGCCACCAAAAACCGGATCATGCGCTCCATCATGGACAAGGCCGGGCTGGACAGCAAAGCCCAGTCCATTGTGTTCTCCCTGCCCGTCACCGGCACGGCGGGGATGCGGCTGCTGGAGCTGGCCGAGGACGAGACGGACGGATGAGCGCCGCAGAACTGCCGGCGCGCCTGGTCCTGAACGGAACGGAATACACCGTCCTGCGCCTGCTGGGGAAGGGCAAGGGGGGCTATACGTGGCTGGCCCGGCGGGACGGGGCGCAATACGCCCTGAAGCGGATTCATCACGAGCCCTGCGATTACTACCAGTTCGGCGACAAGCTGGCCGCGGAGCTGGGGGACTATGAGCGGCTGTCCGCCCTGGGCGTACCTTTGCCCCGGCTGCTGGACGTGGACCGGGGGCGGGAGCTGCTTTTGAAGGAGCTGATCCCCGGCGAGACGGTCTATCAGCTCGTCCTGCGGGGCGGGGTGGAGCCCAGGCATTTGGAGCGGGCGCGGGAACTGTCCCGGACGCTGCGGGAGGCGGGGCTCAACATCGACTGGTTCCCGACCAACTTCATAGGCCGGGAGGGGACGCTCTATTACGTGGACTACGAGTGCAATCCCTATATGGACCAGTGGAGCTTTGAAAATTGGGGGGTGCGGTACTGGTCCCGCACCCCGGAATTGGACGCCTATGCCAAAGAGCATGGAGACAGTTAAGGAGGACTTATGGAACAGAAAAACAAATACGCCGTGTTGATTTACCCGGATTTTTCCCTCCAGGAAATCACCTGCCTCACCTCCTGCCTGTCCGTCTGGTTTGGGGAGAAAATCGATGTGATCGCCGGCGAGCACAGGCCCTATTCCAGCGAGGAGGGCTTCCAAATCACCCCGGACAGAACAGTGGATGAGGCGGACCCCGCCCAGTACGACTGTATCATCCTCCCCGGCACCGTCAACCCCCTGCCCGCCCTGTTCGACGAGAAGCTCATCGGCTTCCTCCGCCGGGGGGCGGGGACGGACACCCTGTTCGCCGCCATCTCCTCCTCCCCGGCCCTGCTGTGCAAGGCGGGACTGCTTGACGGGAAAGATTTCACCGCCGGGTTCTTCATGCAGCTTGCCCAGGCGTTCCCCTTTATCGACACGAACCATTTTGTCCACCGCCCGGTGGTAGAGGACGGCAATGTAATCACCGCCATCGGGATGTTCTTCCGGGAGTTTGCCCAGGCGGTGCTGGTGCGGCTGGGCTTTGATCCGGGGCCGGATTTTATGGAGACGGCGGGGCATGACTATACGGAGGACGAGCTGACCTTCTACTGGAGCGACGAGGACTACCGGGAGTTTTTGGGTGAGCTGAAGGAATTTACCGATAAGGATTGAGCGTATGAAACAGGAAAAAAGCTGCGGCGCGGTTCTCTTCCGCGGGAATAATACAGAACGTAATTATCTGATCCTCACCAGCACCCTGGGCCACACCACCCTGTGCAAGGGCCATGTGGAGGGGGACGAGACGGAACACGAGACCGCCATCCGGGAGATCCGGGAGGAGACCGGCCTGACGGTGGACTTCATCGACGGCTTCCGGGAGGTCATCTCGTATGACCCGTTCCCCGGCATCCGCAAGGACGTGGTGTTCTTCCTGGCAGAGCTGTCCGGCGGTACGCCCGCCTGTCAGCCCGAGGAGGTGGCGGATATCCGCTTCCTGCCCTTTGAGGCGGCGTCGGAGGCGCTGACCCACGCCTCCGACCGGGATGTGCTGGCAAAAGCGGACGCTTTTTTAAGGAAGATTGACCATGCCCACCCCACTGTATGACGCCCTCCGGGCCCTGGCGGGCGCCGGTCCCCTGCGGCTGGATATGCCTGGGCACCACGGCGCGCCCCTGCCCGGGGAGTTCCCCTGGCCGTCCGGGCTGGACTTCACGGAAAACGGCGCCACCGGCAACCTGTACGGGGACGAGCCGGACGCCATCCA
The DNA here is from genome assembly GCA_910587205.1 of uncultured Oscillospiraceae bacterium. Lineage (GTDB taxonomy): Bacteria > Bacillota > Clostridia > Oscillospirales > Oscillospiraceae > Enterenecus. The sequence continues at coordinate 2,067 of CAJULZ010000030.1, forward strand.
GGCGGCGGAGGCCCTCTGGGCCGGACGGTTCGGCTTTGACTCCTGCCTGTTCCTTACCGGGGGCTCCACCCAGGGCATCCACACCGGTCTGGCCCTGCTGGCCGGGGCGGGCGGGGCCGCGGCCATCGACCGGGGCAGCCACCGCGCCGTTTACCACGCCCTGGCCCTGCTGGGGCTCACCCCCCATTTCCTGCCCCGGCCCTGGCTGGGGCAGGAGGGCGTCGCCGGCCCCCTTGAGCCGGAATCCGTAGAGCAAGCCCTGTCTGCCCACCCAGAAATCAAAACCGTTTGTATCACCTCGCCAACTTATTACGGCGTGTTGTCCGATATCCCTGCCATCGCGGCGGTGTGCCACGCCCACGGCGCGAAGCTGATGGTGGACGGAGCCCATGGCGCGCACCTGCCCTTCCTGGGGTACGCGGGCTATCAGGCGGCGGACGTGGTGGTGATGTCCGCCCACAAAACCCTCCCCGCCCCAGGGCAGTCCGCCCTGCTGTTCGCCAACGGCTTCCCCCTGACGGAGCTTCAGCGGTGGGGCTCGGTGTACGGCAGCTCATCCCCGTCCTATGTATTCATGGCGGCGTTGGACGCCGTGAGGGATTACATGGAGGGGGAGGGGACGGCCCGCTACCGGCAGGCCGTCCGGTGTGTGGACGGCCTGCGCGCCCGCTGGCCCGCCCTGCGGGCGCGGGACGGCCTCTCCCTCGACCCGGCCCGCCTCACCCTCACCAGCCCCGGCGGCTTCGCCCTGGCGGAGGCCCTGCGCCGCCGGGGGGTATACCCGGAGATGGCGGACACGGGCCATGTGGCGTGCATCTGCACCTGCGCCGATGGGGCCGCGGACTTCGACCGCCTGGAACGGGCCCTGGCGGAGACCAGCCTTACCGGGCCCTGCGCCCAAATACCGCCCCCGCCGGAGCCGCCCCCCGCCGCCCTCTCCCCCCGCCAGGCCCTGTTCGCCCCCCGGGAGGCCGTCCCCCTGGCGGACAGCGCGGGGCGGATCGCCGCCTGCCAGATTGCGCCCTACCCCCCCGGCGTACCCGTGGTCGCCCCCGGCGAGGTCATCCAAAAAAAATATCTGGCCTATTTGCGGGAAATAGGCTATAATAATGAAAGTGTAACCGTTATCCGCTGACTTTGCAGAAGGAGGGGGCACTATGAAACTTATCATCGCCATCGTCAACCGCGACGACGCCAACGCCGTCACCCAAAACCTGTCCAAGAACGGTTTTTCCTCCACCCGGCTGTCCACCACCGGCGGTTTCCTGTTGGCGGGCAACGTCACGCTGCTCATCGGCGTGCAGGACGACCAGGTCCAGGCCGTCATCGACCTGATCCACCACTCCTCCCACAGCCGCAAACAGCTGGTGCCCGCCCTCACCGAGATGAGCTACGGGTTCATGCCCGTCATGCCGGTGGAGGTCACGGTGGGCGGGGCCACGGTGTTTGTGCTGGACGTGGAGCGGTTTGAACGGCTATGATAGAGCTGGAGCTGCCGTGCCCCCTGTCCCACGCCTATCTCATCACCGGCGGCTCCCCGGAGGGCCGGACCCGGCTGATGGGGCGCATGGCGGCGGCCTACCTGTGCGAGGGGCCCAATCCGCCCTGCGGCGTTTGCCGCGCCTGCCGGAAGGCGGCGGCGGGGACCCATCCGGACATTGTCCGCACCACCCCCGCCCCGGACAAGCAGGAGATCACCGTGGATCAGATCCGCGCCCTGCGCGCCGACGCCTATATCCGCCCCAACGAGGGGCGGCGAAAGGTCTACCTCATCGATCCGGCGGACGCCATGAACCCCGCCGCCCAGAACGCCTTGCTGAAGGTGCTGGAGGAGGGCCCGGCCTACGCCGCTTTCCTGCTCAGCGCGGGGCAGCCCGGCCGCCTGCTGGATACGGTGCGCTCCCGGTGCGAGCCGCTCCCCCTTCCCCCCGAGGAGCCGGAACCGGACCCGGCGGCGCTGGAGCGGGCCGGGGCGCTGGCAGAATTGCTGATGGGGGGGGACGAGCTGTCCGCCGCCCAGTCCATGGTGGCGCTGGAGCTGGAGAAGCCCAAGGCCGACCAGCTGGCCGCCCTGCTTCTGGAGGTGGAAAACCAGGTCTCCCGCCGCCTCGTCCAAAATCCCCGCCGGGGGGCGCGGGTGCTGCGGGCCTTGAAGACCTGCCGGGAGAACGGGGTGTTCCGACCCGGCGCGGGGCACACCCTGGGCTGGCTTTTGACGCAGCTTTTCTGAGTGCCTGTTTAAAACATGTGTTTCACCTGAAACATCCGCTGCCCACATCACAATGCTACGGAGGACATCCCCATGACAGAGATCATCAGCGTCCGGTTCCGGCCGGGCGGCAAGCAATACTACTTCGACCCCGCGGGCCTGAACGTGACCGAGGGGCAGAGCGTCATCGTGGAGACGGGCAAGGGCCTGGAATACGGCGCCTGCGTCAAGCACAACGCCATGGTGGACGACGAATCGGTGGTGCAGCCCCTGCGCCCGGTGGTCCGCATAGCCACGGAAAAGGACGAAAAGCAGGCCCGGGAGAACCGCGCCAAGGAGAAGGAGGCCCTCCGGATCTGCCAGCAGCTGGTGGAGCGCCACGGTCTGGACATGAAACTGGTCCAGGTGGAGTACAGCTTCGACGGGGGGAAGGTGGTCTTCTTCTTCACCTCCGACGGGCGGGTGGACTTCCGCGCCCTGGTAAAGGATCTGGCGGGCATCTTCCGCGCCCGCATCGAGCTGCGGCAGATCGGCGTGCGGGACGAGGCCAGGCTGCTGGGCGGCTTCGGCATCTGCGGCAAACCCTTCTGCTGCGCCCAGTTCCTCAACGAGTTCCAGCCCGTGTCCATCAAGATGGCCAAGACCCAGAACCTCTCCCTCAACCCCACCAAGATCTCCGGCACCTGCGGGCGGCTGATGTGCTGCCTGAAGTACGAGCAGGGCGCCTATGAGGACGCGGTGAAGCGCTGCCCCAAGCAGGAATCCCTTGTGGAGTGTCCCGACGGGGTGGGCACCGTATCCTCCGTCAACCTGCTGAAGGAGCAGGTGAAGGTGCGCCTGGAGGAGGAGTCCACCGAACAGCCCAAGAGCTACCTCACCAGCGAACTCCGGGTGGTGCGCTCCGGCAAGGGCAAGCGCCCCGAAGGCTACGCCCCGCCCCCCAAGGCCGAGCTGGAAAAGCTGCGCTCCCCCGAGGGGGAACGCATCCGCACCGGGCGCAAGCAGCCCGACAGCCCCGCCGACCTGGGCGCGGTGCTGGAGCGCTACCTTGGCCCCGCCGACGACAGGCGGCAGAAGCAGGGCGGCGGCCAAAAGCAGGGCGGCGCCCGCCGCGCCCGCGGCCATGGGCAGGGCAGGGGCGGCCAGGGCCAGCCCAAACAGCAGGCTCAGCCCAAGCCCGCCCCCAGGCAGCAGGCCCAGCCCAAGCCCGGCAAAGAGGGCCAGCCCGCCCCCTCCGGCGAGGCTGCCCACAAACGGCGCTCCCGCCCCCACCACCGCCGGGGCAAGCCGGGCGGCGGACAGTCCGCCCCCCCCGCCCAATCCTGACCAGACGCCCCCGCCGCACCGGCGGGGGTTTCTTGTCCCCTGTCCGGCGGTCGGGGAAAAGGCGGCCGGTATATGCAACCTTTTCCCTACCCCAGGGGTTTTATTAGTACAGGCACCAACCCCGCCGCGGCCGGGGCGGGATGGGCCGGAATGGAGGCGGCAGGCATGGACGATGAACAGCGCACCCGGGCGGTTGACCGCTGGGGGGACATGGTGTACCGGCTGGCTTTGGCCCGCACGGCCAGCGTCCCCGACGCGGAGGACGTGTTCCAGGAGGTCTTTCTGCGCTATTTCCGCCACGAGGACGAGCTGGACGGCGACGAGCACCGCAAAGCCTGGCTTATCCGCTGCACCGTGAACCGGTGCAAAAGTCTGCTGGCCTCCCCCTGGCGGCGGCGCACCGTACCGCTGGAAACCGCCGCCGAGGTGGGGGTGGAGGACGATTACCGCGAGGTGTACAGCGCGGTGCTCTCCCTGCCCGCGAAATACCGGGCCGCCATCCACCTGCACTACTTCGAGGGCCTGTCGGTGGCCGAGATGGCCCAGATGCTGGACGTGCCGGAGGGCACCGTGAAGTCCCAGCTCAGCCGGGGCCGGGCCCTCCTGCGGGATATGCTGAAGGAGGTAGCACTTTGAACCGTTACAAAAAGGCAAACGAGGGCATCCATGCCCCCGAGGAACTGAAGGACAGCGTGGCCCACCGCACCGCCAAGCCCCGGCAGCAGTACAGCCGCTGGGTGAGCGCGGCGGCGGCGGTGCTGGTGGTGGCCCTCGTCGGCGGCGTGGCCCTCTGGCCCGGGCGTCCTGACGCGTCCGGCCCCACGGCGGGCAGCCCGGAAGGCCAGCCCGCCCCCCTCTCTGATGGCGGGGGCCCCGGCCAGCTGCGCGCCGCGCCGGACGACGGCGCCGCGGCCTACCAATCCTGCGCCCTGGCCCTGGCCGACTATCCGGACATGGCCCCCTATCCGAAGGACGAGGATTATTTCGCCGAGGTGGGCGACGGCGAGGACGCCTGGGACAAGGCCTATGAAGCCTACAACCAGGCGTACGGCGCCTGGCTGGAAGACAGGGACGCCCTGCGCTCGGGCATTGACTATACCGGGGTGATGGATGAGTTCATCACCCGCTCCACCGCCCAATTTCTCAGCGGGGCGGGGGAGGACAACCGGGTCTACTCCCCGCTGAACGTCTACATGGCCTTGTCCATGCTGGCGGAGACCACCGGCGGGAATTCCCGGCAGCAGCTGCTGGATCTGCTCCAGGCGGATTCCGTCGAATCGTTGCGGGAGCGGGCCGCCGCCCTGTGGCGGGACAACTACCGGGACGACGGGGTGGTCACCTCCCTGCTGGCCAACTCCCTGTGGCTGCGGGACGGCATGACCTACAGCCAGGACACCCTGGACACGCTGGCCGAGCACTACTACGCCTCCTCCTTCTCCGGCGCGATGGGCTCGGAGGAGTACAACCAGGCCCTGCGGGCCTGGCTCAACGAGCAGACCCGCGGCCTGCTGGCCCAGCAGGCGGAGGGGGTGGAGATGAGCCCGGCCACGGTGCTGGCCCTGGCCTCCACCATCTATTTCAAAGCCGCCTGGGACGGCGAGTTTGCCAAGGAGCTCACCGAACCCGACACCTTCCACGCCCCGTCCGGCGACCTGGACGCGGAGTTTATGCACAAGACCCTGGAGGGCTCCTTCTACTGGGGGGAGAATTTCACCGCCGTCCAGCTCCACTTCCAGCGGGGCGGCTCCATGTGGCTGATCCTCCCCGACGAGGGGGCTTCCGCCGACGGGCTGCTCCAGAGCGGCGAGGCCATGGACTTCCTGTTCGCCCCCAAATACGACCGGTACGACGATCAGGGCCATGTGACCCAGGAGGGCTGGACCGGACAGAAAATGCTGAACATCAACCTGTCCATGCCCAGGTTCGACGTGTCCTCCGACCTGGATCTGATCGGAGGCCTGAAGGAGCTGGGCGTCACCGACATATTTGACATGGACGTGTCCAACTTTGATCCCCTGGAGGCGTCCACCGACGACCCGCTGTACGTCTCCAAGGCCCAGCATGCCGCCCGGGTGAAGGTGGACGAGGAGGGCTGCGAGGCGGCGGCCTACACCGTTATTATGGTGGACTGCGGCGCGGCCATGCCCCCGGACGATGAGGTGGACTTCGTGCTGGACCGACCCTTCCTGTTCGCCGTCACCGGCGAGAGCGGCCTGCCCCTGTTCACCGGGGTGGTGAACCAGCCCAACGGGTGATGAAAGTCCCCGCGGGGCCGATGCCCTGCCAAGGCCTATCCGGCCTTCGGCGGCCCCACGCCGCGGGGGACAGGCAGGGCCGCGCCCTGCGGGGCCCTACTTTCTGCTTGTGCAGAAAGTAGGCAAAGACACACTTAGGGGGATTCGTATTCCGGCCTTCGGCGGCCTGCCTCTGAGCTGGAACGGAAAAGCGCCGTCCTCCTCCCATCGCCTCCATGAAACATGGCACCAGGCGCGGGGAGGTGGACGGCGCTTTCTTTCACTGCCCGGGGATGAAGCGGCAGCGGGAATAGGGGGATCTGCGTGCGAAAGCACTGCGCGCCGGATGGTCTGCGCCGCTTTGGAAGCGGCGGGCCCTTCGTTCCCCGGGGGTTCTTAGGGGGGAGCCAGCCTATGGACGGGCGCGACCTTTGCGCCAAGTCCATCCGGCGGCTCCCCCTAAGCGTTCTCTTTGCCCACTTTCTCTCACGGGAGAGAAAGTGGGTCGCCGATGGCCCGACGGCCTTGGATGGGGGCTGGGGCCGGGGAACGCCCCCGGCAGGGGGATCCCTGCCATGGGAATGGGTGTGGCGGCGCCCCACTGCCACGAGAGGCGGGCCTCGCCGTTTTTGTCCGCAAAAAGAGAGGACAAACGGGGCAAAACGCGGTATACTGTCCTCAAGCTGTACAGCCAACACAAAGGAGCGAGGCATATGGAGTGGATCGACCGGCTCAACCGGGCTATGGACTACATCGAGGGCCACCTGGAGGCCCCGGACTGGCAGGAGGCGGCCGGCATTGCCTGCTGCTCGCCCTACCACTTCCAGCGGATGTTCACCCTGCTGGCGGGGATGCCCCTGTCGGAGTACGTGCGCCGCAGGCGGATGTCCCGGGCGGCGGCGGACCTGCAAAGCGGGGAGCGGATTCTGGACGTAGCGATGAAATACGGCTACAGCTCGCCCACCGCCTTCAACCGGGCCTTCCAGTCCGTCCACGGCCTGCCCCCCTCCCAGGCAAAAAAGCCGGGGGTAGGGCTGAAAAGCCACCTGCCCCTGCGCTTCACCATCACTGTACAAGGAGTGGAAGAAATGGACTACCGGATCGAATCATGGGACGCGTTCCGTATCGTGGGGGTCTCCGCCCCCCTGAGCCAGGACTTGCAGGAGAATTTCAAATGTGTGCCCCAGCTTTGGGGCAGGGCGGCGGCGGACGGTACCATCCCCCGGCTGGCCGCCCTGATGGACGGGAGCCCCAAGGGCCTGCTGGGCGTGTGCGGCGGGCCGGACAATTCCCAGTACTATATCGCCGTGGCCTCCTCCGCCCCGGCGGGGGACGGTTTGGAGGAGTACACCGTCCCCGCCCTCACCTGGGCCATTTTCCCGGGAAGCGGGGACAGCGCCGCTATCCAGCAGCTCCAGCGCCGGGTGGTCACCGAGTGGCTGCCCACCTCCGGCTATGAGTACGCCGACGGCCCGGACGTGGAGGTCTACCTGGATCCTGAGTGCTCGAAATTTGAGGTTTGGATTCCGGTGGTCAAGGCGAAGCAGTAAAAAAATTCCCCCTCTCCCGCGGGAGAGGGGGCCTTTTTACGCGTTTATTCGCCCAGAACCTTGGCGCAGCGGCCGCACAGCTCGGCGTGATGGCCGGGGGCGCCGATGTGTTCGTCATGGTTCCAGCACCGGGGGCACTTGGGGGCGTCGCTGAGGGATACCGAAACCTCCATACCGGGGGCCTCCGCCTTTTTCAGCGCCACCTTGGACACGATGAACAGGGTCGCCAGCTCCTCCTCGCTGAATCCGAGCGTCATCTTACCCCCGGCGGCGAAGGTGTCGCCGTTCACGCTCAGATGGGAGATAGCCACCTCTGCGTCCTGGTTCTTCTTGATGCCCTTGTCCCGGGCATTCTCCAGCGCCAGAAGCACCATATCCCGCAATTGCAGCAGGTCATGCCAGCGCTCCGCGTCCTTCTCGCTGAGGGCCAGCGCGGGATCAAAGTCCGGCAGGTCGTTGAACAGCACGCACTCGGGGTCGTCCCCAGCCCTGTGGGGCATGGCGGTCCAGATCTCCTGGCTGGTGAAGGCCAGGATGGGGGCCAGCATCCTGGTCATGCCGTCCAGGATGAGGTACAGGGCGGACTGGGCGGAGGCCCGGCCCGCGTCGTCCCCGCAGTACAGCCGGTCCTTGATGATGTCCAGATAGAAGTTGGACATCTCCACCACGCAGAAGTTGTAGATGGCCCGGTACACGGTGTGGAACTCGTAGGCGTCGTACCCGGCGCGGACGTCCCTCACCAGGTCGTTGAACGCCGCCATGGCCCACTTGTCCAAATCCTGCATATCCTGTACGGGCACGGCCTTGTCCGGGTCGAACCCGTTCAGGTTGCCCAGCATATACCGGGCGGTGTTGCGGATCTTCAAATACGCCTGGGAGAGCTGCTTCATGATCTCTTGGGAGATGCGCATGTCCTGGGTGTAGTCCGCGGAGGACACCCACAGCCGGAGCATATCCGCGCCGTAGTCCTTGATGATCTCCTCAGGGGGCATAGCGTTGCCCAGGGACTTGTGCATGGCCTTGCCCTCGCCGTCCACCGTCCAGCCGTGGGTGATGATCTGCTTGTAGGGGGCCACGCCGTTGCAGGCGATGGAGGTGAGCATGGAGGACTGGAACCAGCCCCGGTACTGGTCGCCCCCCTCCAGATACACGTCGGCGGGGTACTGGAGGTTTTCCCGCTGGGCCGCCACCGCCGCCCAGGTGGAGCCGGAGTCGAACCACACGTCCATGATGTCGTTCTCCTTGGAGAAATGGGCGCGGCCGCACTTGGGGCAGACGAAACCCGCTGGGACCAGCTCGTCGGCGGGCCGGTCGAACCACACGTTGGAGCCGTGCTGGCGGAACAGCCCCGCCACGTGGGAAATGGTCTCGGGGGTGACGATGGCCTCCCCGCAGTCATCGCAGTAGAACACCGGGATGGGCACGCCCCACACCCGCTGGCGGGAGATGCACCAGTCGTTGCGCTCGGTGATCATGGACACCATGCGGTCCTTGCCCCAGGCGGGGTGCCAGGAAATCCCGTCGCAGGACTTCACCGCCTGGTCCTTGATGGCGTCCACGGAGCAGAACCACTGCTCGGTGGCCCGGTAGATGATGGGGTGCTTGCATCGCCAGCAGTGGGGGTAGGAGTGAGTGATCTGGGCCTTGGCCAGCAGGAAGCCCTCGGCCTCCAGGTCGGCCACCACCTGATCATTACCCTTGGCGTAGAACTGGCCGTTGTACCGCGCGTCGGTCATGACCCCCTTGGCGTTCACGGGGACGGGCACGCCGATGTGGGTAAGCCCCGCGTGGTCGTACCGCTGGCACACCTCAAAGTCCTCCCCGCCGAAGCCGGGGGCGGTGTGGACGCAGCCGGTGCCCGCGTCCAGGGTCACGTGGTCGCCGTTGAGGATCACGCTGTCCTGGTCCAATAACGGGTGCCTGGCTGCCATCAGCTCGAAGTCGGAGCCCTTCAGGGTGGCCAGGATCTTGCAGGATGCGAAATCCAGCCCCGCCTGTTTGCACACGCCCTCGGCCAGCTCCTTGGCCAGCACGTACACCTCCCCATTGGGGGCCTGGAGCAGCACGTAGTCGAAGGCGGCGTTCAGGGAGATGGCGGTATTGCCGGGGATGGTCCACGGCGTGGTCGTCCAGATCACGAAGAAGATCTTGGACAAGTCCGCGTACTGCCCCAGCCTGCCCTTGTCGTCCTTCACGGGGAACTTGACGAAGATGGTGGTGCAGGGGTCGTCCTGGTAGTCGATCTCCGCCTCGGCCAAAGCGGTCTGGTCGTGGGGGCACCAGTAGACGGACTTCATGCCCTTGTAGATGAGGCCCTTCTCCGCCATCTTGCCGAACACTTCAATCTGTTTGGCCTCGAACTCGGGCAGCAGGGTGATATAGGGGTTCTCCCACTCGCCCAGCACGCCTAAACGCTGGAACTGCCCGGTCATCTTGTCGATATACTGGGTGGCGAACTCCTTGCACTTGTCCCGGAACTCGGGGACGGTCATCTCCTCCCGCTTGACCTTTTTGTCCTTGAGCACCGCCGTCTCGATGGGCAGGCCGTGGGTGTCCCAGCCGGGGACGTAGGGGGCCTGATACCCCGTCATGTTCTTGTACTTGACGATGATGTCCTTGAGGATCTTGTTCATGGCGGTGCCGATGTGGATGTTGCCGTTGGCGTAGGGGGGGCCGTCGTGGAGGACGAACTTGGGCTTGCCGGCGTTTTTGTCCATCAGCTTGTGGTAGGTGATCCTGGCCCACTCGGGGTTGAGCAGCTCCGGCTCCCGCTTGGGCAGCCCCGCCCGCATGGGGAACTCGGTCTTGGGCAGGTGTACGGTTTGGTTGTAGTCCATATTGGGGTTCCTCCTAAATAGAATATAGAATATAATTGGTTATTTGCGGGTATCGCTCCGGCCCAGCAGATAATCGGTGGTAACATCGTAATAATCCGCCATTCGGCAAAGTACAGAAGCATTTGGTTCGCGTTTGCCCTGCTCATAATTGCAATATGAGCTCATGCTAATGTCCAGCGCAACGGCAACTTGTTCTTGCCGGCCGCCTCGTTCTTTCCGAAGTTCCTTCAATCTTTCCGCTAATTTCATAATGACCCCCTTGACAAAGTTTATACGAGGTATTATAATTGAGATAGTTCAAACGAAATAAAACAAGGATGTGCACACAATGGACGATATACTTGATTCGCTGGCGCAGGACATTGAGCAGGCTTCCTTCTCCCGTTTTTTTGCAAAGTCGGAATACCGCCGGAACCAGCAGAGCGCGATGGAGCACACACAGTGGCTGGAGGAGCATTTGGACGATGAGGGACGGGCACATCTGGATCAGGCCCACGCGGCGGAGGTGATCATGGACACCTTGGAGCGGCAGGCCATGGTTCGGATGGCCATTGCCCTGGGGATCCATCTGGCCCTGGCCCATTAAACAAAACCGCCCCTGTCCCCATAGGAGACAAAGGCGGCTAAAACCTCTGCGGTACCACTCCGATTTCCATACTATTAACTATAGTATGACACTCATGCGTCCTATAACGGGGACATCCGGCGGAGCCTACTTGCTTTCGCGTTGGGTCCGCGGCTCACAGGGGATCTTCGCCGGGGCCGCCCCGCCGCCCTCGCACCATGCGGGCGGCTCTCTGAGAGGAGGTTTGCCGGGTACTCGTCCTGATCAAAGCCTTGTGTTTTATATATCCTTCTGCGTCCGCCCCTCACAGAACGAACGCTTTCTATATTATAGGCGCAAACTGAATTTGTCAACCGTTTTCCCGGGAAAAACTTCACAAAAAGAGGGGGCGGCATACCACCGTGTGGCGTCCGCCATCCAAACGGTCCGCCATTCAGGCGCGGCCAGTGGACCCTGCCCAGTTTCCGTGACGGGAAATAAGCGGCAGCATAAATAGGGGTCCCTGCGTCGGAGCCCCCGCGCGCCGGAAGGGTATTCCCCGTCCGCCGTATAGGGGGTCACCCGTAATGGGGGTTCTTAGGGGGAAGCCCGCCTAAAGGACGCGGCCCGCCCTTGGGGCCGTGTCCGTCCGGCGGGATACCCCCTAAGCGTGTCTTTGGTTCCTTTCTGCACGGGCAGAAAGGAACGCCCCCGGCAGGGCGCGCCCCTGCAAAACCGGCGGGCGCACCATGTGCGCCCCTACATGATTTCCGCCTGGAACGCGTGCCAGCCGCCCCGCTCCAAATGGCGGGTGACGGCAAAGCCGTTTTGCTCCAAGGCGGCCTTCACCTCGTCCTGCCGCCCCTCGATGATGCCGGAGGTGAGGAATACCCCGTCCCCCGTCATGAATTCCCCGGCCTTTGCCGACAGGGGGATGATGACGTCCGCCACAATATTGGCCAGCACCACCCGGTTCTGCCCCGGCCCCAGCCTGGCCGCCAGCTTGCCGTCCGCCAGCACGTCCCCGGCGTATACGCTCAGCCGGTCGTCCCCGATCCCGTTCAGCGCCGCGTTCTCAAAGGCCACGTCCGCCGCCTTGGGGTCAATGTCCACCCCCACGGCCCGGGAGGCCCCTAAGGCCAGCGCCGCGATGGCCAGGATACCCGACCCGCAGCCCAAATCCAGCACCTTGTCCCCCGGCCGGAGGACGTCCTCCAGCAGCTCCAGGCACAGCTGGGTGGTGGGATGGGCCCCGGTGCCGAAGGTGAGGCCGGGGTTGAGGTACAGCGGCGTGCGCCCCTGGGGCGCCGGCTCCCCCCGCATCCAATCAGGGACGATGTACACCCGTTTCCCCACCTGGATGGGCCGGTAATATTTCTGCCAGGAGGTGGCCCAGTCCTCTTCCCGCAGGGAGACTATCTGGGGCTCATACTCCTCCAGCCCCGTCAGGGTCCGCCGGAGCTGCTCCTGGCCCTCCTGGTTGTCGGGCACGTAGAACTTCACCCGGCTGGCCCCCTTCATGCGCCGGGCCAAGTCCTCGTCCACATAGTCCCAATACTGCCGGTTCTGCTCCAAGAACCGGAGGAAGTCCCCCTCCTCCTCCACCACCAGCCCGGTCATGCCGTTGGCGGTGAGTACGCTGCACACCCCGTCCAGCCTGTCCGCCGGGACGGGGAGGGTCACCTCTAACCATGTATCCATAATAGCTCCTTTCTGGCGGGCCTCCAGCGGGGGCCGCGGCCGCGTCGCGCGGGGAACGGGGTCGGCCGGCGGCGTTCGCGGCCAGGGAAAATCTTGCAGGATGCAAGATTTTCCCTGGCCCCGGCGGGGTGGGGGCGGGGTGCGCAGCGTGCAATGCCCGCGAAAAAAACGGCCTAAAAATCCCGTTTTTTTCGATTTTTTCCCGGAAAAATCCCCGCGGTTTCCGGAGTTTCCCAGTATTTTCCCGCCAGTTAGTTCTATTTTGAACCATTATCCGCCGCTGCCGCCGTTTCACGTGAAACATCTGTCTGTATTTTACTTCACCTTGATCTGCTTGACGCTGTCCAGCCGGATGAGCTTTTCGCACTCATTTTTCTTGCCCTCGTTGGCCAGCACCAGCGCCCAGTCCTCGTCGGCGTCCAGGATTTTGCACTGCTTGCCCATCACGTCGCCGTCCCCGGCCTCCACAGTGAGCATGACGGTCTTGCCCACCTGCTTCCGGATCTGCTCCCCCAGCCCCGCTGCCCGGACGGAACCCAGGCCGTTCTCCCGGATAATCCGTTCCAGACGGCTCACCTTGCCCATAAGGACAAGCACCATAACAAACGCGAAAACTCCCATGTATTCCATATCCCGGCCCCCCTCAGTTCAGCTCCAGGGGGGAGCGGCGGGCCGCCTCCCCGTCCTTGAGGAAGGTGATGGTGCTGATGGCGGACAGGGGGATGAGCCGCACCTCGTTCTTGTCCGGCTTCTTCTTGTTTATCACGACCTCCACGTTGGCCCAGGCCCCGTCAAAGTCCTGGATGACGCACCAGTCGTGGATCACGGGCATCCCGTCGTCATTGTCATAGAAGGTCAGCTTCACCCGCTTCCCCTGGGCCTGCTTCAGCAGCCGCGTCACCGGGGGCTTGATGGGCGTCCCCTTTTCGTCCACCCCGTCTTGGAGGAGGTAGTCGCAGCTCACCTCCAGGATCTGCGCCATGCGCACGATCTTGTCCGTCTCAGGATAGGCCGCGTCCGATTCCCAGCGGCTCACCGCCTGCCGGGTCACGTCCAGCTGCTGGGCCAGCTGCTCCTGGGTCAGGTTTTTGGCCCGCCGGGCCTCGGCCAGTTTGTTTCCTAAACTCATAACATCACCTCATGGATTGGATGCTTCCAGCATACCAAATCCGGCCCGATTGACCAGCGTTTTCCCGTTTCAAAATGTAACGTTTGGGTTGCATAGAAGCGCAAAGCCGTCGTGGGCAGCGCAGGAAGCCCATATGGGACCCTGCAAAGCCGCCCTTTGGCTTTGCGGGGAGAGGAAAAGCAAGGAAGCGGACGCAGTTTTCGCCGCAGGCGGAACCGAAGTCCAGCGGACTTTGCTTTGACGATAGCCGCGCGCCGTGAACAGGTGAAGCGTGACATCAACGGGCGGTTAATTCCTTCAAGGTGACCGCATACGCCTCCCGCTCGTAGGGCAGGACGGGGAGCTGCTCCGGCAGCTCCCACCCCTTGGCCTCAAACAGGCGGCGGATGAGGAAATCGGTGAAGTCCGGGTTTTTCACCAGGATGGGGCCGGTGAGGTGGGTGGCAAACACATTGCCGTTCACATAGCCCTCCGGCCCCTTGTCCTCCTCGTTGCCAAAGCCAAGACTCAGCCTATCGAACAGGGGCGGCGCGTCCTCCGTCACCGAGCACTTGTTCATGAAACCCACCACCGCGCTTTCCCACAAGGGGGTGTGGGCCACCACGTCGCACGGGTCGCGGCGGTCCGTCTCCACGGTGGCAAAGTCCGCAAGCCCCAGGCAGGGCCAGGTTTTCCCCGCGGCGTCCACAATGGATATGCCCAGCGTCTCCATGGCGCTCCCGGTGAACAGCACCGCCGCCCCCCGGTCAATGGCGGCTTTCAGGGCCTCCTTATGGGGCAGCAGGGCGGAAAGCGCCGCCTTCTGGGTGCGCTCGGTCCCCGCGCCCATGTAGATGAAATCGGCGTGTTCAAAATCCGGCGTGTCCTCAAACAGGGCGGTCTCCACCGCGACGGACACCCCCGCCGCCTCCAGGTGCCGCCGCAGCACCGCCACGTTGGCGTACTCCCCATACAGGGACATGCAGTCGGGGTAAAGGTGTAAAATTGTTAATTCCATATCGGCTTTTTCCTCATTTCTAAATCACGGGCGTGTTCCGCGGCCGGGCGGTCCGGCCTATCCGCCATGGGGGAGGTACAGCCCAAATCGATATCCGGCGTCAGTTCCTTGATGCCATACAGCACCATAGCCGCGCCTGACGTCACCCAATATTCGTCCCTATCAAACGCCGCGTCTTTCAGTAAACATCTTATTTCTTCTTTACTCAGCATCGAAACACCTTCCGCCTCACGCCCCGTGCCTAATCCCGCTTCACGTGGGCCAGCAGCTTGTCCCGGTCGGAGAAGCAGGTGACCACGTACACGTCCTCGTCCCCCGCATCCCGGAGGCTGTCGGCGGCGGTGCGGATCTCCTCGCCCACCTCCACCTTGTCCGCCGGGATATGGCTGTACTTGAACCGCACGGCCAGGTCGTTGCAGTACTTGCCGTACAGCATCACCTTTTGGACATGGGGGCAGTTAAGGCGGTCGAAGTCGATGTCCCACAGCCAGCTGGTTTCCCCGGTAAAGTACTTCCTGCTGATGGCGTCCACGATGACCAGCACGGTGCAGGGCTCCGGCCTGGCGGCGATATAGGCCAGGTTGGTGTCGTAGGCCACCGAGTTCTCATGCTTGGAGGTGAGCAGGGTCCCCCGGTGCTGCCCCAGGGTGAACGTGACCATCCGGCCGTTTTTCAGCATGTAGTTATTGATCACCCCGGCCATGGCGGCCGTGCCAACCCCCGTCAGGGCGCACACCGACCAGGCCGCCAGGATGTTGTACACGTTGTAGATGCTCTTGAAGGCCAACGAGATCTCCGTCTCGCCGTTGATGGTGAGCGTCCCCGCCTGCAAATCCAGGGCGGTGACGGAAAAATCGGCGCCGTGCCGCATGTGACCGCAATTGGGACAGGAATAGTGCCCGATATGGGCGTAGTGATAGCAGGAGTACTCCATCCTCCCCTTGCATACCGGGCAGCGGGCCCCGTCGTGGTACACGCCGTGGTGCTCCTTGGTGCTCACGGAACACTCGTCCAGCCCAAACCACTTCACCTTGGCGGGATCGTGCCCCTGGGCGAAACAGGACGCCAGCGGGTCGTCCGCGTTGAGCACCAAGGTGGTCTCAGGGTGCACCGCGTCCTTGACGGCGTCAAACACCCCTTCCGGATGGCCGTTTCGGGTGAGCTGGTCCCGGTACAGGTTGGTGATGACGAAGTGGGAGGGGTGGAACCATTTGAAGGTGTGCCGGGCGTAGCGCTCATCGCTCTCCAGCAGCAGCACGTCCCCCCGCATCTTCCCGCCCAGGGTGCAGTTGGACAGGATGAGGGTGGCCACGCCCTCGATCTGGTTGGACCCTTCTTTGTTGTACACCACGCTTTTCCCGTCCGCGGCCAGGATGGCGGCGATCATCTCCACGGTGGAGGTCTTGCCGTTGGAGCCGGTGACGGCGATAACATGGGCGGGCAGCCTCACCCGCCCCAGCACATCGGGGCAGAGCTTCAGCGCGAACTGCCCCGGCAGGGAGCTGCCCTTGCCCGCCAGCCCGCCGATAAAGCGCAGGATTTTGCACACCGCAATGGCCAAGAATACTTTCATGTCGATGCTTCCTCTCACAGTCGTTTGAATGGGAAGAACAAATACAGCTGCCCGCCTTCCGCCGGGCGCTGGCACTCCTGCACCGCCCCGGCCAGGGGAAGGCCCCGGCGCTCCAGTTCATCCAAACCCGCCCGGAACGCGGCGGCATAGTCCCCCTCCGCCCGGACCCGCAGGCAGGCAAAGGCGGGCAGCGTCCATTTCACCCAGCCCTCCGGCGGCAGGGCCTCCGGGGGGACCTGGACCCCCGCCAGGTAGAGCCCCTGGGAGAACCCGGCCCCCCAGGGCAGGAAAGAGCGGGACAAATCGCTCATCGCGCCCCAAAAACCCACAGGCACGCCGTTTTTGTCCCGCAGGGCCAGCGCCTCCACCTCGCCAAAGCGGGCGTTGGCCTGCGCCCACAGGGCGGGGGCGGGGTTATGTCCCGGCTCTGCCCCGCCCTCCATGCCGATGACGGAACCGGCAGGCAGCTCACAGGTCACGATCTCCATTGTACCGCCCCCCTCGCAAGCGTTTTGTAAAACAGACGATCCGGTTGGCCTCGGCAAAGCCCGCCGCCAGATGGAAGGCGGCGCTGTCTGTGTTGCCCAGCTCGCAGTCGCTGGCAAATTCCACGCACCCCCGCGCCCGCGCCCAGTCCTCGCAGGCGGACAACAGGGCCGTTGCCGCGCCGCGCCGCCGGAATCCTGTTCGGACGTAGATTGCCTCCAAATAGCCCACCGGACTGGTTTCCGTCCCCTCCACGTAGTCGCGGCGGAGCTGGCACTGGGCAAAGCCCACTGGCGCGCCGTCCTGCGTGGCGAGGAACACCGCGCACTCCGAAGGGGACAGCGCCTCCCACTCCGCCAGCAGCTCCCCTGGAGCGTGCCCCGGAAACAGCTCGTCCGCCAGCAGGGCGGCCTGGGCCAGGGTCTTCCCGCCCGCCCTGCCGACCACAGGCTTGGGGCCCCTGTCCTGCGGCGGCCGCTCCGCCTTTTTCAACTCCCGCCACTCGTCCTCCAGGATCGCCATGAGAATATCGTCCCCATAGCCTGCTCCGTCCGGCACCGCCTCCCGGCGGACGCCCTCCCGCCGGAAGCCCGCCTTCTCATAAGCCCGTACCGCTCTGGGGTTAAAGGAAAACACGTCCAGCTCCAGCCGGTGGAGCCCCAGCGTCTCAAACGCGTAATCCCGTGTCAGCCGCGCCGCCCAGGAACCGATCCCCTTCCCGCAGCTGTCCGAGCGGAACAGGGCGATCCGGAAGTTGGCGCACCGGGCCTCCCGGTCGATCTCGTTGATCACGCTCTCGCCCAGAATGCGCCCATCCGGGCCAATGATGAGGAAGTCGGCCCGGTCCTCCGCCGTGAGGCAGCGCTGGAAGTGGGCCATGACCTCCTCCCGGGTGAAATCGGAGCGGCTGCCCGTCAGCCGGTCCACCTCGGCATCCACGCCGAAGCCCTGTTCCCAGTAGGCGTCCCCGTCCTCCGGGCGGATGGGGCGCAGGGTGTAGCCGTCCTTTTCCCAAATCTGATTTATTCCCTTCATGGTTTCTCTCCGCGCTTTTCCAAATAAATCATCAGCGCCGTCACGTCCGCCGGAGACACCCCGGACACCCGGGACGCCTGCCCCAAATTCAACGGCCTGATCTTATCCAGCTTCTGCCGGGCCTCCAGCCGCAGGCCCTGGATGGACAGGTAATCCACATCGGGGGGGAGGGGCCTGTCCTCCAGCTTTCGCATCTCCTCCACCTGCCGGTTCTGCCGGTCGATGTAACCCTGGTATTTCACGGAAATCTCCACTTGCTCCGCGACCGCAGGGGGGAGGGCGGGCCTGTCCGGGTCAAAAGAGGCCAGATCTCCATAGCCGATCTTCGGGCGGCGGAGCAGGTCGATGAGCCGCGCCCCGTGGGGACAGGAGGGCTCGCCTTTTTCCTCCAGGAGCTTGTCCAGCGCGGGGGACGGCGCGGCCCCGGCGTGTTCCAGCCGCTTGATTTCCCGGTCTACGGCGGCGTATTTCGCCTCCACCCGGGCCATTCGCTCCCCGGACACCAGCCCCACGCGGCGCCCGTAAGCGGACAGGCGGCGGTCGGCGTTGTCCTGCCGGTGGATGAGGCGGTACTCCGTCCGAGAGGTCATCATGCGGTAGGGCTCGTTGGTGCCCTTGGTCACAAGGTCGTCGATGAGCACGCCCACATAGCCGTCCCCCCGGCTCAGGATCAGCGGCGGCTCCCCCTTGAGCTTCAGCGAGACGTTGACGCCCGCCACCAGCCCCTGGGCGGCGGCCTCCTCGTAGCCGGAGGAGCCGTTGAACTGCCCCGCGCCGTACAGGCCGGGGATTTGCTTGCACTCCAGGGTGGGCAGCAGCTGGGTGGGGTCCACGCAGTCGTACTCGATGGCGTAGGCGCACCGGGTCATCTCGGCGTGTTCCAGGCCGGGGATGGTGCGGAGCATCTCCACCTGCACCTCCTCGGGGAGGGAGGAGGAAAACCCCTGGATATACAGCTCTTCGGTGTTCAGTCCCATGGGCTCCACAAACAGCTGGTGCCGGGGCTTTTCCGCGAACCGCACCACCTTGTCCTCGATGGACGGGCAGTACCGGGGCCCCACCCCCTCAATCACCCCGGAGAACAGGGGGGAGCGGTGGAGATTGTCCCGGATGACCTGATGGGTGCGTTCGTTGGTGTAGGTGAGGTAGCACGCCGCCCGGTTGTCCGGCGGCGTGTCCGTCTCAAAGGAGAAGGGCACGGGCTTCTCGTCCCCCGGCTGCATCTCCATTTTGGAGAAGTCCACGCTGCGGCGGTTCACTCGGGGCGGGGTGCCCGTTTTGAACCGGCGGATGGACAATCCCAGCTTCACCAGGCAGTCCGTCAGCGGCAGCGCCGCCGCCATCCCGTCCGGGCCGGAGTCACGCGTGACCTCCCCGACGATGGTGCGCCCGCCCAGGTAGGTGCCGGTGGCAACCACCGCCGCTTTGACGGCGTAGACCGCCCCGGCAGCCGTCACCACCCCGGAGACGGCCCCGTGTTCCGTGAGAAGCTCCGTCACCTCGGCCTGCTTGACCCACAGATTTTCCTGGAGCTCCAGGGTGTGCTTCATGACCTCCTGGTAGCGGCGGCGGTCGGCCTGGGCCCGGAGGGACCACACCGCGGGGCCTTTCCCCCGGTTGAGCATCCGGTACTGGATGCAGGCCCGGTCGGCGGCCTTGGCCATCTCGCCCCCCAGGGCGTCGATCTCCCGTACCAAGTGGCCCTTGCCGGTGCCGCCAATGGCGGGGTTGCAAGGCATGTTGCCCACCGCGTCCAGGTTGATGGTGAAGCAGACGGTTTTCAGCCCCATCCGGGCGGCGGCCAGGGCGGCCTCAATGCCCGCATGGCCCGCGCCGATGACGGCGATGTCAAATTTACCTGCGCTGTACACCGCGCGGACACCTCCTTTCAGCAGGGCCCCGCCGGAGGGACTTGGCGCACAGGGCGCGCCCGCCTGTGGACAAAGCCCGCCCTTGGGGCTGAAGTCCATCCGGCTCACACCCCTTTCCGTGTTCTCTTTGCCCACATTCTCTCACAAGAGGGAACGTGGGCCGCTGAAGGCCCTCACGCGGCGCGGAGGGTGACAATTGCCAGCTCCGGGCGGTTGAACAGACGGAAGCCCCGGTACGGCACGGTGTTGTTTCCCAGCCCCCGGGACACGAACAGGGTGCTGTCCCCCACGGCGTACAGCCCCGCGGTCCAGGGCGGGAAAAAACTCCGGTCGGTGCCGACGAGCCCGCCCACAAAGGGCAGGCGGACGATGCCGCCGTGTCCGTGGCCGGACATCACAAAATGGTACCCGGCGTTGGCATATTCCCCGAAGTGGTCGTTGCGGTGGGCCAGCAGGAGGGTGAACAGGCCGGGCTGCTCCCGCCCAATCCGGGCGCGCAGCTCCTCCGGGGAGGTCTGGTCGGCGTAACCGTTGGGGTCGTCCACCCCGGCCAGGGCGATCTGGGAACCGCCCCGCTCCAAAAGTTCGTATTGGTTGGACAGCACTGTCACCCCGCACTGGGCCAGCAGCGCCTTGAGCTTCTTCACCGCCCCCGTCCCCAGCGCCCACTCGTGGTTCCCCGTGACGTAGTAGCTGGGGGCGATGGCGGCCAGCCCTTTTGCCAGGGAGGGCACCATGGCCAGCTGGCTTTCCTGGTCGATGAGGTCGCCGGTAATCACGATTAGGTCGGGGCGCTGTCCCGCCGTCAGGGCAAGCAGTTCCCCGTTCCCCTCCCCGTACTCGTGGCCGTGGAGGTCGGATAGATGGACGATTTTCAGCCCGTCAAACCCGGCGGGCAGGCCGCCCAGCGCGGCCTCGGTCCGGCTGGTCTGAAGCCCCCAGCACTGCCAGCGGAACCAGAGCGCGCCGCCCGCCGCCAGCGCCAGCAGGATCAGAAGCAGCCGCAGGGGGCGGCAGCCCTTCCGCCGGGGGCGGCGGTGGGGCGTGCCCTGCCGCTCAGTCGTCGTCATGGAGGTAGTAGGGCCGCATCAGGCTTTTATGCTGGGTGGAATCCTTCTGACGGTCGGAGCGGGGGGCGGCCTCGATGGGCCGGGGCCGGTCGTCCCGGCGGCGCTTCTTTTTCCCGGACAGGGAGGGGGGCAGGATGGGCTCCTTGGCGGGCTGGACGGGCGCGCCCTGCTTCTTGCCCTGGCGCCGGGGCTTGTGCGGGGCGGGCTTGGCCGCCTTTTCCTGCCGCTGCTTGGGCTGGGGCTGTACCTGGGGCCGGGGCGCGGGCCGGCGGGGGGCCAGCAGGCGGGCGGTGGCGTCCATAATCACGTCCGAGTCCAGCGGGCTGGGCTTGTAAAAGTCGGCGACAGGCATGGTGGGGTCGTCGGGCAGGGTGTCCTGGAGCCGTCCCTGACGCACCCCGCGCCCTGCCGGTTTCTCCCGCAGGACGACGGGGTTCTCCTCCGCCGGGGCCGGGGCCTGGATGCCGGAAGCCGTCCCACCGGATTTTTTGCGGCGGCGGCTTTTCTTTTTGGGCGCGCCCCCTCCGTCCATGCCGGCAGGGGAGGGACTTGCTCCTCCCGTGGGACGTTCGCCGTATCCGGGGGCGGGAGGGGCCAGCCCCTCCCCTGCGGCAGACTTCTTCCGTTCCTCCGCCTTGGACTTGTTTTCGACGCTCCGCTCCCGGCGCCTTTCCCTGGCGGCGGCGCGGGCCTCCGCATCCTCGGAATTGACGGGCCGCCCGTGCTTATCCCGCTGGGGCGGGTCGAAATTCTCCATGGGGAAGGGGTGGTCCTCCACCACGGGGATGGGCCGGCCCAGCAGCTTTTCGATGGCCTTCAGCTCGTCCTTCTCATCGAACTGGCAGAAGGAGACGGCCTCCCCCTCGTGCCCGGCCCGGCCGGTGCGTCCGATGCGGTGCACATAGGTCTCGGGAACGTCGGGCAGGTTGTAGTTGAATACAAAGGGGAGTTGGTCGATGTCGATGCCCCGGGCGGCGATGTCGGTGGCGGCCAGCACCCGCACCCGGCCCGCCTTGAAGTCGCTCAGGGCCTGGACCCGGGCGGTCTGGCTCTTGTTGCCGTGGATGGCGGCGGCGGAGATGCCCCGCTTGACCAGATCCTGGGCGATGCGGTTGGCCCCGTGCTTGGTGCGGGAGAACACCAGGGCGGAGGAGATCTTCCGCTCCTCCATGAGATGGGCCAGCAGCTTGGTCTTGTTGGCCTTGTCCACGTAGTACAGCGACTGCTTGATGACCTCCACCGGGGAGGACACCGGGTCCACCGCCACCCTGGCGTAGTCGTGGAGCAGGCCGTTTACCAGCCCCATCACCTCCGGGGGCATGGTGGCGGAGAAAAACAGGGTCTGCTTTTTCTCCGGCAGCAGCTTCAGTACCCGTTTGACGTCGTGGATAAAGCCCATGTCCAGCATCCGGTCGGCCTCGTCCAGCACGAAAATCTCAATGTGGGACAGATCCAGCAGCCCCTGGCCGTGGAGATCCAGCAGCCGCCCCGGGGTGGCCACCAAAATGTCCAGCCCCTTCCGGATCGCGTCCACCTGGGGCTGCTGCCCTACGCCGCCGAAAATGACGGCGGAGCGCAGGGGCAGGTTGCGGCCGTAGGACACAAAGCTGTCCTGGATCTGAATGGCCAGCTCCCGGGTGGGGGTCAGGATCAGCGCCCGGATCACCCTGGGCCGGGGGGACGCCCCCGCCAGGCGCTGGAGGATGGGTGTGGCAAAGGCGCAGGTCTTGCCCGTGCCCGTCTGGGCGCAGCCCAGCACGTCCCGCCCCGCCAGGGCAGGGGGGATGGCCTTGCGCTGGATGGGAGATCGGAAGAGCGTCGTGTAGGGAAAGAGTGTAGATCTCGGTGGTCG
>CAJULZ010000031.1 GCA_910587205.1 uncultured Oscillospiraceae bacterium
AAATCCTCCGCTATAATATATTCGCACATACGTCACAGTTCTCCGATTGCCACACACTGTTATATCCTGTTGCGAGGTTTTCTTGCCCTTGCTTTTGCCCTTATGAATAGTCAGGGTAAGGGTAAACTTGTGTGGAAGCGAATAAAGGGATAAGGCGAACACACTGTGAAAAATCCTTTGTTTTCAAGGCTTTTGGAGGATTTTATTGAAAACCCACGGTGAGCAATAGACGCTCATAAAATCGTGGTATTCAAATCCAAATTTTCCATCCTTTCATTTGAAATTTGTTGAAAATTAAGAAACTCACTTGCGATTGCCCATCGGCAAGGTTATAATAGCACCCATAACTATGCAAAAAAAGTGAATGTTTTTAAAGCTGGAATTAGATTTTTTTGAATAATTGGAGTTGGTACAATGAACACCAATATTCGTCAAGGTAGGCTTGGAGGTACTTCTTGGTCAGGCCATGGTAAGTGCCCAGGATGAAGGCCTTGGCGTTGCTGATTACGATATGCAGCCAGTGGAGCAAACCAGAATCGGGGTCGTAGGGTTTGTGAGCATGGTTATAGTCCTTCAGTGCCGGGATATAACTCCTGTAACCATCACTGTGAATCGTACTGCCCTGGGCAAACGCAGCTTGGGCAAATTTTTTGACAGAGGCCCGTTTGATATTCTGCGTGACCCGCATCTTGGCATAGAGAGGATTCCCCCGCTCATCCAGAGACACAGCCGCAAAAACTTTCGCCTTTTCTGTACCCCGCCCCGTTTCTTTCCAACAGTCTGCCCGCCAAAGTAGGTGTCGTCAAATTCTATGATCCCATTGAGCCGATGGGTCTCGTCCCGCTGCCCCATGGCGGCGCGGATACGCATGAGCATATACCATGCGGTTTTATAGGTCGTTCCCAGCATCGACATCAGCGCAACGGCGGAGATGTCCCGCTTGTCCTGACTGGCAAAGTAGAATCCCAGAAACCACTGTGTCAGCGGCATATGGCTCTTTTGAAGCACCGTTCCCGCTGTCACTGAGGGTTGCCTGCGGCATTCGGCACATTGATACCGACCATTGGATAGCAGGCAAGCGTGGCGGCAACCGCATTTGGGGCAGACAAATCCGCCCGCCCACCGCAAATTTGCCATATACTCCCGGCATTTTGCCTCGGTGGAAAACTCTTTCATGAATGCCTCCAGAGGATACCGCTTGCTCTTTGCCATGACCCTTTCCCTCCGTTTTTGGTTCATGGCCTGATTATACTCTCCGGTATATCCCATAATCAGGACTGTTCCGTTAGCTGATTAAAAGGGATAACCACAAAAAGAAATTGAGGATGCCCGCGGACACCCTCAATTTCCATATTTTACAGAATATTCTCAATAGAAATGATAAATCCGAACCCGTCCCCCACTTGGAGGACAGCGTTCGGATTATCATAAGTTGGTCCGGGTGACACGACTCGAACGTGCGACCTCCTGCTCCCAAAGCAGGCGCGCTACCAGCTGCGCAACACCCGGGTATTTGATCTCCTGCTGGCTTAGGACCGCTGCCCTGGCCACCGGGCTCACATATTATACCTGATTTCCTTGCGCTTGGCAAGAGGTTATGGTATGATATCGGCAAAACAAATGAGGTGACACAGATGCGGATGCGGAAAAAGAAAAATCTGGCCTCCCGGATGGAAGCCTGCGGGGCGCTGATAGTGTCCGACCCGGTGGCGGAAAAAGGCCGCTGGCGCGCGCGCAAACCGGAAGCGGCGAATCTGCGCTTGGAGCTGGGTTGTGGAAAGGGCCGGTTTACAGCGGAGACCGCCGCAGCCAACCCGGAGGATTTATATGTAGCGGTGGAACGGGTTCCTGACGCCATGGTGATCGCCATGGAGCGCTGCCGGGCCCTGGGCCTTACCAACGTGTTCTTCATCGACGGCGACGCCGCCGCCCTGGACGAGTACTTCGCCCCCGGCGAGGTGGATTTGATTTACATCAACTTCTGCGACCCCTGGCCATCGGTGAAGCATTCCCGCCGCCGGCTGACCCATGAGGGGTTCCTCCGGGGTTACCGCCGGGTGCTGCAAAACAGCGGGGAGATCCATTTTAAGACGGACAACCATGACCTGTTCGAGTGGTCGCTGTTCCAGTTTCCCAAGGCTGGCTTCGCCCTGTCCGAGGTTACCCGAAACCTCCACGAGCACGGCGTCCAGGGCGTCATGACCGACTATGAGGAGAAATTCCACGCTTTGGGCACCCCCATCAACCGCTGTGTGGGCACCATGGGGCCGCTGCCCGACGTGCCGTTGGTGGAGGGCGTGGCCCGCCGTCTGCCGGGCTGGGAGGTCCGCTTGGTAACCGCTCAGGACGCGGCCCTGGTGTTGGCGCTATTCCAGAGCGACCCGGACTTTTTCGCCCTCAATCCCCCGCAGCCCACCCTTGAGTCCATTCAGGAGGACTTGACGAACCTCCCGCCCCGGTGCGCCATGGAACAAAAACATTACCTGGCACTCTGGCGGGACGGCGCGCCCCAGGCGGTGCTTGACCTGGTGGAGGGCTATCCCCGGGAACGCACGCTGTTTGTAGGGCTGTTCTTCCTGGCCCCCGCCCTGCGGCGGCAGGGGACAGGCCGGGAGATCATGGACGCGGCGCTCCAGGCGGCGGGGGATGCGGGGATGGACAGCGCCCGGCTGGCCTGCCTGACGAACAACCCCGCGGGCCACGCCTTTTGGCGGGCCTTGGGCTTCGGCGACCTGCGTGAGGGGCATTTGATCGGAGAGAGCTCCGCCCCCGTTTGGATTATGGAGCGGCTGGTATGAGCGGGGGCAGCGCAATCCAGATCCGCCCTGCAAAGCCGGAGGATATGCCCGCCCTGCTGGCACTTTCCCAGGAGTGGGCGGCGGAGGGCATCACCTACGGCTATTCGCCCACCGGCAGGGAGGCATTCGCCGGTTACCGCTGCTGGGTGGCCGAAGCAGACGGCGAGGTGGTGGGCTACGCCGGGGGAGAGGTGGATACAGCCCGGCGGAATATTGAAATCCAGCAGGCCGGAGAACGCTATTTCGAGCTGGAGGAGCTGTATGTCTGCCCGGCCTGCCGGGGCAGGGGGGTGGGGCAGCTCCTGCTGGCGCGTGTGGAGGAGGATGCCCGCCGGGAAGGGCTGGCCCAGCTGATGCTGAACGCCGCCAACCGGGACCATGCCCCGCTGCTGCGTTTCTATCTCCGGGAGGGCATGACGCCCCACAGCTTCCGGATGTTTAAAAAGCTGTAAAAAAGCCCTGTCCGGGAATTCCGGACAGGGCTTTTTTACACCCTCACAGGGGAAGCAGTACCTGGTACATCATCACAAAATGGGCCGCCGAACCCAATACAATGAACACATGGAACACCTCATGGCAGCCGAACCGGGGATTGTCCCGCCCCGGCCACTTTAGGGCGTACAGCACGCCGCCGATGGTGTACAGCACGCCGCCTGCCAGTAGCCACGACACCCCCCGCAGGCCCAGGACCTGCCAGATGGGGTAAATGGCGATGACCGCCAGCCAGCCCATGGCGATATAGATGGTGGAGGTGACGATCCGGGGGCAGTCGATCCAGGCGATGCTCATCACCAGCCCGGCGATGGCCAGCGCCCAGATCACGCCGAACAGCGACCAGCCCCAGGGGCCCCGCAGGGCGACGAGGCACACAGGGGTGTACGACCCGGCGATAAGGAAATAGATGGAGGTGTGGTCAAACTTCCGAAGGGCGATCCGGCCTTCCACAGTGGTATTGACGCAGTGATACAGGGTGGATGCGGTATACAGCCCTGTCATAGACAGCCCATAGATGGCAAAGGAAATCAGCTTCCAGACGTCCCCGCCCCGGGCGATTGTGCCAAGGATCAGCGCCGCCGCGGCAATCACGGACAGGACGGCCCCCAGCCCATGGGTGATAGCCGACCAGGGGCGCAGGCCGTCATAGGGATCGCGGCCTTTTTCTGTGGGGCGCTCCCGGCGGCGGGGGGCGCTGTCATAAGGGGTATGGTATAAAACTTGTTCCATTCCGTGCACCTGCCTCTCTGATGGTTTTATTATATCCCAATCACGACAAGACGTCAAGATAAAAATGATGAAATATAGTTATTAAAATTATATTGGACGAATTGCGGAGAAACATGGGGGATTGAATATTCGACAGGAAAGGAGTATAATAACTGAGTATGACCTGCGGCCCAGCCATGGGCCGGACCTGCCGCCCCAGGCGGCGAAGGGGGACAACTATGGGAAACACATTGGGCCTGTATCTGCATATCCCGTTCTGCCGCAGCAAATGCGATTACTGCGACTTCTATTCCCTGGCGGGGCGGGACGACCGCATGGACGACTACCAGCGTGCTCTGCTCCGGCACATCGCGGAGACCGCGCCCCGGACGAAGAAGCAGGTGGTGAACAGCGTTTACATCGGCGGCGGCACCCCCAGCTATTACGGGGAAAAGCGTTTACTGGAGCTGTTGGGCGCGGTGAGGAAAAAATTCACCTTGTCTAAGGACGCGGAGATCACCCTGGAGGCCAACCCGGACAGCGTGGATCTGAAGCTGCTGCGCCGGCTGCGCAGGGCGGGGGTGAACCGGCTGTCCATGGGGATGCAGTCCGCCTGTGACAGTGAGCTGACGGCCGTCCACCGGCCCCACACCTTTGCCCAGACGGAGCAGGCCGTGAAAGCGGCCCGGGCGGCGAAGATCAAAAACCTGAACCTGGATCTGATCTATGGACTGCCGGGCCAGACGGGGGAGAGCTGGCGCGCATCGGTGGAAGCGGCGTTGGCGCTGGGCCCGGAGCACTTGTCCTGTTATGGGCTGACGGTGGAGGAGGGCACCCCCCTGGCCCGGCGGGTGGAGCGGGGGGAACGGCTGCCCGACGACGACGAGCAGGCCGAACGCTACCTGTGGACGGTGGAGCGGCTGGCCCAGGCGGGGTACGAGCAGTACGAGGTATCCAATTTCTCCAAGACGGGCTATCAGTCCCGGCACAACCTAAAATACTGGATGGGACGGCCCTATATCGGCATCGGCGCGGCGGCCCACTCCGATTTCGGCGGCTGCCGGTATTCCTTTGTGCGGGACCTGGAAGCGTATATCCGGGGCGTGCTGGGGGACGAGCGGGTGCTGGACGACATGAGCGAGATCCCTCATCGGGAGCGGGGCAACGAATACCTTATGCTGCGCCTGCGCACCACCCACGGCATCGAGGAATGGGAGTACCGCCGGGAGTACTATATGAATTTTGACCCCATTGCCGCCAGGCTGGCGGAATACGAGCAGAAGGGCTGGGCGGTGCGCACAGGCCGCCGCTGGCATTTTACCCCGGAAGGCTTCCTGCTATCCAACCGGCTCATCGGCGAGCTGTTGGAACTCCAGGAGGTGGAGACGCTGGCCAACACTCTGGAAAAGATCCGGGGCGGCCAGCTGCCCAAGCGGGGGGAATAGGCGTCAGGCAGGGGCGGCTTGTGCCGCCCCTGCTCCGCGCGAGGGGAAATCTGCCGTTTACAACGGGGCGGTTTTGTGTTAACATAACATTTACTGTGCCCCGGCACAGAACGGGAAGCCCGGCACCGAGCAAAAAGACAGGAGGAACACATGAAGAAATTTGGCACACGGCTGGCGGCATTGGCGCTGGCCTTTGTGGTGGCCGTGTCTGTGGGACAGGTCACAGCCTATGCGTCCTGGGCGCTGGGCAGCGAGCTGTCCGAGCGGACGGTACCGCTGGGAGGGGGCGCCTCCCTCACCAGCCAGAGTCTATGGTCGGCCTCCAGGGGCGACCTGCGTACCGAGCACTATGTTACATACGCCCCCGGCGGCGCGCTGCGGCCGGTGGTGTTCAGCGGAGACTATGTGGCCAGCACCAACACGGTGGCCGCCGCTGCGGCCCAGCTCAAGGGGCAGGGCCTGCGGGTGGCGGCGGCGGTGAACGGCGGATGGTTCAACACCGACGGCACCATTGTGGGTATGCTGGTGACGGACGGGGTGGTGCGCTCCCTGGATGTGCAGAACTACGCCCTGGTGGGCTTTACCGGGGACGGGCAAGTGTTCATCGACGAGAGCCCCGTCACCAAGACTGTGTCCTGGGCGCTGCCCGACGGCGCGCCCAATACCGTCAGCCTGGCGGGCTTCAATGCCTACCGCAACCCCAACTATTTGGACGGGCTGTACCTGTACAACAAGGATTTTTCTTCCCGGGTGACGGCGGGGGGGGCCAACGTGTCCGCCCTCCTGCGCCCCGTGGGGGAGGACGGGCTGAGGCTGAACGGCTCGCTCACCCTGGAGGTGCTGTCGGTGACGGACACCACCCAGGAGGGAGTGGCATTCAACGGCGAGCTGCCGGAGGGCTGCTACATGCTGTACGCCGAGACGCGGGAGAACAACCAGGCCCTGACGGACAGCCTGCGGGCCCTGGTTCCGGGGCAGCAGGTCACGGTGTCGGCGGGGGGCGTGAGCGGGCGTTGGGCGGACGCGGCCTACGGCCTGAGCAGCCTGTACCCGCTGCTGCGGGACGGGCAGATTGTGGAGGGCCTGCCCTCCTCCGCAAACCCCTACACCGCCGTGGGGGTGAAGGCGGACGGCTCGGTGGTGCTGTACACCATCGACGGCCGCCAGAGCGGGTATTCCGTGGGGGCCACCTATGCCCAGGTGGCCCAGCGCCTCCAGGAGCTGGGGTGCGTGTCGGCGGCGGCGCTGGACGGAGGCGGTTCTACCACCCTGGGGGCCACCCTGCCGGGCAGCGAAGGGTTTTCTTTGGTGAACCGACCTTCTGAAACGGGGCGGCGGGTGAACAACACCATCCTGCTGGTGACGGAGGATACCGGCCCCACCGGCGAGGCCGCGGGCGCCTATGTCTTTACCGGCGATGAGCCGGCCGCCACAGGCACCCGGGTCTTTGCCAACAACCAGGTGGTGCTGACGGGGGCGGAGTTGGAGGTGCGCGCCCAGCTCTACGATACGGCGGGATACCCCATCACCGAGCGGGCTGCGGCCTGGACGGCCACCGGCGGCATTGTCCGGACGGTGGACGGCAAGGCCATCTATTCCTGCATTGTGCCGGGCGACTTTATGATCTCTGCCTCTCCCACCGGCGAGGGCGATATGCCCGTGAAGGTGGTAGACGAGCTCACCGGCCTGACGGTCCGCCGGGAGGACGGCGGGGTGCTGGTGGGCGAACTGCGCCTGTCCCCAGGGGACGAAGTGGAGCTTACCGCTTCCGGGTCCTGGTGGGGGCTGGCTGTGACCATGGACGACGAGGACGTGCGGTGGAGCGCTGATGCAGAACTGGGTACGATCAGTGAGACCGGCCATTTCACCGCCGGGCAGAGCAATGCCCGGGGGACCATCACCGCGAAGGCGGGCGGGCAGACGGCTGTCATCCAGGTGGCGGTGGAGCGGGACGATCCCTTCACCGATATGGACGGCCACTGGGCGGAGCCCTACGTGACCAAGCTGTACCAGTTGGGGCTCACCTCGGGCTACGAGCAGGAGGACGGCACGTTTGTGTTCCGCCCTGACGGGAAGCTCACCCGGGGCGAACTGCTCACCTTTATCACCCGCCTGCTGGGGGTGGACCCCGCCCTGTACGAGGACGTGGAGCTGCCTTTTGCGGACGAGGGTTCCATTGCGGACTGGCTGAAGCCCTATGTGAAAGCCATGTATGCCCTCCAGGTGTTCAACGGCACCGAGATCGGCGGCCAGCTCTACGCGGACGTAGGCAGCAACGTGACCCGTGAGGCGGCCATGACTATGCTGGGCCGGGTGCTGAAGGAATCCCGCAGCGCCGACCTGTCCGGGTTTGGCGACGCGGACCAGGTGAGCGGCTGGGCGCGGGCCCACGTGGAGACGTTGGTGGGTCTGGGTATCGTGGAGGGCAGCGGTGGCCTGCTGACGCCCAAGGCGGAGATCACCCGGGGCGCGGCGGCCAAGCTGCTGGTGGAGGTCTACGCATTGGAGAAGGCGGATCTGATCCAGCGGGGGGAGAAGCCCTCTGAGGCGGAGCAGCCCAATGTGCCCGGCGTGGAGCCCGCACCTAATGCGGAGCCGTCCCAGCCCGACTGGGGGGATTCCCCCACGTTTGTCAATCCGGTGGATCCGGTGGACGTACCGGTGCGGGACGACCAGCCGGCGGACCAGCCGGCCATCAGCGATCCGTGGAACTGGTCGCTGCCCATCTGAAACGTGAAATAAAGGAAGCGGGGCGCTCGCCCCGCTTCCTTTTATGCGCTTTTCCTGAAAATAATCCATTTGCTCAGCACGTAGTTCACAATCACCACCACCACGTTGGCGGCCAGCTTGACCGCCAGATGGGGGCAGCGCAGCAGGTCCACAAAGCACCACATGACGGCCATCTCCAGCCCCAGGGAGAACAGCCGGGAGGCCACCATCTGCCACAGCTCCCGCAGGGCCGTCCGGCCCCAGTTCCGGGACTGAAACACGAACAGCTTATTGACGAAGTAGGCGAACAGTACGCTGATAATCCAAGCGGTGACGGTGGCGGCGAGATAGTGGACGCGGAGAATCTCGGTGAGCAGGGTGTAAGAGAGGTAATTGACAGCGGTGGTCATGGCCCCCCAGAACACATAGCTGATCAGCTCCCGGTACTGGTCCAGCAGGGCGCGTATTTTACCCATGGGGCCGCCTCATCGGATGGGCTGGTTGGCCATTTTGGAGATGTCGTCCGGCCTGCCCGCCACCAAGATGTGGGTGTCCGCCAGGAAGTGAAAACCGGAGGCGTCGATGGGAAGGATGGCCCCGTCCTCCTTGCGGCCGATGACGTTTACATTCCAGCGCTTGCGGATGTCCAGCTCCAGCAGGGTCTTGCCCGCCCAGTCGTCGGGGACATCCAGCTCGAAGATGGCGTATCCCGGGGCCAGTTCAATATATTCCAGCGCGCCGTTCACGCTGTAGCGCATGGCGGTGCGGGTAGCCATGTCCCGCTCGGGGAACACCACCTCGTCCGCGCCGATTTTCAGCAGCAGCCGGGCGTGGAGAGCCCGGTCGGCCTTGGCAATGACCATGGGGGCGCCCAGCTCCTTGAGCAGGGAGGTGATCTCCAGGGAGGACTGGAAGTTTTCGCTGATGCACACGAAGCAGAAGTCAAAGCTGTCCACCCCCAGGGAGGCCAGCACCTCCTCGTCCATGCAGTCGCCTACTTTGGCCTGGGTGACGTGGGGGGCGATGTGGTTGATGGCCTCCTCGCTGCTGTCGATGACCATGACCTCGTTGCCCGAATCCATGAGCCGCAGGGCCAGGTTGGTGCCGAACCGGCCCAGGCCGATGATGAGAAATGTGGATGCCATATTCATGCACGCCTTTCTTGATTAAACGGATGTTTCACGTGAAACGGGTCAGCCGATGGTGATGCGCTCCACCGGGTCCTTGACCCTGGGGGGGATGCGCTCGGCCAGCGCCATCATCATGGACAGGCTGCCGATCCGCCCGCAGAACATCATGACGATAAGCACCGCCCGGTTGAGGCCGGACAGCTCCCGGGTGATGCCGGTGGACAGGCCCACGGTGCTCATGGCGGAGAACACCTCAAACAGCGCGTCCTGAAGGGGAAAGTTTTGAGTGCACAGGATGAGGAACCCTCCGGCCATGGCCAGGGTCATATAGAGGGTGACCCCCGCCGCGGCCCGGTGGATCTGGCCCTCGTCCAGCCGCCGGTTAAAAGCGCCCACCTCCCGGCGGCCCCGGATATAGCTTGCCAGGGTGAGCAGGCACACGGCCACGGTTGTGACCTTCACGCCGCCGCCGGTGGAGCCGGGGCCCGCGCCGATGAACATCAGCACGATGGTGAGCAGGCCGCCCCCGCTGGTGAGGGAGGCCAGGTCCACCGTGTTGAACCCCGCCGTCCGGGGGGAGACCGCCTGGAACAGCGCGGCCAGCGCCTGCTCCCCCGGGGACATCCCGGCCAGCAGATTGTCCCGCTCCGCCAGCCAGAACAGGGCCGCGCCGCCCAGGGTGAGGACGGCGGTGGCGGTGAGCATGATCTTGGCGTGGAGGGAGTAGCGGCGGAAGCGCAGGCCCTTTTCCCGCACCTCACGCCAGACCAGAAAGCCCAGTCCGCCCAGCAGGATCAAGGCGCACACCGTGAGGTTCACCAGGGGATCGTGGACATAGTGAACCAGGGAGCTGTACGGTTCCCGGAAGCCCATCAGGTCGAAGCCCGCGTTGCAGAAGGCGGACACGCTGTGAAACACAGCGTACCACAGCCCCTGGGAAACGCCAAGCTCAGGCACGAACCGCACTGCCAGCAGCGCCGCCCCCGTCCCCTCCATCACCACGGTGCCGGTGAGAATATAGCGCAGGAGGGTGAGCACATCGCTGAGGCGGTCGGCGCTGACGCTCTCCAGCATCAGGCTGCGCTGCCGCAGGCCGATCTTCCGGCCCAGCAGCATGGAGGCCATGAGCACCATGGTCATATAGCCCAGCCCCCCCACCTGGATGAGCAGGAGCAGGATGGCCTGGCCCAGCAGGTTAAACTGGGTCCAGGTGTCCGCCACCACCAGGCCGGTGACGCAGGTGGCGGAGGCGGCGGTGAACAGGCTGTCCAGGAAGGACAGTCCCTGGCCGCTCCGGTTGGCGATGGGCAGCATGAGCAGCAGGGCCCCGGTCAGGATGATGCCCAGGAACCCCGCGGCAATGGCCTGGCCGGGGGAAAGTCTGAGTTTTTTTTTCTTCACGTCGGCGGTCCCTTCTTTCGCCCTGACCAGGTCAGGGAATTGGCCCAGCCGCCGCCCCAGGGAAACAGGCTGGACTGGCGGGCCCTATAGTAGACGAGCCCCACGGCGTCCGCCAGGGCCCAGCCGATGGGCACCGACCACCAGATGCCCGCCACCCCGACGGCGGGGATGGCGGAGAGCAGGTGGGCCAGGGCCACCCGGGAGCCCAGGGAGACCACCGTGAGCACCACCGACATGCCCGGCCGGCCCAGCGCCCGGTACAGGCCATACAGCAGGAACAGGCAGCCGATGCCGCAGTAAAACGCGCCCTCAATGCGCAGGTAGCGCACCCCTTCCAGGATGGTGGCCGCGTCCCCGGCTTCCACGAACAGGCCCATCAGGGGGCGGGCGAAGGCGCACACCAGGACAGACGCCACGGCGCAGAACGCCAGGGAGACCAGCACCGCGCCTTTCAGCCCCGCGCGGATGCGGCCCTCCTCCTTCGCGCCGTAGTTCTGGGCGATAAAGGTGGAAAAGGCGTTGCCGAAATCCTGAACCGGCATATAAGCGAAGGCGTCGATTTTCACCGCGGCGGCGAAGGCCGCCATGACGGTGGGCCCAAAACTGTTCACCAGCCCCTGCACCATCAGGATGCCCAGGTTCATCACCGACTGCTGGACGCAGGTGAGGACGGAGAACCCGCCGATCTCCCGGATGCTGGCTGGGCGGATGCGGAAGCACCCGCGGCATGGCCGAAGCTCCCGGCGGGCGGCCAGGGCGTACAGGGCGATGCCCGCGCCGGAGGCGTACTGGGCGATGACGGTGGCCTGGGCGGCCCCGGCTACCCCCCGCCCCAGCCCCAGCACAAACAACAGGTCCAGGGCGATGTTCAGCGCCGCGGACACGGCGAGGAAGGCCAGGGGGATTACAGAATTGCCCACGGCGCGCAGGTAGGCGGCGAAAAAGTTGTAAAGGAAGGTGGCGGCGATGCCGCAGAAGATGACGGCCAGGTATTCCCGCATCATCCCCCACACCTCGGCCGGCACCCGCAGGAAGACCTTCATCCCGTCCAGGCAGAGGAAGGCCAGGACATTGAGCGCCAGGGTGAGGGCGGCGATGAGGGCGAAGGAGGCGTAGGCCCCTTCCCGCAGGCCGCCGGTGTCCCGCCGGCCGAAGCGGATGGAGAACACCGCGCCGCTGCCCATGCACAGCCCCAGGAGGATGGAGGTGAGGAAGGTCATCAGGGTGAACGAGGAACCCACGGCCGCCAGGGCGTTTTTGCCCAGAAAGCGGCCCACGATAAGGGTGTCCGCCACATTATAGCACTGCTGGAGCAGGTCGCCCAGGATCATAGGGACGGCGAAGCGCAGCATGGAGCCCATAACGGGCCCCCGGGTCAGATCCCGGCCCATGGCGCGGCCCCGGCAGCCCCCGGCCCCGGACGGGGCAGGGGGGGATTGTTCAATTTCATTTTGGAAACGCCTCCTCGGCAGGCTGGCGGCAAGGGTCAGGGTTTTCCCAGGTATTCCAGGTAGGGCACGCGCGTGCCGTCGGGCAGGAACACGGCGGCCTCGTCCATACGGGGCGTGCCGGAGGAGTCACCGGCTTGGATGATGACGCAGTCCTCAAGGACGGTGCAGGATACGGCAGGGCCGCCGAAGTCCAGGACGGTTTCCGGGGCGCCGCCGCACACGCGCTGCAACAGTCCCGCACCAGGGGAGAGGAGATACAGCTGGCCGCCGTTGGCAAAGATGTCGGGGGAGGGGCCGCTCTCCTGGGAGGGCAGTACGGCGGCCTGGGTCTCTACGCCGGGCAGGGCAAGGCAGGCGCGCAGGACGGCCAGGCCGTCCGCCGCCTCCCGGACATACCACACGGTGGAGCCCGAACTGGGGTAGCCGGTGAGGCGGGTGTCCCGGTCCAGCACCCGGTCCAGGGCCTTGGAGGACAGGCAGACGGCGTACAGGCAGTCGGCGTTGGTGGAGGCGTCCCGCATGGCGAAGTAGAGCTTCCCGTCAAAGCAGGACAGCCGACTGGCGGGAACGGACTGGGCAAAGCTCATCCCGTCGGTGAGCACGTCCAGCACGCCGTTTTCCATGACCCGGCCAATGCGGTAGCGCCAGTTGGCGGGGTCGCTGCCCCCTTCGTACCGCTCCAGCACGTAGGCCGAACCGTCGTAGAGCGTGTAGCTGATAAGCAGGTCGGGGGCGGTGTACAGCACTTTGTCCGACCCGGTGGACGGATCCACCCGGCGCAGCTTGCGCGGCCCCCCGACGTATAGCGTGCCGTCGTCTCCCAGCAGCAGGGCGTCCAGCGGGTCGGGACAGGCGAACACCGTGCGCGCCTCCCCGCTGTCGGCGCGGGCGATGATTTCGCAGCCGTGCTCGATAAAGCCGCCGTTCAGGGCATACTCCCGGTCGCTGTACAGGAAATAGGTGACGCCGATGCCGGGGGCGGCGAGGCCGCCGTTGTAGAAATTGCCGCCCCACTCCCGCAGGGAGCGGGGGACGCGCAGATCGCGGCTGACCCGCTGGCCGGGGTCGAGGAGACGGGAGACGATGACGGCGGTTTCCGCCCGGGTGGCGGTACCCTCCGGGTCGAATTTGCCGTTGTCCCGCCCGGTAAAAATGCCGGCGGCGCACAGCTCCTCCACCGCTGGGCGGAAATCGGGCGCGATGGCGTCCAGGTCGGTGAGGGCGGCGTCATTGACGGCGGGCAGGTCGGCGCTGTCCAGCACATTGCGGAACAGCTGGGCCATCTCCTGCCGGGTGATGGGGGCAGCGTCGGGCCAGGGACCCCAAAAGCGGCCGCTGGAGATTAGCCGATGCTCATAAGCGTAGGCCCGGGCGGGGAAGTGCCAGCTCTGATCGGACTGCTCCAGCGATCTCCCGTGATAGGTGGAATGGAGCCGGGCAGCGATGACCACCGCCTGGGTCCAGGTGATGGGCTCGGAGGGGTCAAACCGTCCGCCGCCTACGCCGTTCATAATCCCCTTTTGGCAGACGGTGCGCACCCCATCGGCGTACCAGCTTTCAGCAGAGACGTCGGAAAAGGTGCCCGGCGCATAGTCCGCCACGTCGGCAAAGGCGGACAGCCCCCCGGCGGAGGGGGCGGCGTAGACGGGCGCGGCGAGCAGTCCGGCCAGGACCGCGGCGGCAAGGAATATGCTGCACAGTTTTTTCATGCGTCTGCCCTCCTGGCGCTGGTGCGCCGTTTCTCTGTAAATTCCAGGACGACGGGCCGTTTCTTAGTATTATAGCATAGGAACGTTCCCCCTGACAAGCACCGGCCCCTAATTTCTTTCGGCCGCCGCGAAAGACGAGATTGTGTCCCGGGGCGGTTTGTGGTATACTTCGCTCCAGAGCGCCGGGGCGGGGGTTTTCCGCGCCGGGATATCCGCGGATATGGAACAGGAAAGGAGAATCCATATGGCAGGCAATACGGATAAAGGGTACAGGAGCCAGGTGATGTACTCCATTTTTGTGCGCAACCACAGCGCTGAAGGGACGTTTGAGAAGGTCCGCCAGGATTTGGGGCGGATCAAGGGGCTGGGGGCGGACATTGTCTGGCTGATGCCCATCCACCCCATCGGGGAGGTAAACCGGAAGGGCACGCTGGGCAGCCCCTACGCCATCCGGGACTACCGGGCGGTGAACCCGGAGTACGGCACGCTGGAGGAGTTCCGGCGGCTGGCGGACGATATCCACAAGCTGGGGATGAAGTGCGTCATCGACGTGGTGTACAACCACACCTCCCCCGATTCCGTGCTGGCAAAGGAGCACCCGGAATGGTTTTACCACAAGCCGGACGGCAGCCTGGGCAACCGGGTGGGCGACTGGTGGGACGTGGTGGATCTGGACTACGCCAACCGCGGACTGTGGGAGTACCAGATTGAGACGCTGAAATACTGGGCGTCCATGGTGGACGGCTTCCGGTGCGACGTGGCCCCCCTGGTGCCGCTGGAGTTCTGGCTGGAGGCCAGGGCGGAGGTGGAGAAGGTGCGCCCTGGCTGCTTCTGGCTGGCGGAATCGGTGGAGCCGTCGTTTGTCCGGGAGGGCCGGGCCCAGGGGCTGTCCGTGCTGTCCGACGCGGAATGCTACCAGGCGTTCGACGCCTGCTATGACTACGACATCCACGATATATTCCAGGACTACCTGCTGGGAAGGGTCCCCCTGGAACGGTATGCCGAGGCCGTCAGCCGCCAGGAGGTCACTTATCCGGACAATTTCGTAAAGCTGCGCTTTTTGGAAAACCACGACCGGGCCAGGGCGGCGTTTGTCATCCCCAGTGACGTCGCACGGCTGAACTGGACGGCCTTCCTCTATTTTCAGAAGGGGCTGACCCTGCTCTATGCCGGGCAGGAGGCGGGGTGCGCCCACCGGCCCAGCCTATTTGACAAGGATGATGTGGAGTGGTCCGGCGGGCCGGACAGTTCCGAGCTGCTCAAACGGCTGGCGTCACTGAAGAAAAACCCCATCCTCACCGACAGCCGGTATGAGGTGGAGGCCCTGTCCCCGGATATCCTGCGGGCCACCCACCGCAGGGGGGAGCGGCAGCTGGTGGGCGTGTTCAGCGTTCGGGGGAACAGCGCCCTGGTACCGGTGGACGCGCCTAACGGCGTCTATCCCGACCTGGCGTCCGGCGGCGAGGTGGAGGTGTACGGCGGCATGGTGGGCTGCAAGGGCAGGCCCGTTATCTTTGAGACGCCGTGGACGGGGGGCTGGCCCGTCTAACCAGAGCGGGATATGCAAGAACCCGGCGCGCCGCAAGGCGCGCCGGGTTCTTGCTTTGTGCATCTTGCAAGATTTACAGCCGGGTGTCCCACTTGCCGCAGAACACGGTGTCGCTGGCCTTGCCGGTGAACTCGTCCCGGCCGCAGATCTTTTCAATAGCGGCGCGGATGCTGGCCCGGTTGCAGCCGTAGGCGTTGATGAAGGTGCGCACCTGGGGGACGTCAATGAGGTGGTTGGTGTAGTTCAGGCTGATGCCGATGGTGGGCACCTCGGTGGCGTACCAGGGCAGCTCGCTGGAGTGGTTGCAGCTCCAGCGCAGGCGGACGTTGTTCTCCTGGGCGTAGCCCTTCACGTTGATGACCAGGAACACCACGTCGTACCTGGCGCGGAACTCCTCCATCTTGCCGCAGTCCATCATGGTCATCATGTTGGCGGGGCTGGGGCCCTTCTCCACCTCCAGGTCGTGGAAGTTGGGGGCCACGTCCACGGCGAAGCCGGCGTTTTCCAGCTCCTCCACCACCAGGTCCTTCACGGGGTCGCCCTTATACGCCTTGGAGGTGGGGGTGGACTGGATGTACACCAGCTTGGCCCGGCTCTGCTTGGCCGGATCGATGGGCAGGTTGTGCCGGGTGTCCTTTACCAGAGTGACGCACCGCCGGGCGGCCTCCTCGGCCAAGCGCAGGTGCTCGGCGCAGCCAACTACCTCGTCCTTTACGGCGGGGTCGGCAACCCGGTTCTCCGGCTTGTAGAGCTTCAGCCGGGCCTTCAGGCCCAGGATGCGGTGCAGCGCGTCGCTCAGGCGCTCCTCGGTGATGACGCCGTTTTTCACGCCGTCCATCATGTAGTTGAAGTCCTCCTCCATGTCGTTGGAGAACAGGAACATATCGCAGCCGGAGGCGATGGCCTTGGGCACGGCCACGGAGCGCTTTTCCATGCAGGCGATGCCCGCCATGTGGGACGCGTCGGTGATGACTACGCCGTTGAAACCCATCTCGCCCCGGAGCAGGTCGGTGAGCAGCTCGGGGGCCAGGGTGGCGGGCATGATGTCCTCCTCCTTGATGCCCGGGCGGAGCTTGCGGGTCATGGCGGGCAGGGCGATGTGGCCCACCATGATGCTCTCCAGCCCTTCGTCGATCATGGACTGGTACACCTTGCGGAAGGAGGCGTCCCAGTCCTCCACGGACAGGTCGTTGACGCCCAGCACCAGGTGCTGGTCCCGCTCCTCGACGCCGTCGCCGGGGAAGTGCTTGCAGCAGCAGGCGATATTGCTCTGGTGGATGCCCTTGATGTAGGCCCGGATATTTTCAATGACCTGATCGGCATTGTCGCCGAAGGCGCGGGTGTTGACGATGGTGTTGCGCCAGTTCATGAATATGTCCGCGCAGGGGTTGAACATCCAGTTTACGCCTACGCTGGACGCCTCCCGCCCGGCCACATAGCCCATATCATAGGCGGTCTGTGCGCCGCCGCCCGCCGCCGCCTCCGCCGCGGTGGCTACGAAAGTGCCGTCGCTCAGGCAGCCGTCGCCGCCGTTGTCGCAGTTGGCGGCGATGAGCAGGGGCAGCTTGGAGTGCTCCTGGTAGGTCTTGTTCTGTTCGTAGACCTGGACGCGGTCCCCGCCCTGCCAGCGAAGCCCGCCCTGGTGGTAATTGTCCAGGGTGTGCTTGATCTCCTCCGGGTCCAGGCTATGGCGCATCTGGACGAACAACTGGCCTACCTGTTCCTCCAGGGTCATGGAGGCGATGGCGTCCTCTACCCACCGGATACCCTCGTCGTCCAGGTAAAACGGTTTGCCTTTCAAATCGACCATAAATGAGTGCCCTCCTTAAAATTTTTTGTGTCTCAGCGGCCTGAATGGTGTAAGTTTATCATAAAACAGCGGGGGAAGCGAGAAGGATATTTGGCGGAAATAGCAATATTTTTGGATGCTGGTTACATGGCCCGCTGGACGGCGCGGTATTCCTTGGGCGTGACGCCGGCATAACGCTTGAAGGTGCGGGTGAAGTAGTTCACGTCGGGGATGCCGCAGTGTTGGGCGATGGCCTGGACCTGGAGGTTGGTGGTGGACAGCAGGAACATGGCGTACTTGACCCGCCGGGTGCTGACGTATTCCGTGAGCGTGGAGCCAAGCTCCTTTTTGAACAGGGCGGAGAGGTAGCTGGAGTTCACGTTGAGCAGCTTGGCCAGGGCGCTGAGGCTCAGGTCGGCGGTGAGGTCGGCGTCGATGTGGATCAGCAGCTTGCTGATGAGGTGGGAGCGGCCTTTCAGGGAGAAGTCTTGCACCAGCTGGCAGTAGTGGCGGACCATCTTGGGGCCCAGGGCGGCGAGGGCGTCGGTGGAAGGGGTGGACTCGATCTGCCGGGCCAGGGAGCTGGACAGCTCATCGATATACAGCGGATGGACGTTGCCGTATTCCGCCGCCTTGCGCAGCAGGGTGTTGAGCACCACAAAATAATTTTTCATGTCCCGCAGGGGCGGAGTAGTGCGCCGCTCCATCTGCCGGGTGGAAAAGCGGCTGTAGGAGAGGGCGGCCTGGTCGGCCTGTCCGGCGGATACCGCCCGGATGAGCCGCTCCTCCTCCGCGTAGCGGTTTTCCAGCGCCTCCCTGGACAGGGGGGAGCCGGAGGGGTCGGCGAGCCCCATGCCCTGGCCGTCCAGGGCTGGGGCGGGAATCCCGGCGGGGAGATCCTGGACGGTGACGCCGCCGTCCCAGAGGAATTCCCCCAGGGTATACAGCAGCACCAGCAGCTGGTTTTCATTGGGGAGGCAGGGGACCTCCCGGTAGTACCGCTCCAGGGGGTGGAGGATGCCTTTGGGGTCGGGGAACTTCGCGGCGTTGGAGGCCAGCAGCTCCTGGGAGAGGGGCTGGAGCAGATAGGGGCCCACCACGGCCAGGGCGGGGGCCTTGCCGTCTGGGACCTGAAATAAGAGCATGTTGCAGTCCAGCTCGTCCCGGTGGCGGTAGATGACCTGGGGCTTGCAGCGCTGGGAGAGCGAAGCGTAGAGCTCCCCCGGGCTGGGGGCCGGCTGGAGCCGCCGGCGCAGTTCCGACCACGGGGCGGAGACAGGCTGCACATCCTCCGGGCCGAGAAGAGTGAGGGGGATGAAAAAGTTGTCCAGGAGCTTCCGGACAAAGGCAAGTTCACGCTGGTAGTCCATAAATAAATCACCCCGTAATCACATGGTATGGGAAACTGGCGGCAGGTCCATGGTTTCCATTATCTCACAAACCGCGCCGGCTTTCAACAGGATTCTGGATGGGGGGAAAAGCCGGCCTGTGGCGCGGCGGGTTGGGGGAGGAGGAATTTCAAGCTTTTTTGTGGGGGACGCGGAATCAGGCAAAAATTGTGATAGTAGTGCAAAAAATATTCCCTATCAAATTGTGAAAAAAAGTACTATACTTTTTATGCAAAAGCCCAAAAAGCCTGGGGACTGCTCTGCCATTTTTGATGTATTCTGCCAAAGAGGACGGGCTGGACGCCCACGGAGGGACCGGGAAAGGGCTAAATCATCCCTGAAAAGGAGGAAAAAAGGGCCATGCGCAATATCATCAACCTGAACGAGGGCTGGAAATTTATTCGGGAGGACGCGGGCCTGCCCGCTGCACTGCCGGAGGGCTGGGAGAGCGTAGACCTGCCCCACACATGGAATGCGGTGGACGGCATGGACGGCAACGGGAGCTATTACCGGGGCCGTTGCTGGTACGCCAAGACTTTTCCCACCCCGAAGCAGCCCCTGGGCGGCGGACGCGTCTATGTGGAAATCCTGGCCGCGGGCCAGCAGGCCACAGTGTATGTCAATGGCAAGGAAGCTGTTTATCACGAAGGCGGTTACTCCACGTTCCGGGCGGATGTCACTGATTTGTGCGCTGCGGAAGGGGACAACCTGCTGGTGGTGGCCTGTGACAACTCGGAAAAGAGCAGCGTCTATCCCCAGTCCGCCGACTTCACCTTCTATGGCGGCCTGTACCGGGGCGTGAACCTCATCAGCGTGCCCGACGCCCACTTCGACTTGGACTACTATGGCGGCCCCGGACTGCGGGTGACGCCCAAGCCCTGCGGAGAGTGCGGCGGCGCGAAGTTTGAACTGGAGAGCTGGGTGACCAACGCCGATGAGAACTTCACGGTTATGTATTCCGTCTATGACGCCCAGATGAACGAGGTGGCCTCCGCCGTCCGGCCTGCGGGAAATGCCAAAGTGACTGTGGCCGTCCCCGGCGCCCGCCGCTGGAGCATCGACGACCCGTATTTGTATACCGTCACCGCCACCCTCCAGCGCCGCAACGAGGCGTATGACGAGGTGTCCGCCGACGTGGGTGTGCGGGAGTTCTCCTGCGACCCGCAGAAGGGCTTTATCCTCAACGGCGAGCCCACCCCGCTGCGGGGCGTGAGCCGCCACCAGGACAGGCTGTACCAGGGCAACGCCCTCACCTGGGACGACCACTACAACGACGCCTGTATCATCAAGGAGCTGGGGGCCAACACTATCCGGCTGGCCCACTATCAGCACTCCCAGGATTTTTATGACGCCTGCGACCAGCTGGGCTTCATCGTCTGGGCGGAGATCCCGTTCATCAGCGTGTTCAACAAGGACCCCGCCGCCCACGAGAACTGCGTCAGCCAGATGAAGGAGCTTATCATCCAGAACTACAACCACCCCTCCATCTGCTTCTGGGGCGTCTCCAACGAGATCCTCATCGGCGGCATCTCCGACAAGCTGGTGGAGAACCACCACATCCTCAACGACCTGGCTCATGAGCTGGACCCCACCCGCCTGACCACCATCGCCCACGTATCCATGACCCCCACCGACGGGCCTATGCACAAGATCACCGACGTAGAGAGCTACAACCACTACTTCGGCTGGTACGGCGGCAAGATAGAGGACAACGGCCCCTGGCTGGATAAGTTCCACGCCGAGCACCCCGACATCTGCCTGGGCGTGTCTGAGTACGGCTGCGAGGGGATTATCACCTACCACGGGTCCAGCCCAGCCTGCAAGGACTACAGCGAGGAGTACCAGGCGCTGTACCACGAGCACATGGCCAAGGTACTGGACGAGCGGCCCTGGATCTGGTCCAGCCACGTGTGGAATATGTTCGACTTCGGCTGCGCGGCCCGGAACGAGGGCGGCGTGGGGGGCCGGAACAACAAGGGCCTTGTCACCATCGACCGCAAGACGAAGAAGGACAGCTATTACATCTATAAAGCCTACTGGAACGAGGAGCCCATGGTCCATGTGTGCGGCCGCCGTTACGCCCAGCGGGCTGGGGAGACCACGGAGATCCGGGTGTACTCCAACCAGCCTGAGGTGGAGCTGCTGATCAATGGCAAGAGCGCGGGCAAACAGACGGGGGACAAGGTGTTCGTGTTCACCGTAGCGCTGGAGCCCGGGTTCAACATCGTGGCCGCCAAGGCCGGGGAGCTGAAGGACGTCATCACCCTGGAGAAAGTGGAGCAGGAGCCCGCCATCTATGTGCTGCCTGAAGCGAAGGATCGGGCCGAGGGGGTTGCCAACTGGTTCAAGCTGGTGGGCGACCTGGATCTGGAGGCGCCCATGGAGTTCCCCGAGGGCCGCTACAGCGTGAAGGACAGCATGGAGACTCTGTTTACCTCCGAGGAGGCGGGCGCAGTGGTGTCCAAAGCGGTCAAGCTGGCCACCAACTTTGACGTCAAACCCGGCGCGGGGATGTGGGGGATGATGAAATCCATGACCCCGGAGGGCATGATGGGCATGGCGGGCGGAATGCTGCCCAAGGGCTTCCTGGAGAGCCTCAACGCCAAGCTGATCCAGATCGAAAAGAAATAAGTGCAGTTTTACAGGCCGAAACGCCCAATTGGGCGTTTATCCCGCCCCCTTCTGGGGGCGGGATAACAAGGAGACTATCAACCAATCCGTACAACAAAATGAGAAGGGAGCGCAAAAACCATGGCATCTGACATCTCCAAGTACCAACGCGAAGGCGGCATCCACCGCGTACCCCTGTGGCGCATCGGCGGCTTTGCTCTGAACAACACCGCCACCAATCTCTACCTGGTGATGATGGGCTATGTGTCCTTCTACCTGGGCGGCTTCGTGGGCATGGCCACTATCCTGGCCTCCAGCTTCTCCACCATCATGCGCCTGTGGGACGGCGTCACCGACCCGTTCATCGGCTTCCTGGTGGATAAGACCACCACCAAGTTCGGCAAGAACCGGCCCTTTATGGTTATCGGAAACGTGATGTTGCTGATCACCAGCTTTATCCTGTTCCATGTGACCCACCTGCTGCCGGACAACCCGATCCTCCGCTCCGCGTTCTTTATCGTGGTGTCCTGCGTGTATTACATCGGCTACACTTTCCAGTGCGTGGTCACCAAGTCCGCCCAGTCCTGCCTGACCAACGACCCCAAGCAGCGCCCGCTGTTCGCCGTGTTTGACGCGGTGTATAATACCATCCTGTTCACCGGCATGTCCGCGCTGGCGGCCTTTGTGTCCAAGCAGCACGGCGACACCTTCTTCACCACCGAGTTTTTCCATGGGATGTGGGTGCCC
The DNA here is from genome assembly GCA_910587205.1 of uncultured Oscillospiraceae bacterium. Lineage (GTDB taxonomy): Bacteria > Bacillota > Clostridia > Oscillospirales > Oscillospiraceae > Enterenecus. The sequence continues at coordinate 21,930 of CAJULZ010000031.1, forward strand.
GTGGCCGTCCTGTCCGCCATCTTCACCGCCATCGCCGTGTTCTCCATCGCGCCCAAGGACCGGGTGGAGTTCTTCGGCACCGGCAAGCCCGTGAAGGTTACCCTGAAGGACTACTGGGAGACCCTGAAGCACAACCGGGCCATCCAGATGTTGGTGGTGTCCGCCTCCACCGACAAGCTGGCCATGCAGGCCAAGACCACCTCCGTCACCGCCGTGCTGTACGGTGTGGTGGCCGGCAGTTTTGCCCTAAACGCGATCATCCAGGGCATGACCTCCGTGCCTATCGTCATCCTGACCATCCTGGTCATCGGCGGCCTGGCCACCACCCTGGGCCAGCGCAAGGGCATGATCATCGGCTCCGTGGGCGGCATCGCCACATCCGCCATGCTGATTTTGCTGTGGGTGTTCGGCGATCCCACCAGCATGAACAACGGAAACGGCGGTCTTGCCATGGGCTTCTTTGCTGTCGCTCTGGTTATTCTGACCGTCGTCAACGGCGCGTTTAACAATCTGGCCGGAAACATCGTCATCCCCATGACCGCCGACTGCGCGGACTATGAGGTCTACCGCACCGGCAAGTATGTCCCCGGCATGATGGGTACCCTGTTCAGCTTTGTGGATAAGCTGATCTCGTCCTTGGCCCCCCTCATCGCGGGCATCGTGTTTGCCGCCGTGGGCTTTGCCGACAAGCTGCCCGACCAGTCCGCGCCCTATTCCGAGCCCCTGAAGTTCGCGGCTGTTTTCCTGGCCTACGGCCTGATTATCCTGGGCCAGGTGGCCAACCTGATCGCCATGCATTTCTATCCCCTGACCAAGGAGAAGATGGAGGAGATCCGCGGCGAGATCGACCGCATCAAGGCCGAAGCGCAGAAGGCGTAAGCAGCGGCTTCCCCGCATCAAAACACACGACCCAGTGCCGGGATTTTCCCGGCACTGGGCCGAATCATGGAGGTAACATGAAATCCCGCAAAAAAGAGGAACGGCTGACGCCGGAGGAACTGGAAGAATTTATGGCCCTTCAGTCGGAGCTGGACGAGCTGAAAGCCCAGCGGGGCGAGGCGCAGCCGGAGGGCCGGGTGTCCCGGGCGATTTCCGGCTTTTTTGACCGCCGGGAGGCCCGGGAGAAGCAGGTGCTGAACAAGAAAAAGTATATCCTGCTGGCAGTGTTCACCGGCTGGATGGGCGGTCACCGCTTTTACGCGAAGCAGTGGCCCACCGCCATTTTGTACCTGCTGTTCTTTTGGTGCGGGTTCCCGCTGGCCATGACCATTGTGGATCTGATGATCGTCATCCCCATGCAGGCCAACGAAAACGGGAATATCCTGTTATAAAGCGGGGTTTCTTTTCAAGAGGTGGTTTAATATGACGCTGCAAGAGTTCAAAAAAACGAAGGATTACCTGATCTGCGTGGACAGCGACGGCTGCGCCATGGATACCATGGATATCAAGCACTTCCGCTGCTTCGGCCCCTGCATGGTGGAGGAATGGGGCCTGGAGAAGTGGGCCGGGCCCATCTTGGAGCGCTGGAACGAGGTCAACCTGTATACCATGACCCGGGGGATCAACCGCTTCAAGGGGCTGGCCCTGGCCCTGCGGGAGATCGATGGGAGGTATACTAAAATTGACGGCGTGGACGAGCTGGAGCGCTGGGTGGCAAACGCCCCCGCCCTGTCCAACGACGGTTTAAAGGCCGCTATTGAGGCGGGGGGCGGCGAGGTGCTGAAAAAGGCGTTGAGCTGGTCGAAAAAGGTGAACGAGAGCATCAATGCCCTGCCCTTCGAGGTGAAAAAGCCCTTTGAAGGGGTGTTGGAAGGGCTGAGATACGCCCACGAGTCGGCCGATATCGCCATTGTGTCCTCCGCCAATTTACAGGCGGTGGAGGAGGAATGGGCGCTGTATGGCCTGCTGGACCACGTGGATATTCTGCTGGCCCAAAATGTGGGAAGCAAAGCCTTTTGTATTGCGGAACTGCTGAAAAAGGGTTATGATAGAGACAAGGTGCTCATGACCGGGGACGCCCCCGGCGACCTGGACGCGGCCCGCGCCAACGGCGTGTTCTATTACCCCATCTTGGTGCGCCATGAGGGAGAATCCTGGGCGGAGTTCCGGGAGACCGCGGTGGATCGGCTCATCGGCGGGAGCTACGGCGGCGCGTATCAGCAGGAAAAGCTGGACGCGTTTTTGGACAATTTAAAATAAAGGGGGAAACCGCGTATGAAAATGACCTGGCGCTGGTACGGCGAGGGGAACGACCAGATCAAGCTCAGCGATATCAAGCAGATTCCCGGTGTGGAGGGTATTGTCTGGGCGCTCCACGACAAAATGCCGGGAGAAGTCTGGCAGCCCGAGGAGATTGCGGCCGTCAAGAAGCAGCTGGACGAGTACGGCTTCAACATGGACGTGGTGGAGAGCGTCAACG
>CAJULZ010000032.1 GCA_910587205.1 uncultured Oscillospiraceae bacterium
ACGGGCTTTATACGGCCCTTGTGTTAAAAGCTTAACAAGAGCACCTTGCCAGCGGGCGCAGGAGGGCAGAGAGACGGTATAACGAAACGTTCCCCCCTGCCTCAAATTTGAGGCCCCCCGCGATTTCGGGCTTGATTTGCAAGGTCGACGATCTTGACCTTCCGGGGGTCAAGTGTAAAAACACTCGATCCGTGCGGGATCGCACCTATCCGCTTTAGAGGTTTTGCGATTTGAAAAGCGAAAACCCGCTGATGAAGTATCCCCGAAATGACGGGTGTGATTTCAAATCGCACCCACAACCCAAATTTGGGTCCAGTGAGATATTGTCGATTTTGGCGGTGTTTATCGTTCACCGCGAGGGGGGGACGAAATTTCGTCCCCTTCAATCCCCTTGATTTTAGGGGCCGTCCAAATACGAAATTCGTACAGCGATTCCAAAAATGGATTCGCTCCCCTTTCCCCCAAAATCGGGGAAAACTCATTTGGCATGGCCGTCATTTGAAATCAGTCCAAATCTGGACGGATTCCCGATCCGGGGAGCAATGGGGACAATCCAAAATTGGATAGTCATAAAGAACGCCCGCTGACGTCTTTTTTATGAGTGACTTTTTGTACCTCACCGCCGCAGGATAGCCAGCATCTCCCGCATACTGTCCCGCTGGTACTTCTCCTGATACCTCATGTACCGGGCAAGGTAGCGGTAATAGGTGCGCTTGTGCATGTACCGGGGCCTGTCCGGGACAACATGCGGGAAGTCCATCGGGGCCACCGGGAAAGGTGGCTCCCAGCGCAGCTTGTCCCTGGCCAGCTTCAGACCGTCCCGGGCGTGGTTGGTGCTGTCCTTCGTGCGTTGCTGGCAGCGATAGTTCAGCTTAGCGCACTTCCGGCATAGGAAGCCCCAGCCCTTAAAGTAGAGATACCGCACCCGCCGTCCACAGTCGGGGCAGAGGAAAAACGCCTGACTTCCGCCGAAGCCGTTCTTTTTACGGGTCAGCTCCAGGGCGGTGGACCATTGACCCTTGAACAGTTCCACGGTCTCCCCATCGTCCTCCATGAAGTGTTCACAGTCGAGCGGGACCATGCTGTTGGTGAACAGCGTCCCCCAGCCCTCCACCCTCCCGGCCTCAAAGCTGTCGATCCGCTCCACCCGCTCGATTTGGCCGTGCGTGCGGTTGTCGCCGCCGCTGTAATTCATGCCGTACACGGTACACCTCCCAGAACGCCTAAATATTTTGCGAATTTCCGATTTTGTCCGCTTTTTTCTGGGTTTATAGGGAGGCGGAGATTTCCGCCCCCCCTACAACCCACTGGTCACATTTTGCCCAGCAGCCACTCAAATCCCGGCAGTGTGGAGATGGTCATACCCTGGATCCCATGCCGCTCCATTTCGGCAGCGGCTTCTTCTTTGGTACAGCCCAGTGCTGCCGCCACATCGTCCAGGCTGAAAAGCTCCTCTTGCCCGGTCTGCATCGCATAGGCCAGCCGTGCGCCCACAAGCGCAGTCTCGAAGGAAAAGCCATGATCCAGACCACTGCGCACGATTTCCTGTATCTGCCCCACACTGACACCAGGGAATCGGACAGCCACCGCCTCAATCTCATCCGCCCGTTCCCACAGGGGCAAGTGCCTTTTGGAGCATTCCCCGCAATAAACGTTGGCGTCCTCCACATCCCCGCCGCAGCTTTCCATGATTTCCGATATGTCTACCTGGTGCACCGCACCGCAGCCAGGACACTTTGCAAACACGCCCTCACAGGTGATGGGAATCAGTTCCCCAGCTTCACTTTTCACATACAGCATAATAATTCTCCTTTTCCGTAAATTTCTGATTATTTCCGCTTTTCGCCGGGTTTCGCCGCTTCACAGCCGCACCGGCACCCCCCGGCCTTATAAATCCCCATCCAGTCCTCCAGCTTCATCACCACGCACCACGGCGAGCGGGAGCGGCGGAAGAATATGGCGGGCAAGCCGTCCCCGAACCGCTGGGCATCCCGCTCGGCCTGGGCCATCCATTCGGACAGCCGCAGCGTTTCCGCCCTCTTGCACTCGATATGCACACCGGGGAGGCCTGACAAATCCGGCACTTCCCCATAGCTCTGAGCGCGGCCAGCCTCTACCGGGTAGCCGTAGCGCTGAAGAAGGTGGGCAAGTTCCCGCTCGGCGGCGCGGCCCTTGCGCTGACTTTTAGCGCCCATCGGCACCACCCCCAGGCAGAAACATCATCCCAACATTCCCGCCGCCAAAATCGATGATCTGAGCACCCAGCTCCGGGGCCGTGGTCAGGGCGCATCCACCCTCGGGCTGGTCATGGTATCGGTCCGGGCAGTCTGCCTCGCAGGGCTTCCCATCCAGGGGGCAAGTCAGTTGTTTCATGCTGTCGTTCCTCCCACCAGTTCGACCCAGTTCACAGGATGAATACCGGCATAGGCCAGTGCCGCCGCCATATCGTGGGGAATGGGCAGACCGTGCTCCATCATATCCTCCTCCAGAAAACCGGGTTTGATGTACAGGGCGCGGGGTGCGCCTCCCTCGATCACCTCAATGATGGCGGATACGGTGAAGCCCATACCGGCGTACTGCTCCTGGATCAGCTTCACCAATCGCTCGTCGGTCATGCCTGGGGCCTGTCCAACGGCGATGTCCTGGGAACAGTCTACCCCGTCCTGGTTCTTGTAATCGACCGACAGCAGACGGCAGCGCGGTGCCTTGTCCCCGAGCGGGCACGTCATAGTCCTGAAAACCTGCGCATACTTCAGCAGGTCAGCATTGAAAATTTCGCTCACAGTTTCCCCTCCTCCTTCATTTTGGCGTAGATGGGGTTGACGTAGATCATGTAAGAGGGACGGCCACCCTTTTGCGGGTTTTGCGGGTTTTGCGAGGAGGGGGAACGTGTGATTTTGATATATCCCCGCTTCACCAGCACATTCAATCCGGGCTCCATCTTCTCCACAGTATCCAGCCCAACCCGGTCTTTACAGAGATCAAACAGTTCCTTCTTTTTGATTTCCGTCTTGCCCGTGGAATCCAGTCGCTTCAATATGTATTTGCCGTCTTTGGTGGGCTGGTCATCCATCTGGCCCGCAAGCTGATAGGCCGTCTTAGCGTGGGCGAGGAAATACTCCCCTATTTTACTGGCCCGCCGGATAGTCTCACCAGGGATGGGTATCTCCGCCGCCCGCTCCACATGGTCACAGATATGGAGAAGTCCGGCAATGCGGATCACTGTCCCCTCATACTTGCCCGCCCAATCCCCCATCGGCTCCAAGTCGGAAATGAGGCGTGGCTCTATCTCGTCATGGATTTTCCGCAGCTCGTCCCGCGCCTCGTCTGTGCATTCGATGGTACGGGGTTCCCCGGTGTCCGGGATGGCAAGGATACGCAGCAGCAGGTTGTTATAATCGTCTATGACTTCCTGGGGAATGTCCGGGGCGTCAAACGCACGGGCTCCCACAAGCGATTTGGGGATGGAGTACAGGAACCGTGCATTTAGCCCCCGTCCTGCAAATTCTGCATTATTCATAACTGCCTCCAGTATCTTTGGTTGTACCATCAACAGGATGGTGAGCGCCGGGTTCCTCAAAATCTCGTTCCCCCGGTTCTTTCGGTCTACTTCCACATGGTCACCAGACCATGCCTTTAGGAGGATGTCGATGTTTGAGATACCCCCGGTATACAGGCCGGACAGAACATTGAACAGACCACCTTCACTTGAAATAAGCGCCATCTTCTCACCGTTAGCGGCCATCTTGGAAGTAAGCGCCTCCATCGTGACATCATCGGCGGTCAGGCTGATGTAGTCGATAGGATCCTTCTCCAGGTCTATAAGTTCCTGCTGTAGCAACCTGATATCATCTTCAGCGTTTAAGGATCCGTTTCTCGCGGTTTTTCCACTGCTGGCAGACTTCTTAATGGATTCAATCCGGCGCTGAAGGAGATCCTTCTTTGTGCGATATTCCTCCACCTGTGCCCGTCGGCGCTCATTCTCATCATGCTGGTGCTGATAGATGGGATGGGCAGCGGCAGCTACGGTGGGAGACTTTCGCTCGGAGGGCCTTGCTGCTATGACGGCGTACAGGTTGACGGGCTCATAGTGGCGGGCCTGGGGGTGTACCCTAAATTTCCTTTGGGCACACAGGGAAGTCATCGCCAATGAGGATACAGACGGCATATCAAGTGGCACCTGTAGGCTTGCACAGGTCCAGGCGGAAAAGTTCCTCAGCTCCCGGGAAAATTCGTCATTCGGAAAAATCGGATTCTTGCTCATGTCCGGTGCGCAAAAATAGCAAAATTCGCAAAAATCATTTTCATGGTCAGCTTGTCCCGCAAAACCCGCAAAACCCGCAAAACCCCCGGTTGACGTTTGGTTCTCCGCCCTGGCCTGGGGATCATAGCTCTCCCTTGTGGTATCGATGGCGTTCTGAATGGTCAACACCCCGTAGGTGCTGCCACTCTGCCGCCGGTTCCACTTGTCCCGCATCAGGCCGGACGCCCGGAAAAGCCTGTCCATGCGCCCCGCATCCTTGTTTGTCCAGAATGCCAGCATATTGCATAGGGCTATGTCCGCCTCCGAACGGGATTGGTAGCCGGTGGTGTCCCCGTTCCATAGGGCGGTGAACGCCGCCCCGCTCTTGCTCCGCTTGGCCCGCTCGATCAAGGCGGCATCATCCAGATCAACCGTCCCGGCTGGCGCTGGAGCGGTTGTGGCCTGTTTGGGCCTCACCATGTACTTTTCCAGCACCGCTGCAAGCTGTTCCCCGCGTTCCTCCAGGGGATAACCGGGGTTGATGGCATCCCCGGTGACGGTGACATATTTTTGTGTTGCTCCAGCTATGTAGACCTCCAGGCCCAGCCGCTGGTTGTTGATGTAGTATCGGGCTTTATCGTACTGGAAGCTGTCTGGCACAGTGAACAGAATGCGCAGACCCTTCCCGCTGGGGGAGCGTTCCGTATATCCGTGAATAGTCCCCACAATATCGCGGGCCAGTTCCGACGGCCTCCCATTATCGTCCAAACAATGGTCAATGTCGATAGCTCCCAGGCCGTTGAACACACCCACACCTATCCCGTCATACTGCCCCCGCTCCGCTGCTTCCAGGGCTACGGACAGCGGCGCGAAGGTGCCGGGATTGGTGCTTTGCGCCCCGCCGCCGGTGCGCGGGTTATAGGGGGCTTTTGTGGGCTTGTCCGTCCCCTGCCTGGTTTCATACCGCCAGCAACAGAAAAGACCGCTTTCTCGCAGTTCGGAGGGCAGATTGTTTGCTTGTACCTTATTCAATCTGACGTCCCCTCCTGCTCGATTGCCGCCGCCGCGATTGCGTCCGCCACTTTGATGATCTCAGCGGCGCGGTGCCGAAGCCGTTTGGCGCATAAGTCCCGCTCGTTAGTGCTCTTGGGCAGATAGTAACCGCTCTGGCTGTCCTCGCAAATGGGCGTACCTGCCAGCCGTTCCGCCCGGATCATCAGCCGGACCTTCCGCCCGTCCAGGTGGAGCAGGTCTTTCAAATACCTCAAGGGCACTGCGCTCTGCTGGCCTCTGCTGAGAAAATCGGCGATATGTACCGCTTGCCCCGGCGGGCTGGATGTAGTATCATTGGATGTGGAATCATGGGAAGTCTCGCAAACTCCAGATTCCTCAGACCGTCCCGGTGCGCCAACACTGGGGCGGTCGTTCTTTTTGTCCTGCATCATCCCACGCCCTCCTTCGTCTGCCGGTCGATCCAGTCCTGCAGCCCGGCCACGCTGATAAGTACCCGGCCACCTACCCGGAATGATGGGAAGTCAGTCCGGCCTATAAGCCGGTACAGCGTGGGCCGCGATATACCCAGCAGACGCGCGGCCTCGGTGGTGCCTACGGCCAGTTTGTCCATTAGCCCGCCTCCTGTTCCAGCACGGCAATAGCAGCCATGATGCGCCGTTCCTTATCCTCGGGGAGTGGGGCGCGCAGCCACCGGGTTAGTGTCGGTTCACTTACCCCGATAGCCGCCGCCACTCTCCAAAGAGGTACGCCAGAGGCGCGGGCCGCACGGCGCACACCTTGATTTTCTTGGGTCATTTCAAAAACTCCTTTCAAATTTTTACTTGCCAATCATCATCAAGTATGGTATGATTATCAAGCCATCATCAGTATAACACCCAGAAAATCATCTGTCAATAAATTCAGTCTGTCAAGCAAACGAAACAAGAAATTCAGTCTAATGGGGGCGTAAAAAATGAAACTACCGTTTTTCCCGGTCACAAGGCGAGAGGCTGAACGCCAGGGAATCCCATTTTCCTCTGCTGCAAACAAGAACGCCCCATTCCCCACCCAGCTAAGAGAGCTGAGAGAGAAAAGGGGCGTTTCGCAAGCGGTATTTGCAAAGGCGTTAGGAGTATCTAAGTCAACAGTAGGCCTGTGGGAAACGGGGGACACTTTGCCGGACGCTAAATCGATACGCGATATCGCGGAATATTTCGAAGTCACGGCGGACTATCTTTTGGGGCTATCTACTGCGACACGAGGTGAATTCCACGATTTTGCCAGAGTTACACATTTTAACGTATCTACGATAGGGCAATTGACTTTTCATGCGGGAAGTTGTCGCAACGATAAGGGTGACAAACGAAAAAGGCTTCCGTTTGAATATTTAATATGCACCAATGAATTTTCTGGAATTGTGGATTTACTTCGGGATTATTTAGATGTTTTTGCACATATTCGCGGGGAAGATCACAGCAAGGAGTATTTGCAAAAATATGTAACCCTGGATAGCATGGTTGACAATCTTTCAAATGGGAATTTCCATGTTATTTCATCTGCGCTTTTCTCGCAATCGTTAATAGCCCGGGCACAGCAACTGTTATGCGCTATGTTTGAATCCGCAAAGCAATTGTCAGAAAAAAATGGTGGCTGGAATCAGTATATGCCGGATGAGACAAGGAGGGGGCACAATGCCAAGAAAGACCACACGTAACGCCCAGGGCGGCGGCACGATCCGGCAGCGCCCGGATGGACGATGGGAGGCCAGATTTACCTATACAGACGATTTAGGGCAAAAAAAGCGGGCCAGCGTTTACGCTGACACTCAAAAGGAATGCCGCCAAAAGCTGACCGCCGCATTGAAATCCGTGGATGAGGGGAGTTATATCAAGACCCAACGATATACCGTATCCCAATGGCTTGACGAATGGTTGTCCACTTATTGCAAAGACCTAAAACCCGCCACAGTCAGCGGGTATCGCTCCAAGATTGAAACGAGGATAAAGCCGTACATTGGAAACTCTACACTGTCCGCATTGACGAATGTGCAGATACAGAAATTCTATAACAAGCTCCAAGCCGGGGACAAGGAGCGCGGCCCGCTTTCCCCAAAGTCTATCCAGTCGATCCACGGGATTTTGCACAAGGCTTTAGATCAAGCCGTATCGGCCAGGGTTATCCACAGCAATCCGGCAGACCATATCAAGCTACCTAAAATCAAGCGTCCAGACCTTGCCCCCATCATGGACGATAATGTCAGCCGGTTCTTGGAGGCCATCAAGGGGGACCGCTTCGAGCGGGTTTTCATCGTTGACCTGTTTTCCGGGCTGAGGCAATCGGAGATTATCGGCTTGCGGTGGTCGGACGTTGATTTGGAAACCGGGCTGCTTACGATCCGCCATCAAATCCAAAAGTCCTATAGTGACAGCGGATATGTTTTCCTCGATGAGACGAAAAACGGGAAGCAGCGTATTGTGGCAATTGCCCCCAGCATCGTCCGGGTTTTGAAAGCTCAAAGGGTGCAGCAGATGGAATGGAAGCTGGCGGCGGGGCCAGCATGGAGCAACCCGCTCGATCTTGTTTTTACGGATGAGCGTGGGGAACACCTGAAGCACCGCACGATCATCAACCACTTTAAAAAGATCGTTGCCTCTATCGGGCTGGAGAATACCAGGTTTCACGACTTGAGGCACAGCTATGCCGTCAACGCTTTACAGGCCGGGGACAGTGTGAAGGCCGTCCAGGAGCAGTTGGGCCACTACTCCAGCGCTTTCACGATGGACGTATATGCCGCCGTCTCCGACACCATGCGGAAGGATTCACAGAAGCGGATGGAGGGCCTGTTCAAGGCGGTTTCAGGCCTGTAAGGGGTAAAATTTGGGGTCAAATCAAAAGCGCAGTTTCCCGATCGAAACATATTTTTCTGATATTTTCGCAAAACAAAGAAAAAGCCTGCGATTTTATAACAATCACAGGCTTTTATCGTGGTGGAGGCGAGGGGAGTCGAACCCCTGTCCGAAAGCGCATCCACAGGAACCTCTCCGAGCGCAGGCGGTCGTTTACATTCCCTTACTCAGCCGTGGGCCGTCACACTGCTGGGTTTGGTAGAGTCATCATGCGTGGCACGGTCAACTCTTTCCGTACGCACGGGCACCACTCAGATGACGCCCCGGCCCGGCTCGTGGTCCTTCCGGGCGGGACGGCCGCGTTAAGCCGCGGCGAGAACTACGTTATCGTCGTTCTTTAATTTATAAGTTGCCCGTTTTATGGATGACAGGCGCATCCGCTCGCTATTCCTGCTTCAGTACCCCCGTCGAAACCAGTACGCCCCCTCGTCGGCGCAAAGTCCATTCCGCTCGGGACGCCCTCACGGGCATCCCTTACTTCATTCCCTTGCGCCTCCTCTCCAACCGCGACCCGCTTCGCTGGGCTCGCGGTTGGCAGCGGCTGCGCCGCTGTTTACGGGAGAATTTTGTGGCCGGCTGCGCCGCCTGCCTTGATTTATTTTCACCCGTCAGGCTGCGCCCTCCGGGATGAAAAACTACGTTATACCTTCTCCGGTGCGGGATAATCCACGCCCAGAGTGTCCACAGTGACCTTCTTCATCCGCTGATCCTGCTGGGGGCGGTCATTGTAGTCCCGCTTGGCCGACACAATGCCGTCCGCCGTGTCCATGCCCTCAATTACCTTGCCGAAAGCGGCATAGCCGCCGTCCAGATGGGGCGCGTCGTCCACCATGATGAAAAACTGGCTGCCCGCCGAATCCGGGTCCATGGCGCGGGCCATGGACAGCACGCCCCTGGTGTGGGCCAGATCGTTCTGGAAACCGTTCTGGGCGAACTCGCCCTTGATGCAGTAGCCGGGGCCGCCCATGCCCACGCCTTGGGGGTCGCCCCCCTGGATCATGAAGCCGGGGATCACCCGGTGGAAGATCAGCCCGTCATAAAACCCGGACTTCGCCAGGGCGATGAAGTTGTTCACCGTGTTGGGCGCGACGTCGGGGTACAGCTCCGCTTTCATTGCGCCGCCGTTTTCCATTTCGATGGTGACAATAGGATTGCTCATGTTTACCATCCCTCTCCTTTTCTCAGTACCGGGACCGCATGGCCCGGTCGATCTCCCGCTTGGCGTCCCGCTGGGCGGCGGCCTCCCGTTTGTCATACAGCTTCTTGCCCTTGGCCAGCGCCAACTCCACCTTCACCCGGGGGCCGGAGAAGTACAGTGACAAGGGGATCAGTGAATAGCCGTCCTGTTGCACCTTGGCCTGAAGCTTGCGGATCTCCCGGCGGTGGAGCAGCAGCTTCCGGGTGCGCCGGGGGTCCTTGTTGAAGATGTTCCCCTTCTCATACGGGGAGATGTGCATCCCGTACAAAAACATCTCCCCGTCCTTCACCGCGCAGAAGGAATCCCGCAGGTTGACGGCGCCCAGGCGGATGGATTTGACCTCGGTTCCCGCCAGCTCGATGCCCGCCTCGTATTTGTCTTCAATAAAATAGTCGTGGAACGCCTTCCGGTTGGAGGCGACCTGCTTGGTGGACTGCTTTGCCATCCGGCGTCCCTCCTTGATGCGTTGGTAGTACCATAGCATACCACGCCGTCCCCCTAAATGCAAGGGGAAATCGTCCCCCGCAATATTACAATTATATTACGGTGAGTTCAAAAATCCGCTCTTGTTTTTATAGGGGGAATAGCATATAATATCAGAGCTTTCACAGGAAGCGCGCGGATAAGCACGGGGGAATCCACGTATGACAATATCGCAATGGGGGGAGGACGCATATGGATACACGGCCCATCGGCGTGTTCGACTCCGGCGTGGGAGGGCTCACCGCCCTGCGGGAGCTGGCCCGGATTATGCCGGACGAGGATCTGGTCTACTTTGGCGACACGGGCCGGGTGCCCTATGGCGGGCGCTCCCGGGAGGTCATCATCAGATACGCCCGGCAGGATATGGCCTTCCTGCGTACGTTCAACCCCAAGGCCATCGTCATTGCCTGCGGTACCGTATCCACCACCGCGCTGGATGTGCTTCGGGAGGAGAACGGGGTTCCCATTTTCGGCGTGGTGGAGCCCGCCGTGGCCGCCGCCGCCCAGATTACAAAAAACAGCCGGGTGGGCCTCATCGGCACCAAGGCGTCCATCCGCTCCGGGGCCTATGAGCGGGCGCTGGGCGCGCTGCGCCCCGGCATTGCCGTTACCGCACAGGCCTGCCCCCTGCTGGTTCCGATGGTGGAGAATGGGCGCTGCCGCCCCGGGGATATCGTGGCGGAGACTATGGCGGCGGAGTACTTAGCCCCCGTGAAAGCGGCGGGAGTGGACGCCCTGATTCTGGGCTGCACCCATTACCCCCTGTTGAAGGAGGTCATCGGCGGATACATGGGGACGGACGTCGCCCTGGTGGACGTGGGCGAGCAGTGCGCCCGGTGGGTGAAGAAGCAGCTGGAATGGGACGGCCTGCGCAATGGGCGGCCCGGCGCGGGGCGGCACCGCTATTACGTGAGCGACAGCACTGAGGATTTTTCCGCCCTGGCCTCCGTTTTTCTCGGTGAGGACGTGGCAGGGGACGTGGAGCAGATCGACATCACCGCCTATTAAATCAGGCGCGGAAACAGCGGATCGTGAGGAAAACCATGACAGATAACGTAATTATATCCATTAAGGGCAAGCAGCTATACGCGGAGGGCAGCCCGGAGGAGATGGAGCTTGTGACCGCGGGCACCTTGAAGCGGGACGGTGCGGGGGGTTACACCGTTTCTTACCAGGAGACGGAGCTCACCGGACTGGAGGGGACCACCACCCGGCTGTATATCCGGGACGGGCAGGTGACCCTGCTGCGGGAGGGGAGCATCAACTCCCAGATGGTGTTCGAGGAGGGCAGGCGGCACCTGTCCATGTATGAGACGCCCTACGGCGCGCTGTCCATCGGGGTGAACACCAGGCGGATGCGCTCCACCCTGGGTGAGGCGGGGGGCGATTTGGAGATCGACTACGCCATCGAAATCGACAACCTGATCGCGGGGCAGAACCTGTTCCGCATGAACGTGAAGAAAAACCCGGCGCTGAAGCAGTGAGCGGGCCGGGAAATTTTTCGCAATAGGGGGTTGCAATCCCGGGTAAGGCGTGGTAAAATACGAATGCATGAAAGGTAGGGTAAGAGTGAGGCGCGCGCCTCACTCTTTCTTCTTGGACAAAGGAGCTGACGCCAAATGGCAAAGGTGACCGACGTGGTTGCCGCCTTGGCCCTGCCCGTTGTGGAGCAGGCGGGCTGCACCTTGTGGGATGTGGAATATGTCAAGGAGGCGGGGGAATGGTTCCTCCGGGTCTACATTGACCGGGAGGGCGGCGTGGACATCGACTGCTGCGAGGCGGTTTCCCGTCCGCTGTCCGACTTGTTGGACGAGGCCGACCCCATCCAGGGGGGCTATACCTTTGAGGTGTCCTCCGCGGGGCTGGACCGGGTACTGCGCACCCCGGCGCACTTTGCCCAGTGCATGGGGCGGAAGGTGGACGTAAAGCTATACCACCCCGTGGACGGGCGCAAAGGGACGGCTGGGATGCTCACCGGCTATGAGGACGGCGCCGTCCTCGTGGACGGCGTTCGCTTTGAGAAGAAAGACGTGGCCCAGGTCCGGCTGCACGTCGAGTTTTAAGGAGTAGATCGAACATGGCCAAGAAAAAGAACGCTGCAAAGAGCACGGAGCTGGACGTCAAGGAATTTTTCGCCGCCATCTCCGATATCGAAAAAGAAAAGGGCATCCCCAAGAGCTATATGCTGGAGAAGATCACCCAGGCGCTGGTGGCGGCCTATAAGAAGGACCATGAGAACATCACCGACAACGTGGTGGTGGACGCCAACGAGGAAAAGGGCGAGGTCCGGATGTTCGTCAAGAAGGACGTGGTGGAGGCCGTGGACAACCCCCATACGGAGATCAGCCTGGAGGACGCCCAGAAGGCCCTCCCCAGGGCCCAGCTGGGGGATGTGCTGCGCATTGAGATCAAGCCCAAAAACTTTGGCCGAATCGCTGCCCAGACCGCGCGGCAGGTTATCATCCAGGGGATGCGGGAGGCGGAGCGGGGGATGATCTTCGCTGAGTTCTCGGCCAAGCAGCACGAAATTTTGACCGGCACCGTCACCCGGGTGGACGAGCGCAGCGGCTCGGTGGCCATCCGGCTCACCTCGGGCTCCGAGTTCACCGACGCCTTCCTGTCCGCCGGCGAGCAGGTGAAGGGCGAGGTGATCCGCGAGGGCGACCGGGTGCGGGTCTATGTGGTGGACGTGCGCGAGGCCAGCCGCGGGCCCCAGGTGCTCATATCCCGCACCCACCCGGGGCTGGTGAAGCGGCTGTTTGAGCTGGAAGTGCCTGAGATCTATGACGGTACGGTGGAAGTGAAGTCGGTGGCCCGGGAGGCGGGCAGCCGTACCAAGCTGGCAGTGTGGAGCGCGGACGAGAACGTGGACCCCATCGGCGCATGCGTCGGTCCCCGGGGCCAGCGGGTGAACGCTGTGGTAGAGGAGCTGCGGGGCGAGAAGGTGGATATCATCAAGTGGTCCGACGACCCGGGGCAGTATGTGGCCGCGGCCCTGGCCCCCGCCGATGTCATCAGCGTGGTGGAGCTGGAGGAGGGCAAGAGCTGCCGGGTGGTGGTGCCTGACGACCAGCTGTCCCTGGCCATCGGCAAGGAGGGGCAGAATGCCCGGCTTGCCGCCCGTTTGACGGGCTTTAAGATTGACATCCGTCCGGCCAGCGCTCCGGAGCCCCTTGACGAGGAGGCTGCGGAGGAAGCGCCCGAGGCGGATGAGGAAGATATTGAGGTAAGGGAAGAATACCGCCTGTAGGGGCGCACAATATGCGCTATGCGCTCCTGCGTGCCGATAAATGGAAAGGGGGAGGAGAACACCGTGCCCAAAAAGATACCCATGCGGCAATGCCTTGGCTGCCGGGAAATGAAGCCCAAGCCGGAGCTGATCCGGGTGGTGCGCTCCCCTGACGGCGGATTGTCGCTGGATTTCCGGGGAAAGAAGCCGGGCCGGGGGGCCTACCTATGTCCCAGCCCCGCCTGCCTCGCCCGGGCGAAAAAGGGCCGGGCCATTGAGCGGGCCCTGTCCGCCCAGGTGTCCCCGGAGGTGTGGGAGGGCCTGGAGGCTCAGATGAAGGCGGGTGATGGCGGTGACTGACAGCGCCCTATCCCTGCTGGGGCTGGCCCTGCGGGGGAAGAACCTGGCCGTGGGGGAGGCCCCGGTGGAGGAGGCCTGCAAAACCCGCCGGGCGAGGCTGGTAGTGTCCGCGGCGGATGCCGCCGGGAACAGCGCCGACCGCGCCCGCCGCTGGGCGGAGAATGGGGGCGTCCCGTGGATGCCCGTCCCCTGGGACAAGGAGACCCTGGGGAGCGCGCTGGGCCGGGCGAGCTGTGCCATGGCCGCCGTCACCGACCAGGGGCTGGCCGCCGCGCTGGCGGAAAAGTTGGCCCGGACGGATGAGGGGATGCGCCCCATCGCGTCCCTGCTGAAAGAGAAGGAAGAAGCTGCGGGCGGTCAAAAAGCCCGCTGTCCGTGAGATTTAGGAGGTGGCCTGTTTGAGCCTTGCGAAACACAGCGCCAGGGATTTGGCGAAAGACTTTGGGATGCAAGCCAAAGCCATTACCGCTATCCTGGCTGAACACACCAAAGAGAACGTATCCCCCACCAAAGCGCTGTCCGACCGGGAGCTGAGCATCATTTTTGAGCACCTGACCCAGCGCAACCAGGTGGATTCCATTGAGTCCATCTATGCCGACGTGTACCATGAGCCGGCCAAAGAGGCCGCCCCCAAGGCGGCGGAGCAGGCCAAGCCCGCCCAGAAGGACGGCAAGGGAACCCCCGCCGCGTCCGCCCAGGGCCAGGTCAAACCTGCCCCGGAGAAGGGGCAGAAGCCCGCCCCGGCCAAGCCGGTGGGCCGCACGCCGGAGAAAAAGGTGGTGGATACCCGCAAGGGCGGCGGGGTCAACCTGGAAAAGTATGACCAGCGGCTGGAGGACCTGGCCCCCGACAAGGCCAACCGGATGCAGACCGGCAAGCAGAAGTTCCAGAACCGCAGCGGCAAGAACCGGGGACAGAACTTCGGCAACAAGCGCAAGCAGGAGGAGCAGGACCGGATGCGCCGCCTCCAGCTGGAGATCGCCAAAAAGACCCCCCTCACCGTGAAGATCCCCGACGAGATCGGCGTAGGCGAGCTGGCCTCCCGGATGAAAAAGACCGGGGCGGAGGTGGTCAAGTGCCTGATCCGCAACGGCGTGATGGCGTCGCTGTCCGACATCATCGACTATGACACCGCCGCCCTGGTGGCGATGGAGCTGGGCTGCAAGGTGGAGAAGGAAGTCATCGTCACCATCGAGGAGCGCCTGATCGACACCGCCGAGGACAAAGAGGAGGACCTCCAATCCCGTGCTCCCGTGGTGGTGGTCATGGGCCACGTGGACCACGGCAAGACCTCCCTGCTGGACTATATCCGCCACGCCAACGTGGTGAGCGGCGAGGCGGGCGGCATCACCCAGCACATCGGCGCTTACCAGGTGGGGGTGAACGGCAAGCCCATCACCTTCCTGGATACGCCGGGCCACGAGGCGTTTACCGCCATGCGCGCCCGGGGCGCCATGGTCACGGATATTGCCATACTCGTGGTGGCGGCGGACGACGGCATCATGCCCCAGACCATCGAGTCCATTAACCACGCCAAGGCCGCCAACATCCCCATCATCGTGGCTATCAACAAGATGGATAAGCCAGAGGCCAACCCAGACCGCATCAAGCAGCAGCTCACCGAGTACGAGCTGGTGCCCGAGGAGTGGGGCGGCGAGACCATCATCTGCCCCATCTCCGCCAAGACGGGCATGGGCATTGACAGCCTGCTGGAAATGGTCACGCTTACCGCCGAACTGCGGGAACTCAAGGCCAACCCCAACCGCACCGCCCACGGCGCGGTGATCGAGGCGCGGTTGGACAAGGGCCGCGGCCCGGTGGCCACCCTGCTGGTGCAGAACGGCACCCTGAAGCAGGGGGATGTCATTATCGCTGGTATGGCGGTGGGCCGTGTGCGCGCTATGACGGACTACAAGGGGAACAAGGTCACGGAAGCGGGGCCCTCCGTGCCGGTGGAGATCATCGGCATGGGCGAGGTTCCCGGCGCGGGGGACGACTTCCACGCCGTGGCCGATGAGCGCATGGCCCGGGAACTGGTGGAGCAGCGCAAGAGCGAGATGAAAAACGCCACCACCGGGGCGGCCAAGCAGAAGGTGTCCCTGGAGGAACTGTTCAGTCAGATCCAGGCGGGGGAGATGAAGGATCTCAACATCATCGTCAAGGCGGACGTACAGGGCAGCGCCGAGGCGGTGAAGGCCAGCCTGGAGAAGATCTCCAACGAGGAGGTGCGGGTGCGGGTGATCCACTGCGCCGTGGGCGCGGTGAACGAGTCCGACGTGATGCTGGCCGCCACGTCCAACGCCATCATCGTGGGCTTCAACGTCCGCCCGGACAAGAACGCCGCCGACTCCGCTGCCCGGAACAAGGTGGATATGCGGATGTACCGGGTGATCTATGACTGCATCAACGAGATCGAGTCCGCCATGAAGGGGATGCTGGCCCCGAAATTCAAGGAAGTGGCCTTGGGCCAGGCAGAGGTGCGCCAGGTGTACAAGATCACCGGCGTGGGCTTCGTGGCCGGGTGCTACGTTACCGACGGCAAGGTGGCCCGGAACGCCCAGATCCGCCTGGTGCGGGACGGCATCGTCATCCACGAGGGCGTGATGAACTCCCTCCAGCGCTTCAAGGACAGCGTGAAGGAAGTCGCCCGGGGCTACGAGTGCGGCATCGGGATCGAGAAGTACAGCGATATCAAAGAGGGCGACGTGATTGAGGCCTTTGTGATGGAGCAGATTGAGGTATAAGGGGTTCGAGAGGGGCGGGCGGCTTCGCCCGCCCCGTTTTCGCGGAAAGGAGCGCTTATGAGCTGTGTCTACCTGCTGGCGGCGGACAAGGAGCTGCCGCTCATCAACTGCCAGGAGTTCCGCACCAAAACCATCCGCAAAATCGAAATCGGCATGGATGCCGGCTTTAAGCTGGAGCCCCACCGGTATTACCGCCCCGCCGTGGATGAACTGGGCTATCCTATGAAACACTATCAGTACGGGCTGTCCCTGGAAGCGGACGAACAGGACTTGGACAACCTCAAGAAGTACCTTGCCCAACACTTTTCCGCCGGGGAAACCGTGGAGCTCTGGCACCTCTGGGTGGGGGAGCATCGCCGCCTGGTACGCTATCACGGAAGCCTGTCAGACGTCGATATGGACACGGTCAAGCAGTTTTTGGAAACCGAACAGGTCTGTTTCACCATTACGATTTAAGAAGGAGAACGCTATGCCAAGCAATCGCATCGGACGCATCAACGAGGAGATCCAGCGGGAGCTGTCCTCCCTCATCCGCGCCGTGAAAGACCCACGGGTGGCGGACGCGGGCATGGTCAGCGTCACCGCCGTGGAGACCACCCCCGACCTGAAATACGCCAAAATTTACGTCAGTGCCCTGAACAAGGACAGCAACGCCCAGCTTTTGAAGGGGCTGAAATCCGCCTCCGGCTGGCTTCGCCGGGAGCTGGGCCAGGCGCTGAACCTGCGCAATACCCCGGAGCTGTCCTTTGTGCGGGATGACTCCATCGACAAGGGGGCCCATATCCTGGATATGCTGCGGGATCCGGAGGTGGTCAAGCCCGCCAACCCCGCCAACGCCCACATCATTTTGGACGAGGAGGACTGAACCATGGACTACCGGGAAGCGGCGGCGTTCCTGCGCGCCCACGACAACTATCTGATCCTGACCCATAAGCGCCCCGACGGCGACACCATCGGCTGCGCCGCCGGGCTGTGCCGCGCCCTGCGGGGGATTGGCAAAACCGCCTGCGTTCTGTCCAACGAGGACGCCACCACCCTGATGGCGGGCTATCTGGAGGGGCTCACCGCGCCAGAGGGCTTCGTGCCGGACACGGTGGTCAGCACCGATGTGGCCACGGAAAACCTCCTGCCGGACAGTGCCCTGGGGTACAAGGGGCGGATCGACATAGCCATCGACCACCACCCCTCCCAGGAGTTTTTCGCGAAGGAGACCTGTCTTGAGGCGGACAAGGCCGCCTGCGGCGAGATCATCTGGAAGATCTGCGGCGAGCTGGGGGTGATGGACGGGGAAATCGCCACGCCGCTGTACGTGGCCATCGCCACCGACTGCGGCTGCTTCGTCTACGGCAACACCACCCCCCACACCCACCGGGCGGCGGCGGCGCTGATGGAGCAGGGCATCCCCTTCCAGGCGCTGAACAAGCGGCATTTCCGAACCAAGTCGGTGGCCCGGATGAAGCTGGAGAGCCTGATCTTGCAGAATATGCACCTGTATCATGACGGCACGGTGGCAGTGGCCCCCATCTCTCTGGAGCTGATAGCCCAGGCCGGCGCCACCATCGAGGACACGGACGACATCGCCGCCTTCCTGGGCCAGCTCAAGGGTGTGCTCCACACCGCCACCATCCGGGAGCACGAGGGGGGCGAGTGCCGCGTTTCCGTGCGCACCAAGGCGGACGAGCTCAACGCCACCCGGGTGTGCGCCCGCCTGGGGGGCGGGGGACATAAGGCCGCGTCGGGCTGCACCGTAAAGGGGACGGTGGAGGAGGCGGAACGGGCGATCCTGGCTGCCATCGACGAGCAGCTAAACGAACCCAACCAGGATTGATTCCGCGGGGGGCACATTGTGCGCCCGGCCGCGATCATGAAACGCAGGCGCACGGTGTGCGCCGCTGCAAACCAAGGGGGGCCTTCTATGGCAAACGGCATCCTCATCATTGATAAGCCCGCGGGCTGGACAAGCATGGATGTGTGCGCCAAGCTGCGGGGGATGTTCCACGAGAAACGGGTGGGGCACGCCGGGACGTTGGATCCCATGGCCACTGGGGTGCTGCCTGTGTTCATCGGTCGGGCTACCCGGGCGGTGGAGTTTGCGACGGAATCCGAAAAGGAGTATATCGCCGGGTTAAAACTTGGGGTTATTACAAATACCCAGGATACCACCGGAGAGATTTTGGAGGAGCGGGCTGTGGAAGTGAACGGGGAGCAGCTTCTGGCAGTGCTGAGGCGGTTCACCGGGGACATTGAACAGACCCCCCCCATGTATTCCGCCATTAAAATCAACGGCAAGAAGCTGTATGAGCTGGCCCGAAAGGGGAAAGAGGTGGAGCGCAGGCCCCGGCCCGTCACCATACATGCCTTGGAGCTGCTGGGTTGGCCGGACGCGGGGGAGGACTTTACCCTGCGGGTCGTGTGCTCCAAGGGCACCTATGTGCGCACCCTGTGCCACGACATCGGGCAGGCCCTGGGCTGCGGGGGGTGTATGAGTTCCCTGCGGCGCGTCCAGGCGGCGGGGTTTACATTGGAGGATGCCGTTTCCCTGGAGGCCGTCCAGGCGGCGGTGGACCGGGGAGAGGGGGAATCCCTGCTCCTGCCGGTGGACTGCTGTTTCGCCGGCCTGCCCATGCTGGTGCTGAAAAACGCCGGCGCGGAGAAGAGGCTCCGGAACGGCGCTGCGTTGCGGGCGGGGGATATCCCGGATGGGGAATACCGTGTTTACGGTGTGGACAAAACTTTCCTTGCCCTTGGCCGGGCGTCGAATGGGACGTTCAGCACGGTCAAGAGCTTTTTCGAGGTGTAATATCCGATGGATAATAAACGCAAAGTCATCGCCCTGGGCTTTTTTGACGGGGTACATCTGGGCCACGGGGCGCTGTTGCGCGCCGTGGCGGAGCGGGCGAGAGGGCTGGACGCCGTCCCCTGCGCGTTTACCTTTGACCAGAGCCCGGCCGCGGCCCTGACGGGGCGGGCGGTGCCCCTGCTCACCGGGATAGAGGACCGGAAATGGCTGATGGGGACGTTGTACGGGACCCAGGAGGTGGTGGTGGCCCCCTTCGGGGTGATGCGGGGCATGGACTGGCGGGATTTCATCGCGGGTTATCTCCGGGAGGGCCTCGGGGCCGTCCATGTGGTGGCGGGGCACGATTTCCGATTTGGCCGGGACGGGGAGGGAACCCCCCAGGGTCTGGCGGAGGAGTGCGCCCGACTGGGGATGGGGTGCGACATCATCCCCAAAGTGGAGTTGGACGGGGTCACTATATCGTCCACCCATATCCGCGCTTTGGTAGAGGCCGGGGAGTTGGAGGGGGCAGCCCGGTTTCTGGGGCACCCCCATGTACTGTCCGGAGTGGTGGTCCACGGCAATGAGCTGGGCCGCACCCTTGGGACCCCCACCGCCAACCTGGTGGCGCCGGAGGGCGTCATTGCCCCCGCCTTTGGAGTGTATGCCGCCCGCGTGCTCCTGCCGGGGGGGAAATCCCGTATGGCCGTGACCAATGTGGGGGTGCGTCCCACAGTGAACGCGTCCCGGGCCGGGGTGACGGTGGAGCCGTGGATTTTGGACTACCAAGGCGACCTGTACGGGGAGCCCATCCGCCTGGAATTCCACAAGCGGCTGCGGCCGGAGCGGAAATTCTCCGGCGTGGACGAGCTGCGGGAGGCGATTTTGGAGAACGCCGCCCAGACCAGGGATTATTTTGCGGCAAAGGGGCGCGCCCAATGTTAGCGACTGTAATCAATGTGGTTCTCGTGCTGGCGGGCAGCGCGGCGGGGCTGCTGTTCAAAAACCTCATCAGCGGGAAGCTCATGTCCATCCTTACCCACGCCCTGGGGCTGTGTGTGCTGAGCATTGGGATCAGCAGCGCCACCGGCACGGAAAATATGCTGTGCGTGATCGTGTGTATGGTAATTGGCACAGTGCTGGGCAACGCCGCAGATATCGAGCGGCGGCTGGAGGGGGCCGGGGATCTGCTCCGAATGAAGGTTGCCGGCGGGGAAGGCGGAAGCCGCTTTACCGAAGGGTTTGTAAACGCGTCGCTGCTGTTCTGCGTGGGGGCCATGGCCATCACCGGATCCATCGAGGCGGGATTGAACCGCAACTATGAGATCATTGTATCGAAAGGCGTCATTGATGGGGTGACGGCCATCTCTTTTGCCGCGACTATGGGAATTGGGGCGGCGTTTTCCGTAGTGCCGCTGTTGGTTTACCAGGGGGGGATTACCCTGCTGGCGGGCTGGGTGGGGCCGTACCTGCCGGAGGCGGTGATCACCGAGATGACGGCGGTGGGCGGCGCGCTTATCATCGGCATCGCCATCAATATGCTGGGCCTGGGCAAGGAGAAAATCAAGGTGGGGAATATGCTGCCCGCCATGTTTTTGCCCATCGCGTACATACCGCTGGCGGAATGGTTGGCGGGGCTGCTCTGAAAGGGGGAACCGCCCCATCCCCGATTCTGAGGAAACCGCGCCGCCCCGGACTGCCGGGGCGGTGGTTTTTATTTCCATTTCTATCCGGCAAAACCCGGAGAATTTTTGTGGAAATCCGGAATATTACCGCAAAAACTCCTTGCAATGGAGGGGGAAAGGCGGTATACTATTTGAGGATTCAGAGGGGTGTTCCCCCTGCCCACCGATGCGGCATGACTGGCGGACGCCGCCATAGCTCATAGCCGCAACCCTTATTTCCTGGGTTTGTTAAAAAAATAGCGAACCTGAGGGGTGCAGGCGTGGGGGAGGGTTCCGCTGTATTCCGCACGCCAGACGGAACGTACATTTTTGAAGGAGGCAGACTGATGTCATTTGTGAACTTTGAACAGCAGGGCGCTGTGGCCATCCTGACCATCAACCGCCCAGAGGCGCTCAACGCCCTGAACAGCCAGGTGCTTAGCGACCTGGACGAGGCCATCACCAAGGTGGAGGCTTCCGACGATATCCACGCGGTCGTCCTCACCGGCGCGGGCCGCTCCTTTGTGGCGGGGGCCGATATCGGGGAGATGAAGGGGTTCTCCGCCGTCGACGGCAAGAAGTTCGGCGTCCACGGGGGCGGCGTGTTCCTGCGCCTGGAAAACCTGTCCAAGCCCGTCATCGCGGCGGTGAACGGCTTCGCCCTGGGCGGCGGCTGTGAGCTGTCCATGGCCTGCGACATCCGCATCGCCTCCGAAAAGGCCAAGTTCGGCCAGCCGGAAGTCGGCCTGGGCATCACCCCGGGCTTCGGCGGCACCCAGCGCCTGCCCCGCATTGTGGGCATTTCCAAGGCCATGGAGCTCATACTCACCGCCAAGGTCATCAACGCCGCCGAGGCGGAGCGCATCGGCCTGGTCAGCGCCGTCTATCCCCCCGAGGAGCTGATGGGCAAGGCCATGGAGCTGGCCAACGCCATCTGCGCCAACGCCCCCATCGCGGTGGCCGAGTCCAAGCGGTGCATCCGTATGGGGATGCAGACCGACATCGCCACCGGCTCCGCCTTTGAGGCCGAGGCCTTCGGCGTTACCTGCGGCACCGAGGACAAGAACGAGGGCATGGGGGCCTTCCTGGAGAAGCGGGCTGAGAAGCATTTCCAGAACAAGTAACATAATATCCAAGCCAAAATTTAAATTTTAGGAGGAACTACATCATGAAAAAAGTAGGCGTAATCGGCGCTGGCACCATGGGCCAGGGCATTGCCAAGGCGTTTGCCCAGAGCGGCTGGGCCGTTGCCCTGTGCGACATCAAGCAGGAGTGGGCCGACAACGGCAAGGCCAAGATCCAGAAGGGCTACGCCAAGCTGGTGGAAAAGGGCAAGATGGATCAGGCCAAGGCCGACGCCAACGTCAACGCCATCTCCGCGGGCCTGAAGGAAGATCTCTGCGCCGACTGCGACCTGATTGTAGAGGCCGCCTTTGAGGACATGGGCGTGAAGCAGGCCACCTTTGGCGAGCTGGACAAGATCTGCAAGCCGGAGTGCATTTTCGCCTCCAACACCTCTTCCCTGTCCATCACCGAGATCGGCAAGGGCCTGAGCCGCCCCCTGATCGGGATGCACTTCTTCAACCCCGCTGACCGGATGAAGCTGATTGAGGTCATCGCCGGCGCCAACACCCCCGCCTCCATGGTGGCGGACATCGTGTCCATCTCCGAGGAGCTGGGCAAGACCCCCGTGCAGGTGAACGAGGCCGCAGGCTTTGTGGTGAATCGCATCCTGATCCCCATGATCAACGAGGCCGCCTTTATCAAGATGGAGGGCGTGTCCAACATCGCAGGCATCGACGCCGCCATGAAGCTGGGCGCCAACCACCCCATGGGCCCGCTGGAGCTGGGCGATTTCATCGGTCTGGACATCTGCCTGGCCATCATGGATGTGCTGTATCACGAGACCGGCGACAGCAAGTACCGCGCCTGCCCGCTGATCCGGAAGATGGTCCGGGGCGGCCAGCTGGGCGTGAAGTCCGGCAAGGGCTTCTATGCCTACAACGCCGACCGCACTAAGACCGCCGTTGACGAGCTGTAAAAAGAACCGGTACGGTTTTTATAAGGAGGAATACATTCATGGATTTTAAACTGTCCAAAGAGCAGGCCATGCTCCAGAAGCTGTTCCAGGAGTTCGCGGAGAACGAGGTAAAACCCATCGCCGCGGACGTGGACGAGGAGGAGCGCTTCCCTGAGGAGACCGTCAAAAAGATGGCTAAGCTGGGCATGATGGGCATCTACCTGCCCAAGGAGTACGGCGGGGCCGGGGCCGACTACCTCAGCTACGTCATGGCGGTGGAGGAACTGGCCAAGGTGTGCGCCACCACGTCCGTCATCCTGTCCGCCCACACCAGCCTGTGCTGCAACCCCATTTTTGAGTACGGCACTGAGGAGCAGAAGCAGAAGTACCTGCCCAAGCTGTGCTCCGGCGAGTGGGTCGGGGCCTTCGGCCTCACCGAGCCGGGCGCCGGCACCGATGCTCAGGGCCAGCAGACCACCGCCGTGAAGGACGAGAACGGCAACTGGGTGCTGAACGGCTCCAAGATCTTCATCACCAACGCGGGATATGCCAACGTGTTCATCGTGATCGCCATCACCGGCATCATCGAGAAGCGGGGCCGCAAGACCAAGGAGCTGTCCGCTTTCATCGTGGAGCGCACCGACAAGGGCTTCTCCGTGGGCAAGCACGAGAAGAAGATGGGTATCCGCGGCTCCTCCACCTGCGAGCTGATCTTTGAGGACTGCGTGATCCCCGGCGACCGGATGCTGGGCAAGCAGGGCAAGGGCTTCAACGAGGCCATGGCCACCCTGGACGGCGGCCGTATCGGCATCGCGGCCCAGGCTCTGGGCATCGCGGAGGGCGCTATTGACGAAACCATCGCCTACACCAAGGAGCGCGTGCAGTTTGGCAGGCCCATCGCCAAGCAGCAGAACACCCAGTTCCAGCTGGCGGATATGTACGCCAAGACCCAGGCGGCCAAGTGGCTGGTATACTCCGCCGCCATGAAGAAGCAGGCCCACGAGAACTTTGGCGTGGAGGCCGCCATGGCCAAGCTGTTCGCGGCGGAGACCGCCTCCGATGTGACGAGGCGCTGCGTGCAGCTCTTCGGCGGCTACGGCTACACCCGGGATTATCCCGTGGAGCGCATGATGCGGGACGCCAAGATCACCGAGATCTACGAGGGCACCAGCGAAGTCCAGAGAATGGTTATCTCTGGCGCAATTCTTAAGTAAGGAGGCAGAACCGCCATGAAAATCATTGTCTGTGTCAAGCAGGTGCCCGACACCTCCGGCGTGGTGGCCGTCAAGGCGGACGGCACCATGGACCGCGCGGCCATGGCCACCATTTCCAACCCCGACGATATGAACGCCCTGGAGGCTGCCCTGCAGATCAAGGAGACCCATGAGAACGTGAAGGTGTGCGTGGTGTCCATGGGCCCGCCCCCCACTGAGTCCATGCTCCGGGAGTGTCTGGCCATGGGCGCGGACGAGGCGTACCTCGTGTCCGCCCGGGAGTTCGGCGGGGCCGACACCTGGGCCACCTCCAACACCCTGGCCGCCGCCATCGAGAAGATCGGCGTGGACAAGGGCGACATTGTGATGTGCGGCCGGCAGGCCATCGACGGCGACACCGCCCAGGTGGGCCCCCAGATCGCCGAGAAGCTGGGCCTGCCCCAGGTC
>CAJULZ010000033.1 GCA_910587205.1 uncultured Oscillospiraceae bacterium
ATCCGGCGGGTCATCTGTGACAAGGCGGCTTTGCCGCTCCGGGCCTATTACTGGGGCGACTACAAGCACAAAGCCTTTCGTTGGATTTCCAGCTGCATTTGTTCGCCCAGTTACTATGCCCACTACGGTTATGGCGGGAGCGAGATTGGAAGAGTCTATGGCAGGACGATCCCCAGCCTCGCCAAGCATGAATTGGCCCGCACGGGCCTTCCTGAGTTGATCCGGCGAGTGCCCGCAGACCCGGAGCACTATCTTGTTGTTCTCCGTGAAGTCCCTCTGTTGGAGAAGATCTCCAAAGCAAAGCTTCCCCGGCTTGCCAGAGAGTGTACCAATAACTACTACACGTTCAAGGAACGCTTTGGCGGCTCTGCTGCCACCAGCCTTACCGGTATCCTGGGCATCAATCAGGAAAAGCTGAAACGCCTGCGTGCGCAAAACGGCGGTCTCCGTTTTCTGGATTGGCTTCTTTTTGAACAGGCTGCCAACGCAAATATCCCGGATGATGTCGCTGCGTGGTTTTGTGCCGAGAAGATCGAGGCGAACGACCTGCGGTTTATCCAGGGCAAAATGAAACCTGTTCAGATTCGCAATTACATTCGGCGGCAGATGTCGGAAAACGACATGACCAGCAAAGAAATCCTGACCACTTGGGAGGACTACCTCTCTATGGCGGCACGGTTCGGCATGGATATCAATGACGCGATCATTTACCGTGTTCGCAAGCTGAAAAAGCGCCATGACGAGCTGGCCCGCCGGGGTTCCGGGAAAGATATGTCCCTTCGTGCCGGCAGGCTACTGGTGAAGTTCCCCCATGTGGAGGAGATCATGCAGTCGGTCAAGAAAAAGTTCGAGTACGCTGGAGAGGACTATGTGATCGTAGCCCCCTCCTGCATCGAGGACGTTCTCGCTGAGGGGGATGCGCTTTGCCACTGTATCTCCAATGCAGAGCGTTATTGGGACCGTATGGAGCAGCGGGAGAGCTATCTGCTGTTTCTCCGCAAGGCGTCCAAGCCTGACAAGCCCTACTACACTATGGAGGTAGAACCCAACGGCACAGTCAGACAACTTCGGACATTCTATGACCGGCAGAACAAGGACATTGACAAGGCCCGGAAATTCCTTCTGGCGTGGCAGAAAACTGTCGCCAAGCGGCTCAGCGAGGAGGATCGTATGCTGGCAAAGGCCAGCAAGGAAATGCGGGAGCGGGAGTTTATCCAAATGCGGAAGGATCAGGTCATCATCCACACGGGAGACCTGGCCGGAAAGCTGTTGGTGGACGTTCTCACCGCAGATTTGATGGAAGCGGCGTAAGCCGAGATTTGAACCGGCGGGGTGGGCAGCAGCTCGCCCCGTCCCAATATAAGAAAGGACTGTTCAAAATGACAGTAACTCAGCGTAATGCTCTTGTAGAGGAATACCTTTGGTGTATCGACAGTGTGATCTGGCAAAACGAAACCTTGGTGGTCGGCGCACATCTGGATCGTGATGACGTCTATCAGTCTCTGGCCGTGCGGCTTATTCGGGCCATTGACCGCTATGACCCTGCCAAGTGCAGCGATCTGAAACTCCATATTTTTTCGCAGTTGAAGTATGAGCTGCTGAATTGCAGCAGTCCCCAGGCCAAGTACGGTTTTCGGGACGCGCCCTATCACCTGCGCGGAGCCGTGATTTCTATGGAATCACTGGCGGAGGACGATCCCAACTGGGAATGCCGTATCGCGGCATAATGGAGGTAAGCGGCTATGTATCGTATTGATTACGAAGAATACTGGAACGATTTTTTCCGCAAGCAGCACCAGAAGACCTTCGCCTCCCTCAGTGACATTGAGGAGTGGATTTTCGGGCAGATGCAGCGGGACTACCGGGGCGATAACCTTGTGATGTATTTTCCACAGGGAGACCAGCCCAGCAGGATCGAGTTCCATCCCGTGCGCGGTGGGGCGTCCTTTTGGATCTATATGATCCAGTCCAACGACGGAATTGTTTTCTCGGATGGGAAACTGACCTGTGGGCAGAAGTACGCTTCGGAGCGTGTGCGTGAATGGCTGAAACACTGTAAGGAACGCAGAGATAAACCCGCGTTCCGTTTCGCACAGTAAGGCAAACGGCAGGGCATGGAGATCTCTCCATGCCCTGCTTGCAAAATAATGACTTGGAGGAAATGCTTATGAAACAGCTTGGCAACTTGGCGATGGTCTGCGCCCGGCGTCCGGAAACGCTGATGCAGCTCCACGATGGCCGTGTGACGGTCTATGTGGGTGCAGGCAGCGAGCGGACGGCGCTCTCCACCGCCTGGGACAACGATGCGGAGATCAACGATATCATCCGCGAACTGAATTTCGGCAAGTATGCCGTAGAAAGGAGCGCCTGAATCATGATCCAAAACTTGAGTCAGCTGAAAAAGGCAATCAAAGCCGGCGTGAGGTTTGAAATCATCGACCACTGCCGGATTGAGTGCATCGGCGAGATTCGCCGGGTCACATTGGCGAATACTCAGGGCCTTTACAGCGTTGTGGACGGCCAGCCTGACCACGCGATCAGCAAAGGGAATGACGGGCGGGGCGCTATTCTCACATGGGAAAAGGCCGGCTCTTGGGAGTTCCGGGACGGTCTGTGTACCCAGTATTTTACCCACGAGGCACATACCGCAGAGAATGTCGCCATTTCTTTCCGTATTTTGGAGGAGGCAGCGTAATGGATCAGAACAATCAAAAACCGGTTGAGAAAGTGGCAACGCTGACGGCCCTGCTCAATCAATACCGGCACGAATACTACAATCTGAACGCTCCCACGGTGGACGATGAGGTGTATGACAGGCTCTTTGACATACTACAAAAACTGGAGCAGTCCACCGGCATCCGCATGACCAATTCGCCCACGCAGACGGTGGGTTACCCGGCGGTTAGTTCGCTGATGAAGACCACCCACAATATCCCGCTGCTTTCGCTGGATAAAACGAAATCGGTGGAGGAACTGACAGCGTTTCAAAAGGATCAGCAGATTCTGATGATGCTGAAGCTGGACGGCCTGACGGTCAAGCTGACCTACGAGGGCGGTATGCTGATGGAGGCAGCCACCCGCGGCGATGGCAGCGAGGGGGAGGTTATCTCCCACAATGTGCATGGCATCACCGGCATCCCCGACCTGATCCCCTATAAAGGGCGGCTGGTGGTGGCTGGTGAGGCGTTCATCCGCCCCAGTGACTTTCAAGCACTTCTGGGCTCCTGGCCAGAGGGTGAGGAGAAACCGAAGAACAGCCGTAATCTGGCCGCCGGGTCTATCCGGCTGTTGGACTGCGCTATCTGCAAGGACCGCAAAATCACCTTTATGCCCTTTAACGTAGTGGAGGGCCTGGACGAGTTCACGTTCCGGTCGCAAAAGCTGTCTTATCTTCGGACGATTGGCTTCCAATCCTGCAAGTTCTTGGTCAGCAAATCTGTGTTGAGCCAGGAGGAGGTGGACGGTGCGGTGCAAGCCCTGCGGAAGTATGCGGAGACGTGCGATGTTCCCATCGACGGTATCGTCATGCGCTACAATGACATCGCTTATGCGGAGTCCTGCGGGCGCACAGGCCACCACTATAAGGATGGCATCGCCTTCAAGTTCGCGGATGACCTGTATGAAACGAATCTGCAATCCATCGAATGGACACCTACCCGCACCGGGGAGATCGCCCCGGTCGCGGTGTTTGACCCGGTGGAGATCGATGGATGCCAGGTGTCTCGGGCCAGCCTCCACAACCTCTCATTCATTGAGAAGCTGGAGCTGATGCCTGGGAATCGGGTGCTGGTGAGCAAGCGGAACATGATTATCCCCCAAGTGGAGGAGAATCTGAACCGGGGAACATTCGATATGAACGCCGTTATCCCCGCTCAATGCCCCTGCTGCGGAGAGCCTACCCGTGTCCATGTAAATGATGGAACCAAGACGCTGTTTTGTGACAACCCTGCCTGTGAGACCCGGAGGCTGCGGCAGTTTGTCCACTTCGCCGGCCAGAAAGCCATGAACATCGAGGGACTGTCCGAGGGGACGTTGGAAAAGCTGATTGGCCGAGGATGGCTCCATAGCTACATGGACCTCTACCGGCTGGATCAACACCGATCCGAGCTCGTGAAGATGGAGGGCTTTGGAGAAAAGTCCTGGCAGAACCTGTGGGACGCTATCCAGCGTAGCCGGGACACCACCTTTGAACGATATCTCATCGCCATGGATATCCCTATGATTGGCAACACCGCCAGCCGCGCCCTCGCCAAGCAGTTCCACAGCAGTCTGGAGGAGTTTGAGGCGGCCCTCATGGGCGGCTATGACTTCACCCAGCTCCCGGACTTCGGAGAGACGCTGCACAGCAACATCTATCAGTGGTTCCGCAGCGAGGAGAACTGGTACATCTGGGAGGAACTTCGGACGCTGGTGAACATTCAAAAACCTGCGGCTACGGAGACCACCCAGCCGGCGGACAATCCTTTCATCGGGCAGACCATTGTGGTGACCGGCAAGGTGGAGCCCTACACTCGGGAGGGAATCAACTCGTTGATCGAATCCCTGGGGGGCCACGCCGGCAGCTCAGTGAGCGGAAAGACCAACTATCTGGTCTGCGGCGAGAACGCCGGGAGCAAGCTGGACAAGGCCCGCAAACTGGGCATCACCGTCCTGTCTCCCGCCGAATTTTACCGCATGGCCGGAGTAGCATAAGAAATTGTTGGGGAGAGGACATCTGTCCTCTCCCCAGCGCATATTGCAGGAGGTACGTCATGGAAAAAACTACAGCGTGCCGGTTTTGTGCCAATGCGCACACTGCCCCAGAATTGGATAGCGACAACGATTTATCCTATGTGGGTATTGGAGAATCCGGCAAAGGATATCGGATACTTTTTCGCTCTGGCGCTGGCAGGCCTACAGAATTACTGTTTGAAAAATGGGATGAAAAATCGGGATGGCGTTTGATTGGGTGGTATCAGCCCCAGTATTGTCCTAATTGCGGACGGAAACTGACAGAAAATAAAACTCCCAAAAGCTGTCGGCCTGATTTACAGCAAAAGTCGGCCGGAAAATAAATTGGAGGAAATGACCACATGAAAAGTACTGTTGACGCAAAAGCATTTTCGGCGGCACTGGACAAAGTTAGCAAGGTGCTGCGGAAATCCGCTGTCCCTATCATTGAGCAGATTTGTGTTCGTTTTGAGGGGGACCGCTGTATCTGCACAGCAACGGACCTGATTACCTGGGTGAGCGTAGAACTCCCCGCTCAGGGCGATGTGTTCTCTTTCGCATTTACCAAAACCCGCGATGTGGTAAAAGTCAGCCGTTTCTTTGATGGGAACTTGGTGGTGGAACTGCGGGAACTCGGCGGTGCGAAAAAAGAATCCCCGCGCATCACGCTGACTTGCGGATACCGAGCGGTGGAATACGATGCTTATCCAGGCGACGATTACCCGCCTGCGCCGCAGACTGCGGATGAGGATGTCTTCACCACCAACGCTGGTATTCTTTTGAAACGGGTGTCGCGTGTGTGCTACGCAGTAGACAAGAAAGCCAGCTGGACAGATACTTACCCCATTCAAGCCTGTATTCAGTTCAACGGAACCCAAGTCTATGCGCTGGATGGTGCTCGCGCCGCCTGTGACACGGATGAAACGCTGGTATTTCCCAGGGCATTCCTGTCCCCGTTTGAATCTGTGCGGTATCTGAAACTGTTTGGAGACAGACTGGTATCGTTCCGTTTTGGAAAGAGGAATCTCTGTGTTGCGGACGGCCAAGTGTCTATCATCTGCCCGTTGGTTGGGAAAGAGCCCTTTCATATGCAAAGTGCTGTCCCCAGCCAAATCACGGAGGAGTTTTATGTTCAGCCGAAAGCTTTTCTGGCGGAATTGCGCTACATGAAAGAGTGTGTAGCAAAAATCAAGCTCCCCTACGTGGACTTTATCAATGGAGAAATGTCCATGGCAGACAGCATCCAAAAGTGCCGCACTGCTGTGGCGCTGGAGGGTGAGAGCAAGACACCGATCCTGTTCAATCTCCACCATATGATAGATGCCATTAGGCAGTTTGAAGGTGAGGAGCGTGTGCGGGTAAAAGTCAGCAGTTGTATCGCCCCTTTGATCATAGATGCAGAGGGACGGAGTGACTATGCGCTTGTGTGTCCGATAAAGCCCAAAAAGGCGGATGCGGCATGAGTAAAGCAACCTAGACCCGTGCCTGTGTAAGGAGAAACCGCAATCAAATTTTTGATGGAGGATAAGAGTATGGAATATCGAAACGTATATTTCCGCATTGATAGCCGCTACCAATATGATACGGCCTGGCCGGATGATGACGCCAAAGTCGCCTTTCGGGATGAAACCCAGCGGCTATTTCAGAACGCCGGCTGGGCTTTGCGGCTGGGCTACAATGGCGGCTGCGATGTCGTAACATTGGACCAGCAGGATCTGTATCTGCACCCCATGAATTTCAGCGGCGTGGTGGCAGTGGAGAATGTGCCGAAAATCGAAGCGATGCTGGCACAGGCAAAAACGTTCCGCTGCCGTGGCGTGGATTTCTACGAGACATACCTGGATTTGAGCGATGAGGACTACTGGATCCTGCTGGAATCTAAAAAAGACGAGATCACCGCCGCTATCCTAGATGCCTACCGCACCAAACGCCGGAATCTTTACAAAGTAGGCGAAGTCGCACTAGGTATCGCCCAGCGGTTCAGCGTACACCGCTTATGTGATAAAGAGGGGCATCGGAACAAGGCCAATCTGTATGTCGGCCAGCTGGTGGAGGCCATGATTGAGGACGGTCGGCTGATTACCGCCAAGACGAGAAGCGGGATTGGTATCCGTACTGCGCAGGAAAAGGAGCTGCGGGAGAAACAGATTTCCCTTGTGGACAAGGACTATCTCTCCCGCCTAGTTGGCTGAAGGAGGTGTGTGATGAACAAAGAACGCAGAAAAGCGCTGTCGGACATTATGGAGCAGTTGGAAGAACTGAAATCCAGCGTCGAAGAGATTCAGGAGGATGAGGACGAAAGCCGGGAGAATATGCCGGAAAATCTTCAAGGTACAGAACGGTATGAGCGTTCTGAGGAAGCGAGTGAGAACCTCTCTGATGCGGTCAGCAGTCTGGAAGATTCCATTTCCAGCATTGGAGAAGCAATCGTGGAATGAAAGGAGAAAAATTATGAATAAGGATCAATTCTGGGAGAGTATTGACACCGTTATCGTGGCATATCCCGACCATGATCGGGAGTCTCACATGAACATAATAATAGAAAAACTTCTTAACTACTCGCTGGACGACATTGTGGACTGGCAGATGATGCTGGAGGAATATTGCAACGCAGCCTACCGGCCCGAGGTCTGGTCTGCCGGCCAAGTGCTGGGAGCGGACTATACCGGCGAAGGTTTCATTGATTTTGCCTGCTGGCTTGTCTCCCGAGGGAAAGAGGCGTACATGGACGCCCTGCGAGACCCAGCCACCATGTTTGCGATCCCTCTCAACGGTGAGAGCCCCAACTTCAAGCAGTTCCGCTTCACCGCTTACAACGCCTATGACGCAAAGCTGTTTCATACAGATCCAATGATGTCAGGAAATCTGTTCAAGGCAATGGCGGACCACACATTGGCACCCCAGACTGTAGAAGCCATCCGTCAAGAGATACCCCCCTGCTCCGTCTTTGCCCAGAGTTGGCAGAGACGGCTAAATCCAGGTGCAAGCGATGTCAAGGAGCCGTAGACGATGGCTGAACTGCTGCAAACGAACAATCTGGCCTGCGGCTATGTTTACAAGGGGGATCAGTGTGCGCAGTATGTGTTCCATAATACCCCGAAGAACATCGCGTACTTCCTGGGCAGCCGACCGATGGCCACCAAAATGGTCGTGACTGATGCTCTGGATCGGCTGATCCTGGATACGGTTGGAAACTTCATTGACCAATGCCCGGACCAGGAATTGTTGACAGAGATAAAAAAGGCACTAACCCCCATCCAGACAGGCGAGGCTGAGGCTGAATCCTTTTTCTGCCCCACCCTTGATGAAATGGAGCAGTATTGCAATCAGGGCACCTCATCTCCCGAAGCGGAGATTGGACTGGTAATGATATAAGACACTCTCTGGACTTTAGCGGCAGATCGCAGTATCTGTTGTGTTCACAAATAGAAAGGGGATTTTTTATGAATAAAGAGCAATTCTGGCAGATCATTGACAGTGTAAATCAGGCATCCCCCGCCGCAGATCAGGAAACACGCCTTCGGCGCATAACGGAAGTATTGGGCCAATATCCAACGCCGGATATTATGGACTGGCATCTGATCATACGGGAATATACCCGCGCGGCCTACCGGGATAACCTGTGGCGCGCCAGTTCATGGATTGGCGCCCACGATACTGACGACGGCTTTATAGACTTCCGCTACTGGCTCATCTCCCGCGGGAAAGAGGTTTACATGAACGCTCTGCGGGATCCGGCTTCGCTTACTAAGGTTCCTCTCAACGGGGAAAAGCCCAATTTCGAGTTGTTTGGCTATACAGCGTCGTCCGCCTATGACGCAAAACAAAAGGTCCGCGCTCTTGGACTGAGCAAGCTGTATGACGAGCTGGAGACCCATACGCTGGCCCCAGAGACTGTAGAGGCCATTTGGGCGGAGGTCCCACCGGGCCAGATTATTGGCTCTTTGAACGATAAGGTACAGGAGCCCCAAACCATCAAAGAGCTTCTGGAATCAGAAAACATGGCGATTGGATATGTCTATATGGGCAATCAATATGCCGAATACATGTTTTATAATACTCCGGAGAACATCGCATACTTTCTGGGCAGCCGGCCGAAGGCCAGCAGGATGGTCGTGACCGACAGCCTGGATCAGATGATCCTGGATACAGTTGGCGGCTTTATTAACCGCTGCCCCGATCAGGAGCTGCTGGAGGAGATAAAAAAGACGCTGATCCCCATCCAGACAGGCGAGGCTGAGGCCAAGCCGCTGTTTTGCCCAACTATGGACGAGGTGGATGAATACTGCGATCAGCAGTTACTGGAGGATGATCTATGAGCAAGTTTTATCGCTTTGAGCTGGCCTTTGACGGTCAGCCCCAAGGAGTCGGTTTTTTGCAGGGATTAGAGGATACCGGTCTCCCAAAGTCCACTACC
Organism: uncultured Oscillospiraceae bacterium; assembly: GCA_910587205.1. Lineage (GTDB taxonomy): Bacteria > Bacillota > Clostridia > Oscillospirales > Oscillospiraceae > Enterenecus. The sequence continues at coordinate 9,128 of CAJULZ010000033.1, forward strand.
GATGATATCTATCATGAATTTGATTTACTTCCTGCTCAGACATTGGAAGGCCCCAGTCTTCCGGCCTTTTTCTTCACGGACACCGGACTGGACAGGTTTGGGGCTGCGCTGGACCGCATTATCAGCGAGTTGGATGAGATCAACTGGCAGCTCCTTGGTTACATCATGGAAGATGACCTTGCAAATGCTATCTATTACGATGAGTGTCAGGCTGCGTTTGACAGGGAGCACCTCAATACCAGCACTGCCGGTGATCCCATTTCCAGCGTGGCTGAGATTCGGAGAGAGGAGGAAATTCATTGAGCGAGAGAACGCTTATCAAAGCATCTGCCGGTGAGCATTGCATCAGTTTTCGCACCGTCAGCCGCAAGAAGAAGTCTCCCTGGGAGTTTTTGGTCTGCCGGAGCGAGTTGGAAAAGCTGGAGCGCGAAGGAATCGTGATTGCCCAGGATATCCACGGTTTTGTTGCTCTGTCAAGGAATATCCCTGCCGGGACGCTCCGCATGGAGTTTACCTGGCTCCGCAGCGGCGGCAAAAACGAGGTCACAGGTTACAAAGAGGATGTGACCATCCGCTATGATGAGCTGATGACCTTTGTCCACGCCAGCACCCAAGAGGGTGGCCCCACCAAGTGGGCCGCGCTTTCCATCATGGAGAACAGGCTCCCAAGACTGGTATTCTATGACACTGCCGGCCTTCGCAGGTGTCTTGAAAATGTCAAGGTACGCAGAAAGCTGATCCGTTTCCTCCGGGATAACTTCCACTGGCCGGATGTGGACGAGGTTGGGTTCTATCCGGATTTCGACCCATACAGCTTTTTCTTCCGGGAGATTCGATACGGTGCGCCTGGAATTGCCGGCGGACTGATCCTGCACAACCGGAGTAACATGGAAAAAGCATACTACGCCACGCATACTTGATGGAGGTTGATAAGATGGTTGACGTCAAAGGAATTGCCAAATACATGATGGAGACCGGCGTGAAGGAGACCAGCGAGGGAAACTGGTGCTTTCGGCTTGACGAGCTGGACAAACGGTTCGGAACGAATCTGTGCCACGATGCAGGGCTCATCGAGGCTGTGGAAGATGTGCTCTACAAAGTCTACGGAGACGTCATTCTGCATTTGTGCGTGGTAGCCCCGCCGGGGACGCCGCTGACCGAGGATAGAAAAACAAGAGACTGGTGTTGCGCCGGCGAGTGTCCCGGTTATCCTCGCCCAACCGATATGCAGTTCGATATTGACTATGCGCTGGCCTACTGCCCCAATTACGAGTGGCATGACGGTGATGAGTGCGTCTTCGGTTCCTATGAGCAGTTTGAGACACGGGAGGTTAAGCCGCTTCCGGCATTGGAGGATCATCTGGTCTATGTAATCACAGGCGAGTACAACGGCATCCAGGACGAATGTATGGTGTTCCGGCGCGAAGAAAGCGCCATCAGGAAGTTTGAGGAGCTGACCGGCCTCACATGGCAGCAGCACCTTGACGGGGCGTATGAGTATGAGTGCAATACATACTTCTACCGTCTATTCGAGTGCTTCTATGAGGAACGGACAGGACAATAATCAGGAGGTTATATATGGATCAAGATAAATTGAATACCCTGTTCCACAGCACCACGGACGAAAAGTACAAAAAGTTTCTCTGCGACCGTGGCTGGGAATTTGAAACCGAGGCAGAGGTCAAGGCCGCCTATGCGAGGATGAAAAAAGCCTCTGCTGGCGAAGTTCTCACCGAGGAAGAGTTTCTTTTGGAGTTGGAGCCGGGGAATGCGTCCGATTTGGGCAAGCAGCTCTACAACCGACTCTGTGAATTGGTGGAGCAGGGCGCTCTGAAAGCGGGGGACCTCTATCAGTATGCGCGCTTCAAGTGGTGTTTCCGCCACCCGGAGGCGGTCATCGCCTGTGAAGTCGGACGGAACCGCTGGGTGGTCAACAACTGTGGTGAGGCAATCGACATGGAGCGGGCGCAGCAGATCATCAACCGCGAGTGGGGATTTGAGACCGCCCTCGTTGAGATCATCGGTACGCCCTACTATGATGCGACAGACTGGCACTTCATCCAGTTTCGTTGCAAGGGCGTGGAATGGGTCATGTGCAACGATTCCCTGTACCAGATTTACCAGTAGGGACGCCATCGCTGACCGCCAGGGCTGAATCAAAATTTATCGCAAGAATAACCGGGGCGTTGCAGATTTTTCTGCGGCGCCCCGGTTTCTATTGACTCAAATTATTATTGACGGAAAGAGGTTTTTCACATATAATAGTGGTAAGAAAATCTTACAGGAGGGTCTTTTTATGGATGCACAGGTTTTAACGGTTTCCACCAAAGGGCAAATATCGCTCCCAGTAGAAATGCGCCGCCAATTATCCATCAACACAGGGGATCGGCTCGTGGCCTACGCCCACGGTGACACGATCATGCTGAAGACATTGAAACTGCCGACGGTCGATGAGTTTGATGCTATGTTAAAGGAGGCCCAGAGTTGGGCGGCCTCTGTCGGATATAAAGAGGAGGATGTCAACGACATTATCAAAAGCTACAGGAAAGAGAAGCGTGGACAGGCATGAAGATTGTCATTGACACAAATGTAGTGATTTCAGGCACATTCTTTGGCGGATACCCGCAAAGCATCCTCCGTGCTGTTGTAGAAGGAAAGGTCTTGGCCTCCGCAACCACTGAAATCGTAGACGAGTATATGGAGATTACAGAAAGGATGTTGCAGCGTGGGCAAGGACGAATTAGGAAGGAGATCCTTTTTCCGTTTATGGAAAAGTTGCATCTGATAGAGCCACATTCAGATATCCATGTCAGTCGAGATCCGGATGATGACAAATTCATTTCCTGCGCCAATGATGCCAAGGCACTCTATATCGTCAGCGGCGATGCGGATTTGCTTGTTTTGGGGCGATATGAGAATATTGAGATTATCACAGCAAAAGAATTTTGCGAGCGGTATTTACAGTGACCACAGGGAAAAGATGATAGCAGCGGATTCCTCCGGGCAATGCCTGGAGGAATTTTTTTGTTTTCTCTGTTGAAGAAATCGTACTATTTCCGTATAAAGTGATATAAGCAAAAAAGGAGGAGTACAACTCATGTTAATCGCAATTGACAATGGCAACCGGCTGGTGAAAGGGATCCATTTCGAGCCCTTCATCTCCGGGCTGACAGAGAGCGAGGTGCAGCCTTTCGGTAAGGACGTGCTGAAATACCGGGGAAAATACTATCAGCTCTCAGATCAGCGCATTCCCTATCACCGGGACAAGTCGGAGGACCCCCGTTTCTTTGTCCTGACCCTGTTCGGTATCGCCAAGGAGATCGAGGCTCTGGGCGCATACACTTCCGACTTCACGCACATCCAACTGGCGGTAGGGCTGCCCCCGGCACACTACGGAGCGCAGTATGAATCATTTACCCGATTCTTCACTGGTCGGGGCGCTATCAGCTTTACTTACCAGGACAAGCCCTATGCCATCTGCATTGATGATGTGGCCTGCTTCCCGCAGTCCTACGCGGCGGCGGTGACGATCATGCCGGCGCTTACATCCATCCCCATGGCGCTCATTCTGGATATCGGCGGCATGACGGCCGACTATTTGCGGATCAAAAACGGCGAAGGCGACCTGTCCGTCTGCGACTCCATGGAGAACGGGGTCATCATGCTCTACAACAAGATCATTGCCAAGGTCCGGGCCGAGCAGGATCTTCTGCTGTCCGAGGAGGCCATTGACGCGATTTTGCTGGAGCGGCCCTCTCACGGATTGGATTCTGTGGCTCCGCTGGTGCGTCAAATGGCAAAGGAGTTTGTGGCGGACCTGCTCAGTGCCATGCGGGAGCGGCAGTTGGAGCTGCGGGCTTGGCCGGTGGTGTTTGCCGGCGGAGGCTCTATTCTCCTACGCAAGCAGATCGAAGCCTCCGGCAAGGTGGCTCGCCCCCTATTTGTGGATGATATCCGGGCCAACGCCAGGGGCTACGAGCTGCTCTATAAGCTGTCCAAACACAGCGGGTGATGACTATGGGGGAGAGAAAGCAGCCAGGCCGTTTCACGGTCCAGTTCAACATGGAGGATCCCCAGCAGCGGCAAGTGGCCGAGGAGTTGTACCGGCAGGGCCGCCGGAAAGCACAATTCCTCACCAGCGCAGTCATGCTCTACACGCAAAGTCCAGGCAGTGCCGTTTCAGCCGGTATTGATATGGAAACCCTGAAACGGGTGGTGCAGGAGGTACTACGGGATAGCAGTCAACAGCCCGGTGCAACGCAGTGTATACCAGAAGATGCACCACCAGAACCGGGACAGGTTCCGAACGAGTGGGACGCCTCCGCAGCAGATAGCGCCTTTGCCGCGATGTCCAATACACTGGCGGCATTCCGGCAGAAATGAAAACCCCGGGTCACGGCGACAGCCATGACCCGGGGTTTTGCGTAAATTTGATATAGGGCAGACAGAGTTATTCACCAAGAGAAATGCCCAGAGCCTCTGCAATCTCCTCCGGGGTTTTCCCGGACTTCTGTGCCTGCTTCAAAATGGCCTCCAGCTTCTGCTTCTTTGTCATGCGGGGCTTACGAGCAGGTTTGGGAGCAAGGATGGCTTTTTTCTTTTCCTCCAGCTTCTTGATCTTGGAGCGAACTGCCTCGATCTTCTGGTCGTACTCCGCTATGACGGTTTGTTTCTTCTCCTCATAGCCGGCAATCACAGCCTCCTGTTTGCTGATTTGCTCATCGACAGCCTCAGCCAGTTGCTGTGGAGTGCGGCGGACACGTCTGGTCTCGTTTTCAGCCATTTTCTTGGCCTCCCCATATAAAGTATGACTGAATGATAGCATACTAGGCACTAAATTACAAGTATTTTAGCCATAAAATACAGTATCAATACCTGTCGCCGTTATCACGCAATTTTCTGTTCACCCCAGCGAATCTGGAAATGGCCGTCTTCGTCTAACTCCCGGCGCATCAACAGAGACAGCAAGTCATAATTGATTCCGAACTTCTCGTAGATTTCGTCCAAGTCAGTATCTTGCCCCTTCATAAACAGGTTCAGTTTCTCCTTGACCAGCACCATCTGCATGAGATTAGATTCCAGACTGCCAGCGTAGGTAAGGAAATAAATATCCTTGTATGCCGTGGAGTTGTAACGAATAAAGCGCATATAAAATTGGCTCATTGCGGCGTTGTTGTAGTGCAGTTCCGGGATGATAATGCGGTTGACATACTCGAAATTGACGCTGCTGGGTAAGCTCTGCTGTGTGCAAAGCAGTATGCCATTTCCGCTGTCCCTGAGCGTTTTACGGAGCGTGCGGCGCTTTGCGAAAGAGACGGTTGCACCGGTAACAATAAACAGCGGCCTGTCCGGCAACAGTTCCCGAAAGGCTTCAGCGTAGCGATCCAGCACGACTTTGTGACGGACACCAATCGCCACGATCTCGTTCGGCCATTGGGCGGCCATTTCTACAGCGGTCAGGATCTTTACCGGCGTATCACCCGTGTACTCGCTCAGAGAATTGGGGGCGGCACTGACCCGGAGCAGCAAGGTGATCTGCTGCATCAGGCGGAGCATGGCATCCTTACGATGGTTTCCAGTAGAGGCAAAGTAGTTCCTTTGAACAGCGTGAAACTCCCTCATGACTTTCCCGTAGACCTCCCGCTCCTCCGGGGCGAACTCTACGGGAACCTGATGGATGCGCCGGATCTCTTTCCCGGTTACCTCCTCGAATGTACGAGTGATGACCGTTTTCCCCAGGATATCGCTGAGCACATCAGAATTGAAGATGTCCTGTGTCCGCTCGCCAATCCCAAACACTGTGGTCTTTTCCGGCAGATGGCTGGCGGAGAATAGCCTATACCCCCTCTTATATGCGGGAATGGGTTCTCCATAATAGTCATTTGGTTTGGACTCCAACGCATCGGATTCCTTATCGTAGTGGTAAAGCCGCTCGCACCACGAGATCATGTTAATGGAGTTATTATAGAGCAGCTCCATCTGCGGGGCAAACTCCGAAATGTTGTTGCGGGTGCTGGTGCCGGTGGTGAGCAGCTTAGTCCGACAGCGCCGAAAGCAGCCCAACGCAGATTTTGCCCGTACCGTATCAGGATTGGATATCTCGTCGCTCTCGTCCAGCACCAGGCAGACCTTTTGATTGTGCCGTTTGATCCACCGTTTGATGTGCCGTTGGATCTGACCCAGCTTGTTGAGTGTCAGCAGCACAAAGTCGCCGGGCTGGATGCGCTCCAAATCGGCCAACCGCTCCACAAACACATAGCTGAGGCCATAGTTCTTCAAAACGACATCCCAGTTATTTCGGATAGAAATAGCTGTGGATACTACCCAGGTTGAATGAATGTGCTGCCGCTCCATACGGTACATCCCTATGGCGATCCCGGCCAGTGTCTTTCCACTGCCCTGCTCCCACTGGAGCATCCCGTACCGCTTTTGCAGCATGAGATTGATGTCGTGCTGCTGGATATCGTTGAGTTGGATAATCTCCTCATTCTCCGCATCCCACAGGTTGAAATTTTTCAGCCATGCGCCGATTTCCGCGTCCTCGTCCATCTCGGCAAAAGGCTGATTTTGGACATCATACTCCTTGCGTTTCCTTTGCAGCAGTTTGGAAAATGGTGGGTAGTCCTCCGGCCTGTTGTCGATCACCGCCTGATAAATCGGTACTGGCTTGCGCATGGTCTCTGTCATCTGCCGCCGCACCTTGGCGCTGTAGCCCTTATAAACAAGGTTTCCCTCCTGCTTTACCAGAGTAATGACATCGCGCTCAGGAGGTTTGTTCTGTTTCCGCAGGGCTAACCGCAAGTAGGCCAGCACCTTTGCCTCTGTGAGCCTGGTTTGGAGCCACTTCTCATAGGACATATCCTTTGGTTGTACCTGGGTATAAAAACGGTGAATATACTCGCAGCACTTCATGTATTTGTCCCGGACAGCGGGATGGGCCTTGATCTGATACAGCAGTTTCTGCGTTTCATACGTAAAATTTTTAGAGGTGTCGTGCTCCTTCGCCAGCTCCAGCAGTACATGGGACTTGTTTTTCTCTAAATCGGCTTTGGGAAGCATCAGGATATGTTGGTAAATCCACTGCGCCTCCCGCTCCACAGCGAAGTCGGATTCCAGTATTCTTATTGTCTCTGTTTCATAGTGCTTGGCCGTCCATCCATCCGCTATACTCTTCTTCTGCCAGAACTGGAGCTTGGTTGCAAATTTCTCCACGCCGAGGTAGGAAAAGGCGTCCTCCGGCAAATTTACCTGTCCCCAAAAACTGAACCGCGCTTCCATATCATGGATCATCTTCTTGTCCATAAAGGCATCGGCCAGAAAGGATTTTGGCGTGATTAGAGCCAGGATACCCAACGGTTTCAGCAATTCAGCGGCCTTGATACAGTAGAACATCTGAGACAGCAGTTCCTCTCCGTTCTCTATCCGCCAGCGCAGGTGAAACGGAGGATTGCCGACCACATAGTCAAAGCGCAGTTCCGGCTGGTAAGTGCGGATATCCCCCAAGGTCAGGTTCGCCGCAGGGAACAGGAATCGCGCCACTTTGTATGCCTTGGGGTCAAGCTCACAGCCGTACAGATTGGATTCCGCCGGGAAGAAGTTGAAAAAGCTGCCCTTACCACAGGTGAGATCGGCTACCAGATCGTAGTTTGACGGACTCAGTGCGGCGGCCACCAGCTGGCAGAGTTTCGACGGAGTAAAGAACTGACCGTTCTCGATCTCCTTTTTCGCCTCACTATAGCTGTGGTAATCATCATAGCCGCTCCGCTCTAATCCGTGCAGCCCGCCATCGCCGGTATAGGCGCTGTAGATATCCTCGCCAGTAATACCGGACTCTTGAGCTGTGCCGCTGTCAATCAGGTACAAGACTTTCTCATTCAGCATTTTCCGTTGCTCTCGGCTAAACGCTTTTTCCTGATATTGATATTTCATATTGTGCCTCCGTCAGCATACTGTCCCAAGGTATTTTTCGATAAATTCCTCGGCGTACCGCTCACTGGTAAACTTCAAATCCACCCGTCCATTTTTGAACATCTTCAAATGCTTGACTTTCTCACAGGTGGTAAACTCCACCAAATCGCTTTCCGAATCTCGATAGCCGATCAAATCGGAAAAACCCAGCGGGAACAAATTATGGACGCCAGTCTCATAATGGGCGAGGCCACACAGGATATTCTTCATACTGTCCTGAACGGTCCATTGATCGCGCATCCAACACTCATGCTTGCAGAAATACCCGGAAAAACGAATGGTGTCCTTTTTGCGTTCAAATTCCGGCTCTTGCTTATAGGTGTTCCAGGCTGCGTTGTGGCACTTTTCGTACAGTTCCTGAAATGCCTGCTCGGCAAAGCTCCGGCCATCCAGCCGGAGGATGATCTGATCGACAATATCCGAATACCGCACAGACAAACTCTGCATCTGCTTATGATATTCCCTCATGGCTTCCTTGCTGTCCCGCCAGCGATCCGGCTCTTTCGGCAGAAGGGCTTCTTTCACGTCCGAGACACTGACCGTCACATGGTAGGTTGCATTGAAGTAGTGGACAACCGTTCCGATGAAGTCACTGTGGAGCGCCTCAATGTGTTTTTTGATTGCGTCCTCCGAAATAGAGAGACCATCCCTCGCAACCAGATAATTGTGATAAAAAGTGCCCTGCTTATCTCCCAGCAGTTCATCCTGCTGTTTCTGCATATCCGCCCAAACAAATATCAGTTCTTTGAACATACTGACGGCCGCTTTATAGGCAGCCTGATGCTGCTCGCAATAAAATTTATCCTTTTCTGAAATACGATTATCGGCCTTGACCTCCACCGCCGCGAATTTTTCCAATAAATCCATAATGTCCTCCTAAAAATAGCTGTTCAGGGAATCAGTATTCTCAACTGATTCCCTGAACAGCACGGTTCATTGTGGTATTGCTATATTAAGACGGATTTGAATTCGCTCACAACCTACCGTCTCCGCTCTGAAGTGCATAGTCCGCACAGCACTCGATCACATCCCTGATGGTGTCCATGTGGCCGCAGTTGTCCCGTTTCTGCCAGTCCTTATACACATCAGCCAGAGGGCAGGGGGACTGCAAAAGCGCCTGCACCTCTTCCTCGGAAAGAATGTCCTCTTCCATAGCAATCAGAATGTCTTCCCGGATGGTATATTCGTAGGCATGATCCAGAATTTCTTGCGCCGGCAGGGATAGCAGCCACTCCCGATAGATGCGCTGTTCAGCAGACATCTTTTCATACAGCGCATTATTTTGTTTCTCAGCGTCCATACTTATCGCTCCTTTTTCAGCTAAAATCAGCCGCCATTTTCGACTTCCTGATATGTGATGTCAATGGGCTTATCAGTAAGAACCCCAATATATCGCTTGAACATTTCCTGAAGCCGCTCCTCAGTCAAGCTGCGCTCAACCTCTGAAAGCTTCCACGGATAGGACGGCTCATAGATCAGATACTTGTCGCCATCCTCACTATCGCAGGCCAGCAGATCGAGGCCTTCCACTTCCAGGATCACTTCTTTCAACAGCGCAGCAAGTTCCATACAGCAGTCCTGATCGAAGCCCATATAATCGTCCCAGACAGGGTCCTCAATTTCTGAATCTGCCAGCCATTTTTGCATCTGGGCGTTAAACTCCGGTGCCAGCGCCAACAAATTCTTCAGCCGTTCAATACTTCGCTCGGTTATGTCATCCGTACAGATCCCGTAGCCATAGTTGTGCCATGAGATATAGCTCATAGTCAGCACTCTCCTTCCTGATAGTCATAGTCGATGCACCCATCGTCATCTGTGATACGGGGCTTGCGCTCATGCACCATGGCGAACCGGCATTCACCACCACGATTGAATTGGCAGGTACGGGATTCGCACTCAATGCAGAGCTGCTTCAGATAGACGAGTTTGGCTACCCCCTCCGTCCGGTCGATACCGTCAGAGTACAGCAGATGACCGATGCCCTTGCTGTGCCGGCGGTCAAACCAATGCCAGATCTCATCCCGGCTGACGCCCACGCCCCAGCCCATGAACGGCTCCAAAAGCCGCTCGGTCTCTGGATCCATCGTAACATCTGCCAACTGGCTCCACAGCTCCTCCAGCGCCTCATCACGGTCACGCAGCGTTTCAATTTCGGTGAGTCCGTCATAGATGGTGGAGTAGTCGCCGTTGTCGATACGATCCGCCTGATGCAAAGCATTGAGATGGTTGAGCGCCTCGATTTTGATATCACTGTTCATGCTTGTCCTCCTGTTTTTTTCGCTTTGGCGGCCAAAATCTGATTACGGATCTCATAGATTCGTGCAACCATTTCCTCCTGGGTCGCGCAGTTCACACACTCATCCCGCTGATCCTGCTGATTTGCGGAAAGATCACGGATGGAAATGTGGTATGTATCCTTCACGCCATACCCACCATCTACACAAAACCAGAACCGTTTGCCCAGCGCCGCACTCTCTGCAACGATGTTCATTTTGTGGAACCGGCTGATGCTTCCGGCCTGGCAGAAATCATCAAACCCAGCCTCATGGATAGCCTTCCTGATTTTCAGGTACTTTCCATCAAAATCTGTGTATTCCATGTAAGTTCACCCTTCCACAACACTGTTCTACAGGTTAAATTCGATATCGCCGGTTTCGTACGCCGTACCATGCTCCCGGTTGTACTCCTCGACAGTCGTCTCGGGAATGTAAGTGTCGCCGTCCGGCATAAACCGGCCCTCCGCGATAATCTTCCGGAGCAACTCCTCGGCCATGCCATCGTTGGCAAAGATAACAGTCTCCTCGGCTTCAGTAATGCGGAGACCTACACCCAAGCGCATCCATAAATGTCTCTCCATATCACACCTCAGCAAACATCTCAAAGGTGTTAAGTGCCTCGGCCCAACTCCGGGTGATGACCCGGTTCTTGTCGCTCACCGGTCCAATGGTCTTCTGTACGCAGTATTCGCTGTCAAGCGGGAATAAAATTACGTTGCCGCGTCTGAACGTATCACCCTGGCACATCGCTATACTGGCCTCCAACTTATCTTCATTGGTCAACAGCATTTTGAGCTCTCCTATTCTGTAAGTTTTTGATTTCTCACTGTCAGCAGGACACAGTTAAAATCCATTCCAGATTTTCTGCTCCCGGTAGACAAAACACTCGGCATCATCACAGTCCGCAGGCGTCAGATCCTTGATCCGCTTCCGGCTTCGGGAAATAAACAGGTCTGAATCCATTGGTGGCTTTGGTGTCTTATCCCGCAGCAATTCATCGACCATGACCAGCTGCGCATACTCCTCGGGCAGGTTCTCCCGCAGATAGCGGAAGAAATAGTTCCGATGAAACGGGCAAAAGGTGCAGGCCGAAGCCCTTGTCTCCAGACCCCATACATCCCGTATATAGGCGTAGTTGTCCGCCCGAACCAGTTTCATTTCCACCAGAGGGTAATGATTGACAAACATCGGGTTAGTGCTCTCCTTGCATCGTTTTTGCTCCTCGTAGCTGAAGCCCATGTGCATCTCATGGGCTTTGCGGTCCTCCGGCCGGAGACGCTGGCCTTTTCGATAGCCAAGGACTTCCCAGCGCACATACTTTGCAATCACCTCGATCTTATAATCGATGGTGCAGTTTCGAGGCATTTTGGCCTTGTGCCCGTCACCTCGCAGTGTCCACCATGGAATACTGACTGTGCGCCGTTCTCCAAAATTCCGCATGAAGTCCTCATGGAGCGGGGAGTCAAGAATTTTGAAGGAAATCTTAACCTGCTCACAGGCATCTTGCGTGAACATCACCTGATCCATCACCCATGACGGCTCCATACCCAAATCGCAGAAGATCACCAGGTCATAAATGGGGACATCTGGATGCGGCATGGGTTGACCTTTCTTCAGGGATAAAGAGTTCTCACAAGACATCAGGGCCAGCGCCGTGGACTGCATCCCCGCCCCGAAAGACAGGATCTTCATGGCGCGTACAGTACCCAGCGCAGCTTATTGCCCGCCGGATACCGCTCCGTGCCTCTTGGCCTGGATGGGGAATCCCACCCGCTGTCTGAACCTTTCACAACACCGTCCGGCTGAAAGCCAACAGCCCGCAGGCTGCTCCCGCTTTCATCCGGCAGGGTGTAGGTCAGAAAGCGGCGATATCCCATCTCACGCCCAATGCGGATGGCCCGGGCGTAGAGATTGCTGCACACATCGGCGTAACGCGGGTCGGTACAGCAGCGATTGATCTCCAGGGTCTCGCCGTCCATCTGATGCCGCGCCTTCGGTATGCTCGCCACGGCCACGCCCACCGGCTCCGGTTCCCCGGCTGCACGCAGGCAGACGGAAAACTTGTGAATACTCGGCCCCGCGTTGTGCCGGTGGTGTCGGTCAATGTAGGTGCTGGCCTCTTTCAGCGTGATCGGTTCCGCCTCCAGCTTGGCAATCAGGGTGAAGGAAGTCCCGTCTACCCGATAGAGCCGGCCGTAGCCGTCCTCGGTGTCTGTAAGTACATAATCCCCACATTTGTGTCGTACCGGAAGGGTCTGCTGTCTCCGCTTATCCTTCAGGCGCATAGCTCGGGGCGGCTGGGAGGCTAAGATACTGTCAATGCTAACCGGCAGTTCAGGGGCCGCTTTCAGCACCGGGTTTTCCGTCGCCCATTTGGGATGGCTGCAATGAAAGGCACGCAGACGATAGGGCATCCTCCACTGCATCATATCCATCAGGTGCTCAAAGGCAGTATCGTCCAAAATTGCGGAACAGCGATAGGAGCACCTGTCTATTTGCGCCAGAAACATATGGCTATCCATTCTGGTCTCTCACCTTCCTTTATTGAATTTTCTGGTAAAAGTCAAACTGATTCAGGCCAGGAAAGTTATATCCGTATCCCTTACACCACTCTGAATCCCTGTTCACACAGGTTTTACATTGAATGCTGTTGGCCTTTACATTTTTGCCTATCCCATTTCCGCCAGCATTTGCGCTACACTTTGCTCCGCATCCTGTTTTGTAGGTTTTATATTGTAGCTCTCGTTGGCAGTTGCTTCCGTACACGCCAAAAATAGCTGTTTTACAAATGACTCAGGCAGTTCAGCGGCAAACCAATATTTCTCTCCATCTATGCCAGCATAATAGATATTGCCTGGATGTTTCACAGACAGCTCTGTATCAACAACCACGTAAAATCTTCTTTCCTCAAGAACATAGGTCACACAGATGCCAAAACAATCCGGATCGAAGTTGTTTCCGTCTATCTGCTGCGCTTCCTCTTGTATTGACTGAGGTACACCGGAAATATCTACCCAAAAAGTGATCGCATCACTCTCGAAATTGCAGTGCTCAACTTGTATGATCTCCAAAAGGTTTCCTCCTTCGTTTCGGTAAATTGCCAATCAAAGACTACTCACATCATTCATCACTTTTGATGGAATTGCCTTCTTGCTCAAATTGACAGAAATCTTCATCACAGGTGAAACACTGATATTTGTAGCCCGGGAGCAGGCTGGGAAACAGCGGACTCTTGCAGCGCACGCAGGTTCCACAGCTTTCCAGAAACTTCATGTGTTCCATCTCTTCATTCGTGCAACCAGCGTCCCATAGAACCTTTTTGGCGTATTCCATGTTGTCAAAGACGCAGACTCCGCCCTCGTTGTCCAGCACAAATTCCATTTCGCTGTTGATGGTGATGCCGCCCACAGGGCGACATACGACAATCTTGCTCATTATCATTCCTCCCAAAGATAGGCAGAGGATGGACGCGACGGCCACCCTCTGCTTGTCATATCGCTGGCGGTCCCCCGGCAGCAGTCAAAGTACAATCATGCTGAGGTACTCCACATCCTGTCGGGAATCGGGAAGTTCCCTTTGCAGCAAAGCGGCAACAGGTTCCAGTTCGGGGCGGTCGGCCATGTACGCAAGGATACGCTGCGTATCGACTGCAGCCACCATTTCCAGAGCCTCCATTCGCTGCGGCGTTGGAGACCAGGTATAAACGCCGTTGGTAATCTGAACCGCGCCGTTGTCATCCACGAAAATGAACCCATCCCAGCCGGCGGTTTTGTGGCGGCAGAGGTTGACAAGCCTCATTCCAACACCTCCCCAGCTTTGGGATAGTTCTCCATATATGGGCGGCTGTCCACCTCTCCGGCAAAGTTGATCCCCTGATAAAAACACCGGTTTCCACGGTTGGTAAAGGTGGCATAGGTGGGCCGAAACTGTCCTGTACGGGTATCCCGCTCATGACAGTAGGGTTCACCCAGTTGGAAACCGGCCCAGCAGTCCTGTCCGCCGTTCAAACTGATAGGTGGGAGAACACTCAGATAGCTCTCATACTGCTCCGCAGTGATCTCCTGTCCCCGCTGTGCGGTAGAGATATCAAAGTTGCTTTTGAGGGGACAGTCCGCAGCCGCGCAGTCCTTGCCGCGGTAACACGGCGTTCTGTCGCCTCCCTCATAAAAGGGGTAGCAATGGCGCAGTCCATGTCCTTTCAGAATCTGCTCGGCCGCGTCAATGATCTCGCCGATGTAGGACATATCCCATTCAAGAGCCTTTTCACCCGGATCGGCCTCCTTTGCGGCAATCGCACAGGCCAGCTGATAAGCTGCATTGTCGATAAGGTCGTTCTTGGCGGTGAGAAAGGTTTCAAATCTCCCGTCCACAATAAGCACCCTCTTTCTTAAATCGCGGTTTGCTCCGCATCAAAATTCATCCTCATCCATAAGGATTTCGGCAATGGTGACAGACGCCGCACAATTCAGCTTCACCTTATCGGCCAGCTTCTTGAATGCGGCACCGATGCCGGCGTTGCCATCCACAGACACGGTATATCCCCGCTGGCT
>CAJULZ010000034.1 GCA_910587205.1 uncultured Oscillospiraceae bacterium
TGTGGGCCGGAACGGGGCGGGCAAGACCACCCTCATCCGGCTCATCTGCGGCCTGCAAGCCCCCACGACGGGTAGCTATCTTCTCTACGGCACGGACTTTACCCGGAAGGAGCTGGCCAAGGTCCGCCGGAGGATGGGCGCGGTGGTGGAGACGCCGTCCATCTACCTGGATCTGACGGCGGAGGACAACCTCAAGGAGCAGTTCCGGGTGCTGGGGGTGCCGTCGGATGACGGTATCCCAGAGCTTTTGAAGCTGGTGGGGCTGGAGGACACCGGGAAGAAAAAGGCCCGGAACTTCTCCCTGGGCATGAAGCAGCGGCTGGGCATCGCCGTGGCCCTGGCGGGGGACCCGGACTTTCTGGTGCTGGACGAGCCTGTGAACGGCCTGGACCCCCAGGGCATCATTGAGATCCGGGAGCTGATTTTGAAGCTGAATCGGGAGCGGGGCCTCACAGTGCTCGTCTCCTCCCACATCCTGGACGAGCTGTCCAAGCTGGCCACCCACTACGGCTTTATCGACGGGGGGCGCATCGTCAAGGAGCTGTCCGCCCGGGAGCTGGAGGCCGCCTGCCGCAAGTGCCTGCGGGTGGAGGTCACCGATACCCGGGCCCTGGCCCGGGTGCTGGACGGCATGGGGGTGGACTACAAGATCATGTCCGACGGACAGGCGGACGTATTCGCCCAGCTCAACATCTCCCAGCTCAGCCGTGCCCTGGATGGGGAGGGCTGCGAGCTGCTGTCCGCCCAGGAGCGGGACGAGAGCCTGGAGAGCTACTTCGTCAATCTGGTGGGAGGTGCTTCCCATGACTAAGCTGCTGAGCGCCAACCTCCTTCGTTTGAGAAAAAGCATGCTGTTCTGGGGCTGTCTCATTTTGATGCTCCTGCTGGGGGCGGGCTTCTCCCTCTATTGCTTCCTGGACCGGAGAACCTACGAGACGCTGGGCGTCGGCTATGTCTCCAACCTGGACCCGGTGCTGTTCCGCTATGTCCTGCTGGTTGGGATCCTCATGGCGGTGTTTGTCCCTCTGTTCTTCGGTCTGGAGTACAGCGACGGGGCCATCCGCAACAAGCTGGTGGTGGGGCACTCCCGCCTGTCCATCTATTTTGCCAACCTCATCACCGCCGTGGCCGCGGCCCTCGTCTTCAGCGCGGCCTATTTCCTGGCGGCGCTGGCGGCGGGGATGGCCCTGGCCCTCCCCGTGCAGCTGGGCGCGGCACAGATCGCCCTGCTTGTGCTGTCCTCGCTGGCGCTGACGGCGGCGTTCTCCGCGCTGTACACCTTCGTGGCCATGCTGTGCGCCCGCAAGGCCGCGTCGGCGGTGGCGTGCATTTTGGGCGTGTTCCTGCTGCTGTTTGCCGCCATCTATATTGACGGGCGGCTCAAGGCCCCGGAGTTTGTCTCCAGCTATGAGCTCTCCGTGAACGGGCAGGTAAGCCAGTCGGAGCCGGAGCCCAACCCCCACTACCTCCGCGGCGCCGAACGGGAGGTTTACCAGTTCCTGAACGACTTCCTTCCTTGCAGCCAGGCCAGCCAGTACACCAGCATGGACGTGGCAAACCCGGCGCTGCTGGCGGCGTATTCGCTGGGCATACTTGTGGTGTCCGCCGGGGCGGGCATTGCCCTGTTCCGCAGAAAAGACCTGAAATGAGGTGAACCCATGCTCCCCTGGCTGATCTGCGCTGCGGTGTCCGCCCTCGCGCTGGTACTGCTCCTCCGCCTGTACCTGCTCCAAAAGAGCCTGGACGATATCACAGGCCAGCTGGGGGAGCGGCTGGGTTCCGACACCAACAACCTCCTCTTCCTCTCCACCCGGGACCCCCACGCCCGGAAGCTGGCGGCTGAGCTCAACGTCCACCTCCGGGAGCTGCGCCGCCAGCGCCAGCGGTACGAGAACGGCGACCGGGAACTGAAGGAGACAGTGACCAACGTCTCCCACGACCTGCGCACCCCATTAACCGCCATCTGCGGCTACCTGGAGCTGCTGGAACAGGGAGGCAAGACCCCGGACCAGGAACGGTATCTGGCCCTGATCTCAGAGCGGGCGGAGGCCATGAAGTCTTTGAGTGAGGAACTTCTGCGCTATTCGGTGGCCGCCGGTCTGGAGGACGGGCTGGATCTGGAACCGGTAGACCTGAACGGGGCGGTGGAGGAAGCGGTGGCATGCTTCTACGGCGCGCTGGTGGAGGGCGGCATAACGCCCCAAGTATCCCTGCCGGAGCTTCGGGTGGTGCGGGAGCTGGACCGGGCCGCCCTGTCCCGGGTGCTGGGCAACCTGCTGTCCAACGCGCTCAAGTACAGCGGTGGGGATCTGGACGTGGATCTGGCCCCGGACGGCACGCTCACCCTGTCCAACGCCGCGCCCGGACTGGACGAGATACAGGTGGGGCGGCTGTTTGACCGGTTCTATACGGTGGAGACGGGACGCGGCTCCACCGGGCTGGGCCTGTCCATCGCGAAAGCCCTCACCCAGCGCATGGGCGGGACAATCACCGCCCGGCATGAGGGCGGGCGGCTGTATGTGACCCTCCGGTTCCCCCAATGATCCCTGAGCGGGCCCGCTCCTGTGGGCCAAAAGGAATGCGAGGAAACCCATAGATCATGCGAGAAAAACCTATTTCCATCCCATCCCTGTCATGATATAATAAATGATAAGAATTGATTAAGGATGAGGTGGATTTATGGAAGACACGCAGAAATCCCAGTTGTTTGAGTCGCTGCCTATCCCCAAAGCGGTGCTTACCCTGGGCATCCCTACCGTCATCAGCTCCCTGGTGTCCATCATCTACAGCATGGCGGACACCTATTTCGTGGGTCTGCTCAACGCCCCCATCCAGACCTCCGCCGTCACCCTGGCTGCCCCGGTGATGCTGGCCTTTAACGCGGTGAACAACCTGTTTGGCGTGGGCTCCAGCAGTATGATGAGCCGCGCCCTGGGCTGCAAGGACTATGACACGGTGCGCAAAAGCTCCGCCATCGGCTTTTATTGTGCCCTGGTGAGCGGTCTGCTGTTCTCGCTGGCCGTCACGGTGTTCCGCGTCCCGCTGCTGACCTTGCTGGGGGCGGACGCCGTCACCGCCGATGCCACCGGCCAGTATATGTTCTGGACCGCCACCTGCGGCGCCGCCCCCGCCATCCTCAACGTGGTGATGGCCTATATGGTGCGCTCCGAGGGCGCGTCCCTCCACGCCAGCATCGGCGCCATGAGCGGCTGTCTGCTGAACATTGCTTTGGATCCTATTTTCATCATGCCTTGGGGCCTCAATATGGGGGCGGCGGGGGCGGGCTGCGCCACCTTTCTGTCCAACTGCGTGGCCTGCCTGTACTTCCTGGTGCTGCTGGCCGTCAAGCGGGGTAAGACCTATATGTCCCTCAATCCCGCCCTGCTCCCCCACAGCGGCCGGATTGTCGCGGGTATCTGCGCCGTGGGCGTGCCCGCCGCCATCCAAAACCTGCTGAACGTGACGGGTATGACCGTGCTGAACAATTTTACCGCCTCCGCCGGCCCCGACGCCGTAGCCGCCATGGGCATCGTGCAGAAGATCAATATGATCCCCATGCAGGTCACGTTCGGCCTGTCCCAGGGCATCATGCCCCTCATCAGCTATAACTACGCCAGCGGCAACGTCACCCGTATGAAGGACACTTTAATCTTTTACATCAAAATTGCCGGAACGTTCCTGATCGCCCTCACCGCCATATACTACGTGGGCGCGGGCTCCATCGTATCCCTGTTTATGGATAACGGGGCCGTGGTGGGCTATGGCGCGCGGTTCCTCCGGGGGATGTGCCTGGCCCAGCCCCTGCTGGCCCTGGATTTCCTGGCGGTAGGCGTGTTCCAGTCCTGCGGCCTGGGGAAGTACTCCCTGGTTTTTGCCCTGCTGCGCAAGATCGTGCTGGAAATCCCCGCCTTGTTTATCCTCAACCATTTCTTCCCCCTGGATGGCCTGGCCTATGCCCAGCTGGTGGCTGAATTTGTGCTGGCCACCGCCGCGGTTATCATCCTGTCCCGCCTGTTCCGGCGGATGTATACGGAGGGCACACCCCTGCGCCCTTGGGCCGGGAAAAAATAGCCTCCTTGGCCCTTTCCTTTTCCCCCAATCCAGCCGATATATAAGGTGAGTAAAGCGGAAAGGGGGTGCGGCGTATGGCCGTCCAGCCAATTGCCGGCGTGGGCCGGGAGGAACAGGCGGAGGAGAGCGGTTACAGCAGCCTGCTGGCGCAGTCCATGAAAAAGCAGGAGGAGAGCCGCGCCTCCCTCACCGAGATGATCCAGGATGCCAAGGAGAAGGCGGACGCCCAGCGGGAGAAGTTCAAGCTGGCCAAGACCAGCCCCCGGTACGGCGACGCGCCCCTGGAGGCGTACGCCCGGCTGAACCGGGCCCGCACTGTGTCCCAGGTCAGCGCCGCGGCCGGATATGCCCGCCGCCGCCTCATCCAATTGCAGTCCGCGCAGCGGACCGACCCGGACCATGCCGACCAGATCAAGGCTGCCGTGAGCCAGCTCAAAAAGGCGGTGGGCCGGGCCAACAAGAAGAAGCAGGCCATTACCCGGGAGCAGCTGGCCCTGGCCCGCCAGAAGCGGATGGCGCGGGAAAACAAACGCCGGGAGGCGCAGCGTATCAAGCAGCAGCTCCGCCGGGCCCAATCCATGCGGGCCATCCAGGAATCGGGTTATCTCCGGGAGGCGGACATCGCCAACCGCCAGGCCGACCAGCTCACCGCCACCAAGATGGAGCTGAAAGCCCAGGCCGAGCAGCTTGGGGCGGCCGCCCAGAAATCGTTGGACGCGGCGGTGCAGGGGTACTCCAGTGTTGTGGAGACGGCAGCGGCTGTATCCGAGCCCGCCCCGGCCCCGCAGGTTGACGTACAGGCATAAGGAAAGACCGCCCGCCGCTTGCAAGCGGCGGGCGGTCTTTTTTATCCGGGGAGCTCCGCCGCATCGCTGCAAGCGGGTGATATCCGGTTTTTGACGGGCTCCTTAGGGCTTGTCTGAAAATTGCCAACACGCCCAAACGGAGGCTCTTTTTCCGCCATGCTTTGCTGATTTTCCTTGGAATACACAAAGTATTCCTGCGTCAAACTGGCTTCGTCCGGCGAAAAAATCCCTCCCCGCTGGGCATATTTCCAATTTTCAAACAGCGCTTAGCCGCCCAGGTAGGCTTTTTTCACGGCTTCGTCGTGGAGCAGCTCGTCCCCCGTGCCGGTGGCGACGATCTTGCCCGTCTCCAGTACATAGCCCCGGTCGGCCACCGACAGGGCCATCCGGGCGTTCTGCTCCACCAGCAGGATGGTGGTGCCCGCCTGGTGCAGCCGCTTGATGATATCGAAGATCTGGTCCACCAGGATGGGGGCCAGGCCCATGGACGGCTCGTCCAGCATGAGCAGCTTGGGGTCGCTCATCAGCCCCCGGCCCATGGCAAGCATCTGCTGCTCGCCGCCGGACAGGGTGCCCGCCACTTGGCGCCGCCGCTCCTTCAGCCTGGGGAACTGCTCGTATATCCGTTCCAGGTGGGCGGGTATGCCGGCCCGGGGCTGGGTATACGCCCCCATCTCCAAATTCTCCTCCACCGTCATCTGGAGGAATACCCGCCGCCCTTCGGGGACGTGGGCCATACCCCGCTCCACCACCTTGTGGGCGGGGACCGAGGCCAGGTTCTGGCCCAAAAACTCGATGGACCCGGTGCGGGAGTGGAGCAGGCCGCACACCGTGTTCAGCGTAGTGGACTTGCCCGCGCCGTTGGCCCCGATGAGGGTGACGACCTCACCGTTGTTCACCTCGAAGGAGATGCCCTTGATGGCGTGGATGGCGCCGTAATATACATTGATATCATTGATTTTCAGCATATCCGCACCCCCTCACTGCTGCTTGCCCAGGTAGGCCTCAATCACCGTGGGGTTGGACTGGATCTCCTCCGCCGTCCCCTTTGCGATGATCTGGCCAAAGTTGAGCACACAGATGCCCTCACAGATGCCCATGACCAAACTCATGTCGTGCTCGATGAGCATGATGGCGATCTGGAAGGTGTCCCGGATCTTCACGATGTTCTCCATCAGCTCCGCCGTCTCCGACGGGTTCATGCCCGCGGCCGGTTCGTCCAGCAGCAGCAGAGACGGGTTGGTGGCCAGCGCCCGGACGATCTCCAGCCGCCGCTGGGCGCCATAGGGAAGGCTGCCCGCCTGATGGCCCGCCATGTCCTCCATGCTGAAGATGGACAGCAGCTCCAGCGCCCGTTCGTGAGCGGCCTTCTCCTGCCGCCAGTATTTGGGCAGGCGGAAAATGCCGGAGAACATGGAGTACTTTTCCTGATTGTGCAGGCCGATCTTCACGTTGTCCTCCACGCTCAGGTTGTTGAATAGGCGGATGTTCTGGAAGGTGCGGGCGATGCCCATGCGGTTGATCTGGGCGGGGGTTTTGCCGTGGGTGTCCAGGCCGTCCAGCAGGATGGTGCCCCGGGTGGGCTGGTACACCTTGGTGAGAAGGTTGAACACGGTGGTCTTGCCCGCCCCGTTGGGGCCGATGAGCCCGGCAATCTCGGTGCGGCCCACAGTGATGTTGAACTCGTTCACCGCCGTCAGGCCGCCGAAGTCGATGCCCAAATGGCTGCACTCCAAAATGGGGGTCTTGTCTAAGTCTCGCTCCGGGATGATGGACACGCTGGGCACAGGCACCATTTTGCCCTTTTCAAACTGTTTCCGCTCAGCCATCGTTTACAACCCCCTTCCGCTTGGGGAGGACGCGCCCCAGCAGCACCTTGAGCTTGTCGTTGTTGGTCACCAGCATCACCAGGATGAGCACGATGGCGTAGATCAGCATCCGGTACTCGGCGATGTTGAAGGAGCGCAGCATCTCCGGCAGGATGTACAGCAGCGCCGCGGCGATGATGGACCCCCGGATGGAGCCCAGCCCGCCCAGCACCACGAACACCAGCACCAGGATGGACGTGTTGAAGTCGAACTTGGAGGCCACGGTGGACGAGTAGTTCAGCCCGAACAGCGCACCGGCCGCCCCTGCTAAGGCCGCGGAGGTGACAAAAGCCATGAGCTTGTACTTGGTGACGTTGATGCCCACGCTCTCGGCGGCGATGCGGTTGTCCCGCAGGGCCATGATGGCCCGCCCGGAGCGGCTGTTTACCAGGTTCTGCACCACCACCAGCGTGATGAGGATGAGCACAAACCCGGCGGTGAAGGAGGCCAGCTTCGTGACGCCCACCGCCCCCATGGGGCCCTTGATGATGGCGGTGCCGTCGGCGGCCAGATCGAAGCGCTCCTTGCTGGCGGCAAGGTGGATGCCTCGGCTGTCCACCCCCACATAGAGCACCATGATGATATTCTTGATGATCTGCCCGAAGGCCAGGGTGACGATGGCCAGGTAGTCCCCCTGGAGGCGGAGCACTGGCACGCCCACGATGACGCCGCCGATGGCCCCGAACACCGCCCCCACCGCCATGGAGACGGCCAGGCGCAGCGGCGCCATGGGGATGGCGTTTTGCAGCAGGATGGAGGCCACGATGCCGCTGAACGCGCCCAGGCTCATAAAGCCCGCGTGGCCCAGGGACAGCTCGCCCAAAATGCCCACCGTCAGGTTCAGGGACACCGCCATGACGATGTAGCAGCAGGCGGGCACCAGCAGGCTCTGGAGGGAGTTGGAGAGGATGGTCACGTCCAGCTTCTTCTGGATCAGCAGAAGGATCTGGATCAAAGCGAAGGCGGCGATGACGATGCCGTAATTGATAAACCCGTTGAGGGAGGTTTTGTTGATCTTTTTCATAGCCGCCTCACACTTTCTCGGGCACATATTTGCCCAACAGTCCGGCGGGCCGCACCAGCAGCACCACGATCAGCACTGCAAACACCACCGCATCGGACAGGTCGGTGGAGATGTACGCCTTGGCAAAGGTCTCGATGACCCCCAGCAGGACGCCGCCCAGCAACGCCCCGGGGACGGAGCCGATGCCGCCGAACACGGCGGCGGTGAAGGCGCGTATGCCGGGCATGGAGCCGGTGGTGGGGGACAGCACCGGGTAGGCCGAGCACATCAGCACCCCGGCGATGGCCGCCAGGGCGGAGCCGATGGCAAAGGTCATGGAGATGGTGGTGTTCACGTCGATGCCCATGAGTTGGGCGGCGGCCTTGTCCTCGGAACAGGCGCGCATGGCCTTGCCCATTTTGGTCTGGGTGGTGAACAGGGTCAGGGCCACCATGACGATCACGCAGCACACCACCGACAGGATGGCCACATAGGAGATGGATAGCTGGCCGGGGACCAGCACCAGACTGCCCTCCACGATGGGCCGGAAGGTCTTGGTGGCCGCGCCCCAGAGGATCTGGGCGCTGTTTTGCAGCAGGTAGCTCACGCCAATGGCGGTGATCAGCACCGCCAGGGAGGGGGCGGCGCGCAGGGGCTTGTAGGCCAAGCGCTCGATAACGATGCCCAGCACTGTACACACCACCACGGCCAGCAGCACGCCCACCGCCGCGGGGAGGTTGAAATTGCCCATGGCGAAAAAGCACACGTAGGCCCCCACCATGATGACGTCGCCGTGGGCGAAGTTCAGCATTTTGGCGATACCGTACACCATGGTATAGCCTAAGGCAATAATGGCGTAGATGCTGCCCAGGCTGATGCCGGTGATCACGTTGTTCAGGAACGACATACACAACACCTCTCTGTTCTCTCGGGGGAGTTGGGAAAAGCGACGGGGCCGCGGCGGGGAAGGACCCACGCCGCGGCCAAAAGCAATCGCGTTGTTCCCTGTCCGTTGCCGGGCAGAAAATGGTCGGCTCATACCCGGGGCGGTCAGCGAATTAAAGTTCTTTTTGCCTCCTTTTTCTTCCAAGAAAAAGTGAGTTACTGGGTGACGTATACGCCGTCAACTACTTTGACCACCACGGGGGCCTTGGAGACCTCGCCGCTCTCCAGCCACTTCATAGAGGTACCGGTGAGACCGTCCACAGAGAAGTCGCCGCCGGTGAATAGGGCGATGAGCGCGTCGCACAGCTGGGCGCTGTCCATGTCGGCGATGCCGTCCAGCTGGCAGCAAGCCTCATAGATGGCGTACATGCAGTCGTAGCCGTCGGCGGCAAACTGGTTGGGCAGGATCTCGTGGGCGGCCTGGTAGGTCTCCACAAAGGTCTTGGTGCGCTCGTCGGTGCCGGAGGCGTTGAACGGGGTCATGAGCAGCAGGCCCTCGGCCAAGGACTTGTCAAAGCCCTCCATGTCCAGCATACCGTCCATACCGTCGCCGCCGAAGAAAATGGGGGCGTAGCTCATCTGCTTGGCCTGGGCCAGGATGAGGGAGGCGGGGGTGTAGTAGATGGGCAGGAACACCAAGTCGGCCCCGGCATCCTTGCAGGCGTTGAGCTGCACGGTGTAGTCGGTGGTCTTGTCGTCGGGGTAGGTCTGGGCGGCCACCACCTCCAGGCCCAGCTCCTTGGCGTGGGCGATGAAAGCGTCGGCAATGCCGGTGGAGTAGGCGTCGCCGTTGTTATAGATGACGCCGATCTTGGTGCCCAGGCCCGCGTTCTTGAGGTACTCGGCGGCGGCGGTGCCCTGGCCGGGGTCGGTAAAGCACATCTGGAAGGCGTTGTCCTTATTGGCGGTGACGTCGGGGGAAGAAGCGGAGGGGGTGAGCTGGAAGTAACGGTCGGCGTAGGTCTCGGAAGCCACGGCCACGCAGGGGGCGGTGGTGGTGCAGCCGTAAATGACCAGCGGATCGTTCTTGGCCCAGTCCTTCAGCTTGTTGTAGGCGGATACGGCGGTGTCGGCCACGCCGGTGTCGTCCTGGAAGTCGTACTCCAGGCGGATGGGGCCGTTCATGGCGTTGATCTCGTCCACGGCGATCTGCGCGCCCCACTGGGTGGCGGTGCCGTACTGGGCCAGGTCGCCGGTGATGGGGCCGATGCCGCCCACTTTAATAGTGACCACGTCGCTGCCCTGGCCGGCATTGCCGCTGTCGCCGGAGGGCTGGCTCTCCTGGGAGCCCGGCTGGGAGGCGGGGGGATTGCTGGTCTCGCCGCTGCTGTTGGAGCAGCCGGCCAGCAGGCCGAAGCACATGACGCCTGCCATCAGCAGGGCCGCAAGGTTTTTCTTCTTCATTACTGTGTTCCTCCTCTATGTCATGCTGACGATCCAAACATCGAAGGGGGCACGATTGCGCCCCCCAGATTGTTGACAATTATATACTTGGCCCAGGAGATTGTCAACCGTCAAATATGCACAATGACCGTCCGCGAAGGACGGCCGTTGTGTTATATTGTGACGGACATTTTCTCTATATCACCATCCCGCCGTTGGGGGAAAGCACCTGGCCGGTGAAAAAAGACGCCTTGTCGGAGGCCAGGAACGCGATGGCGGCGGCGGCTTCCTCCGGCGTCCCAATGCGGCCCAAGGGGGTTTCCTCCGTGAGGGCGGCCAGGTCGGAAGGCGACAGGTGGGCGTTCATCTCCGTGCTGATCACCCCGGGGGCCACGCAGTTTACCCGGATATTAGAGGGGCCAAGCTCTTTGGCCAGCGCCTTAGTGTAGGCAATCACCGCTCCCTTGGTGGCGGAATAGGCCGCCTCGCAGGAGGCGCCCACCTGTCCCCACATGGAGGAGACGGTGACAATGGAGCCGGACTTGCGTCCCAGCATATGGGGGAGCACGGCACGGCAGCAGTGGTGCACGCCGTCCACGTTGACGGCGAACAGGCGCCGCCATTCATCTCCGTCAATTTGACTGATGAGACCCACGTGGGAGATGCCGGCGGCACAAACCAAAATGTCAAGTTGACAAAATTTTTCCAACACATTGTCAACCATCCGCTCCACCTGGGCGGGGTCGGCCACATCCGCCTGGACGGCCATGGCGGGCGCGCCCAGCCCGGAGAGTTCCCGGGCTAGGGCCTCGGCCCGTTCCTGGCGGCGTTCGTAGCCCACGGCGACCCCCCAGCCCCAACCGGCCATGAGCCGGGCGGCGGCGGCCCCGATCCCCCGGGAACCTCCGGTAATCAGCGCATATTTCATCCGTCGTGCCTCCCTCTTGGCAGTTTACCGCAAATGCAGTGTAAAAAAATTGGCTCAAATTTTAAAAGGAAAGACACGCGTAGTGCGTGTCTTTTTCTCATCCTGTGCAAACAAAAAAGCTGCCGCAAGCGATACGGCGCTTGCGGCGGCATGGTGGACGATACAGGACTCGAACCTGTGACCTCCCGCACGTCAAGCGGATGCTCATACCAGCTGAGCTAATCGTCCATATTGGGCTTGTCCAGGCGCTGCCGGACGAACCCTATTATAGCGGCCCCGGTGCCTGTTGTCAAGGGCTTTTTTCTGTGCCCGGACAGTCAAAGCCCCGTCAGGTCGAAAGCGGGGATAAACTGATCCCCGGCGGAGCCCAGTTCCTGGACATATCCGGGCAGGCCCAGGTTTTCCATATACTCTTGTGCGGCCCGCAGCTCAGAGGGGCGCAGGGTGCGCCTGAGCTCCGGAAATGCCTCCAGCGCCCCCGCCGGAGTGTACTGGGCCATGAGGGAGAACAGCACCGCCCCGGGGGGAAAGCTGTCTGCTATCCAATCCATCACCCGCTTGGCCTCCGCCGCCTGCCCAGGCAGGACCAGGTGCCGGATGAGCACGCCGCTTTTCAGCATACCGTCCTCCAGCCGCGCCGGACCCCGCTGACGGTACATCTCCGAAATGGCGGCTTTGGCCGCCTCCGGATAGTCCCCCGCGCCGGAATATTTCTCCGCCAGGCCGGGTGTGAGGTATTTTAAATCGGGCAGGTATATGTCCACCTTATCCTTCAGGGCGAGCAGCGTTTCCACCCGCTCGTACCCTCCGCTGTTCCACACCACCGGCAGGCCCCCCGGTGCAGGCCGTTCCAACACCCGGGCCAGTACGTGGGAGAATTGGGTAGGCGTGACCAGCTCGATGCAGGAGGCCCCCTCCTTCGCCAGCCGCTGGAACACGGCGTACAGCTCGTCCTCCGTCGTGGGTTTGCCGAACTTCCCCCGGCTGATGGGGGCGTTCTGGCAGAACACGCACCCCAGGGTGCAGCCGGAAAAAAACACCGTTCCAGCCCCGGCTTTTCCGGAGATGCAGGGTTCCTCCCATGGGTGGAGCGCCGCCCGTGCGCACACCGGCAGATCAGGCATCTTGCAAAATCCCTCGCCGTGGGCCTCGTCCCGGAGCGCCCCGCACCGGCGGGGACAGAGGTTGCAGATCATAGCGCCCGGAGCCCCCTTTTTATTGTCGTATTTCTGCAAAAGCCGGCCCGCCCCTTTCAGGGCGGGCCCATGCATTGATGTCAATCCAGCAGCGCCAGCAGGTCGGCCTTGGGGCGGGCGCCCACGGCCTTGTTGACGGCCTCGCCGCCCTTGAACACCAGGAGGGTGGGAATGCTCATCACGCCAAACTGGGCGGCCAGCTCAGGCTGCTCATCCACGTTGACTTTGCCCACCACGATGTCATCCCGCTCCTCGGCGATCTCGTCCACCACGGGGGATACCATGCGGCAGGGGCCGCACCAGGGGGCCCAGAAGTCCACCAGTACGGTTTTGGGGGATTGGAGCACCAGCTCATCGAAGTTTTCCTGGGTAATAGTCTGTACGGACATGGCTGTAAATCTCCTTTTCAGTTAAACTTATAAATTTTCCGGGCAAGGCGGTAGAGTCCTACGGACAGCTTCCGCCCCTGGTAGCCGGGGATGTTGGTGCCCACGTTGGTGGCCTTGTAGCGGCAGCGGCGATAGAGGGCGGCGTTCTTCTGCCGCAGGTACTCCCACAGCTCGGTGCGCAGGCCCAGGGACTGGGGGGTGTTGGCAATAACGGAGAAGATGGATGAGATGGACATCATCATGGACAGGTAATTAAGCATATACCGCCCCAGCCGGGGCTGGGTGGCCTTGATGGACATCACATCGTGGGAGGCGATCATCTGCTTGGTGACCCGCACCTGCTGGTCGATGCGCCCGGCCATGACCGCCTCGTTCACGCTCTGGTCGGCCCGGCCGATGAAGTAGCGGTACAGGTCCAGGTCCATATAGTACAGCGTCTTGACGTAGGGCAGGGGCTGGTAGACAAAGATATTGTCCACATAGAAGGTGTGCTTGGGCAGCTCCAGCCCGCAGTCCCGCAGCAGCCCGGTGCGGTAGATGACAGAGTGCATCAGCAGGTATTGGGAGGCGCGGAAGTGGCGGATGGAGTCCCAGGTGAAGATCTCCCCCATGGGGAACACGTTTTTATAGCCCATGGCCTTGCGGGTGTTGTCCTCCGCGTGTTCATAGACATAGTTGGCAATGAGCAGGTCCACCGGGGCGGGCATGGCGGAGAACTCCCGCAGCTTGGCCATCACCTGGGTCAAGGCGGCGGTATCCAGCCAGTCGTCGGAGTCCACCACCTTGTAATAAAGGCCCCGGGCGTTGCGGATACCCTGGTTGACGCCCTCGCCGTGGCCGCCGTTCTCCTGGTGGATAGCCCGGATGATGCCGGGGTGTTTTGCCGCCCACTCGTCGCACTTGGCGGGGGTATCGTCCTTGGTGGAGCCGTCGTCCACCAGGATGATCTCCGCGTCTTCCCCGGCGGCGAGCAGGGTTTCAACGCAGTGATCCATATAGGCCGCCGAGTTGTAGCAGGGCACGGCAAAGGTAATCAGTTTGTCCATAACGGTCTCTCCTAACGTACAGGATGCCCGCGAGGGGGCGGTTTCAATCATTTTGCCGGCGCACGGGCCGCGATGGGGCCCTGCCGGACTTCGGCTTGGGGCCGTTAGAGCATCTTGTCGGTCAATTCCAGCGCCCTTGCGGCGATGGCGTCCATGTTGTAATACTTGTACTCCGCCAGGCGGCCCAGCAGATGCAGACCGGGGTACTGGGCGGCAAGTTCGGCATACTTGGCGTACAGGGCGTTGTTCTCGGGGTTAATGATGGCGTAATAGGGGATCTCGCCCGCTTTCCCGGTGTAGGCCCTGGAGTACTCCCGCATGATGGTGGTGACGCCGGGCATTTCCTGCCCGGTGAGGTGCTTGAACTCAGTGATGCGGGTGAAGTCGCCGTCCACGGTGTAGTTCACCGTGCCGTGGCTCTGGAAGAAGTCCTGGGGCAGGGTCTCATAGCCGAAGTCCAGGGTGCGGTAGGGCAGGGGGCCGAACCGGAACCCGAACAGCTCGTCGGCCTGGCCGGTATAGATGACAGGGCCGTTAAAGGGCGCGCCGTCCAGCTTGATGACGCCGTCCGCCAGCCCCAGCCGCCCCAGCGCGTCCACCCCCAGCTCCACAGTGATGTTGGGGTGGTCCAGCATCCTCTCAAACATGGGGGTGTAGCCGTCCAGCGGCATCCCCTGGTAGGCGTCCTGGAAATAGCGGCCGTCCCGGGACAGCCGCACCGGCACCCGGGCGGTGGTGCTGGGGTCGATCTCCTCGGGGGTCTGCCCCCACTGCTTCATGGTGTAGTGGACGAACACGTGCTCATACACGTAATCGGCGATGGCGGCGATTTCCGGGTCAGGGTTCTGGCGCAGCTCCAGAATCGTCACCTGGCTCTGGGCAGGGTAGGCGTCCAGCAGCTTTTGCCCCAGCCGCGCCCCCTCCTGTTCGCCGAAAGCGTTTTTCAAAGAATCCAGGTTGAAGGGGACGGGGAAAAAGAACCGCCCGTCCGTGGACTTGCGGGGCGGGACAACCTCCGGGTTGTCCCGGGGCAGGTTGGCGATGACCTTGTGCTGGTAGCGCCGCCATTTGGTGAACCGGGACAGGTAGTCGAACACCCGCTTGTCGTTGGTGTGGAAGATGTGGGGGCCGTAGAAGTGGATGAGGACGCCCGCCCCGTCCGGGCCGTCGCAGGCGTTGCCTGCCACATGGGGGCGGCGCTCCAGCACCAGCACCTGTTTGCCGCCGTCCTCGGCCAGCCGCCGGGCGGTAACGGCCCCGGCGTAGCCCGCGCCTACTACCAGCGCGTCATATTGCTTCATCATATTTATGCCTCTCCAGTCAAATGGGCGGCGATGCCGCCTGGCGTGTCGCGTCGTTTTGCCGTATCATGAAAAATTATATCACAGTTCCCCCGCCGGGGGAAGGGGAAAAATATTAAGACTTCCGAAAAAAGCGGCCGCGGCGGACGCCGCGGCCACATTGTATATCTTGCAAAATCAATACGCCGCCACGATGCCCCCGGAATTGGCATAGAAGGAGCTGATGCCCCGGGTCTCCTCAATGCGGACATCGGCGAAATCGCAGGTCTTGAAGGCCAGCGAACGCAGGTACTCCGCCCGCTCCCGGCATAGGCAGTGGGAGATGCACAGCAGCTGCCCCCGGTGCCGGGGGTCGTCCGCCATGATGGCGGCCAGCTTGTTCAGCGCCTGCTTGACGGACAGGGCCTGGCCGTGGCGCATAATCTCCCCCTGGGGGGTGGAGCCCATCACCAGCTTGACCCGCAGCGCCCCCGTGACCAGGGACTGAACCCGGGTAAGCCGTCCAGCTTTGCGTAGGATGTCCAGGTTTTCCAGCACGAACAGGGTGTTCATCTGGGCAATGCGCCGCTCCATCTCCGCCACTACGCCGTCAAAGGGCAGCCCGGAGCCCGCCAGCTTGACGAGGGCGAGGGCGATATGGGTTTCGCCGGCGGAGGCGGAGCAGGAGTTGAACACGTGGATGTTCCGGTCAGGGTGCTCCTCCCGGAAAATCTGGGCCGCTTGCCAGGCGCTGTTGTGGGAGCCGGAGAGCAGCGCCGACAGCGTCACCACGTAGATATCCCCCTGGGCGGCTTCGTAGGCGGCCAGGTATTCCGCCGGGGAGGGGCAGGAGGTGGTGGAGGCCTGCTGGCACATGGCCATGGCGTCCACCAGCTGCTCGGTGTTCAGGCGCTCGTCGTCCCGGAACTCGCTGTCCCCCACGTGGATGGTGAGGGGGACACTGTGGAATGGCCCGGAGGACAGCAGGTCCGGGCTGAGGTCGCAGCAGCTGTCCACAATGATTTTGAAACTCATACAAAAAAACTCCAAACGTCATTTTAATAATTACATGATAGCAGAGCCAGTATGGAAAGTCAAGGGAAACCGGGGGAAATCTGCCGCGGTTCTGGGCAAAATACCGCTTGACGCGGGGGGGTATCCATAGTAGAATCGTGGGGAATAAATACCAAGGGAGGCTGCCAATGGATATGAGTGGAAAAATTGACCCGGCGATCCTGCCGGTGGGGTGTTTTGACGGCGATTTGGACCTGTTTGAGAGTCAATACGCCGTCCCGGACGGCGTGACGTACAATTCCCACGTGGTCTTGGATGAAAAGACGGTGGTGCTGGACACAGTGGACGTCCGGAAGGTGGGGGAATGGCTGGACAATGTGGAGCGCGCCCTGGGGGGGCGCACGCCGGATTACCTGGTGGTCCACCACATGGAGCCAGACCACGCCAGCGGCGTGTCAGCGCTGGCGGACAAGTACCCGGAGATGGCTGTTGTGGGCAACGCCAAGACCTTCCCCATGCTGGCGGCCTTCACCGGGCGGGACTTCTCCAGCCGCGCCCTGGTGGTGAAGGAGGGGGATACTCTGGAGTTGGGCGCCCACGCGCTCACCTTCTACATGGCCCCTATGGTCCACTGGCCGGAGGTGATGGTGTCCTACGAGCGGGCAAGTAAAACCTTGTTCTCCGCGGACGCCTTCGGCCGCTTCGGTCCGGTGGACCCGGAGCTGCCCTGGGCGGACGAGGCCCGGCGGTACTACCTGAATATCGTAGGCAAGTACGGCGTGCAGGTGCAGGCGCTGCTGAAAAAGGCGGCGGGGCTGGAGATCCAAACCGTCTGCCCCCTCCACGGCCCCGACCTGTCCGGGGCGGCGCTGGAGTTGGCCCTGGAGAAATACGGCCTGTGGAGCAGCTATGCCCC
This sequence comes from uncultured Oscillospiraceae bacterium, assembly GCA_910587205.1. GTDB lineage: Bacteria > Bacillota > Clostridia > Oscillospirales > Oscillospiraceae > Enterenecus. The sequence continues at coordinate 16,846 of CAJULZ010000034.1, forward strand.
GGAGGAGCGGGGGGTGCTGGTGGCGTACGCCTCCATCCACGGCAATACCGCCCGGGCGGCGCTGGAGCTGGCGGAGATGCTCAAAGGGGAGGGGCTGGCTGCGGAGGCCTTCGACCTCGCCCGGCGGGACTGGGCCCAAGCCGTGGCCGGGGCGTTCCGGTACGGCGGGCTGGTGCTGGCTGCGTCCAGCTATGACGCGGGGGTATTCCCGCCCATGGCCCAGTTCCTGGCGCGGCTGAAGCATAAGGGCTTCCGGGACCGCGTGGTGGGCATGGTGGAGAACGGTTCCTGGGGCCCCACCGCCATGAAGACCATGCTGACCGAGCTGGAAAGCATGAAGGGGCTCACCATCCTGGAGCCGAAAATCACCATCCGCTCCGCTGCCACGGACGAGAACCGGGCGCAGATGAGGGAGCTGGCCCGTGCCATGGCCGGGGCCATCTGAGAAAACGTGCGTTTCATATGAAGCAAAAATAAAGAACGCGCGTTTCACGTGAAACGGAGCAGGGAGACGAAACCGGCGCGGCGGGGGTACCCGCCGTGCCGGTTTTTTGATTCAGCGCTTGAGCCTGAGGATATACATCCCATCGTGCCAGGTGTCGATGTAGATGTAGCCGCGGTCGTCCACCACGCAGTCCTCGGTGGTGGCGATCATGGGGCCGGGCACGGAGATTTGGAACAGCAGCTTCTCCGGGTTGGGGGGGATGAAGTAGGCGATCTCCTGGATGTAGTAAGGGTCGGACACATCAAACACCCGCAGGCCCGCGTGGAAGTAGCAGTTGTAGACCAGGTTGGGGTCGTCCTGGAGCCAGGGCTTGCCCATGGGCTCGTGGACGTTGTGGGGACCAAAGGGGCCCTGGGTCCCCACGCCGCAGTCGTTGAAATTTTTGTACGGGAAGCCCTCGGGCACCTCAGGGTAGGGAAACTCCGCCACCAGCACGGGGTCGGCGGGGTCGGACACATCGATCATGTGCAGGTTGTTCATGGGCTGGGCGCCGGGATGGCCGCTGGCGGCGATGTTCTCCTTGGTGAAGAAGGGGAAACGCTCGCCCTCGTTGGTGAGCACGGCGAAGTTCCGCCCGGTGAGGGGCAGGTAGGTGTGGCAGCGGGCCCCGCACAGCTTGCCCGCGAAGGGGGGCTGCACCATGAGCTGGGAGATGAGTTTGGGCCGGGTGGGGTCGGAGATATCCAGGATGATGCCGCCGCCGCCGAAGTAGCCCATATACAGCTCGTTGGGCCGGTCGGCGGATAGGGTGCAGGCGTGGCACATGGGCCAGTCCTTCTCCGCGGCGTGGCCCACGGGGTAGGTGCCGGGGATCATGCCGTCCTTGAACTGCTCCGGCTTCCACCAGCGGCCCACCTCCACCGGGTTGCAGGGGTCGGATATGTCCAGAATGCGGACGATGAAGCCCACAAAGCCCGGGCACTCGGCGGGCATATAGACGTATTTGCCGCCGTTGTAGGCGAAGCGGTGGACGCCCATGCCGTTGGGCAGGCCGGTGTGCCAGTGGGAGAGCAGCTTGGGGTGGACGGGGTCCTCCTTCAGATCGTAGATCTGGAGGCCGTCGTCGGCGGGGTCGCCGGCCTTGATGCCGTGGAGGAAGGGCACGCCGCCCCCCAGGGCCACGATCAGCTTGTCGTCCGCCACCTGGATCTTGGGGGTGGACTGGGCAAAATAGACCTGGGGGTCGCTGACATAGACGCAGCCCACCACCTGGGGCCTGGCGGGGTCGGTGACATCCAGGATGTTCACTCCGGCCCCCTTGAAGGAACCGCAGTACATGTAGTACTTGTTTTCCGTTTTATACAGGGCCATCTGGAAGGCGTTGATACCGTTCAGATCGGAGAAGCCCACCACCTCCATATTCTTGATATAGCCCTGGTTGGCCTCGCTTTTCGCGTAAAAGGGTATGGACATTTCAATCAATCCTCCTGTCACTTGGATGATACCACTGAAAGCGTTTTATGGCAATGGGCGCGCCCGGCTCAGGCGCGCCCATTGGAAATCGATCTGGCCGGATCAGGGATGCCCGCCGGGGAACGCGCCGGGGACGGGGTCCTTGCTGCACATCATTCCGGTGACGGCCAGCAGCGGCTTGAAGAAGATCGAGACGCTGACAAAGGCGGCGGCCAGCATGGGCAGGAGGGACATGGCCCAGATGTTCAGCATGCCAAAGAGGGCGAAGCCCATCTCAATGAACATCATGCTGAAGCTCATCAGGAGCACCAGCAGGAGGGAGATGAAAAAGATGCGCACGAAATAGGCGGGGGTGCTGTCCATCTTCATCCCGAACGTCTTCACGAAGAAATTGCCGAAGCCGGGCAGGTCGATGAGGGTCTCCCAGGCCATGCATACAAAGAAGCCGGTGAAGGAGCCGACGATGATGCTCTGGGCGGAGAGCTGGTCTGCCAAGGCCTTGCTGACGATGGTCATGATGATGCCGATGACCAGGGCCAGCCAGAAGTTGAATACCACGGGAAAGCTCGTTTTCTTGAACATAAGGTTCCAATTCCTTTCACGTTTAAATTGTTTCTGCATATTTCCAAGCTGGAAACAGGCGGGGGACGGTCTGTCCCCGCTTAGTGTGCGGAATGTGGAGCGCGGGGGCGTCACCGCATGGTGATGTAGCCCCGGTACTGGGTCAGGTTGTCGCAGGCGGCCATGTCGGACAGGAACATGCTCACGATGTAGTGGTTGGGCTTCAGGAAGGGGAACTGGGCCTGGGGGGCCTCCTTGGGGTTTTCCGCCGCCCAGTCGGGCTGGGGCATATCCCTCGTGCCCTCCACCGCGGCGGCGTACCACTCGTCGGGTCCGTCGAACCACAGCTCCACCAGACGGTGGAACTGGCAGCCCACCACATCGTGGTAGATCTTGCTGGACACGAAGCGGTTCACCTCGGGGCGGTTCTGGAAATAGGGCACGAACACCTCGTTAAACCACTTCTCTCCCGTCTTCTCGCAGGGCCAGCGCACCACGAACTGCCAGCGGTAGTTGGGGCCGTCGTCAATGGTGCGGCCCGCGCCCTTGTAGTCGTCCTGCCAGTTGATGGGTACGTGGGCGAACACAAAGGGGGGCATCCCGTTGTCCCCTCCGGAGGAGCGGTGGGCGTCGCCGTCCATGTTATCGGTGGGGATGTCGTCGGTGTCGGGCATCATGCCCTGCCAGCGCAGCACCACCGGCGGCATCCGTTCGGCAAAGGCGTTGACGTGCATTTCCGGGGTCATCTCGTTGACCATCCAGTAGTGCTCCGTCATCTGCATCCGCCGGGCGCCGAACCGCTCCCCCTCGGGGGGGACAGGCAGGGCGTTGTAGAAGGCGTACTTGTTGCAGTAGGGCGCGAACTTGCTGATGCTGTCGGGCACATGGGTGGAATACAGCCAGTGCTGGAGACGGTGACGGTACTCCTCCCGGACGCAGTCCACATAGATCACGCTGCGCATGGGGCGGTATTCAAAGGACATACGGCGCGGCCTCCTTTTTTATTTCTCCGGCTTGGAGGACTGGATGAACTCGCGGTACTTCTGCTTGCGGGCCTTGGCCTCGTCGGTCTGCATGAGGGTGCGGGCCTCGGCCTCGTTGCGCTGGATGTCGTCGCCGTGGATGAACTTGCCAGGGATGGAGTCGTGGGCATGGGGAATCCACTTCTCGGCATCGAACTCAAAGACGTACTTGCCGTCCACGTTCTTCATGACGCCCTCGGTGCCGCACAGGCAGCAGATGGCCACGCCGTCCTCCTGGAGATAGAAGTTGTTGCTGTGGCAGTAGGGGCACACGCCGGCGGGGCCCTTGTAGTCCTCGTTGAACACGCCGTGGGCGGGCACGAAGGTGCCGTCGGCGATCTTTTTGGCGGCGGCGGCCAGATCCGCGCCCATCTGGTGGGCCTTGGCGATGGCGTCGTCGTTCATCAGGATGGTGAGGGACCAGGGGAAGCAGTGGTTGTCGATGACGGTCCACTTGGGGGTGAGGGCGTGGGTGGCGAAGTCGCACTGGATGCGGGTGGCCCAGTCGGAGCCGCCGATGCCCATGAAGGTGACCACCTTCTCCTTGAGGTACTTGGGGTCGATGGGCTTACCGCCGTGCTCCTCGGCGATCTTGGTGGCAATCATCAGGTTGCCGCGGTCCATGCGGGGGCCAAAGCGGTCCATGATGGTGTGGAAGATGCCGGGGGCGCATTTCTCGAAGATGGGGGCGGCCCAGATAATGCCGTCGGCGTCAAACATCTTGTCGATCAGCCACTGGAGGTCGTCCTTCAGGACGCAGCCGTTGCCCCGGCCGGAGAACAGGCCCATGACGCAAGCCTTGCAGCCAGTGCAGTGCTTGATGTCCAGTTGGGTGACGTTGATAAACTCGATCTCGGCCCCGGCCTCCTGGGCGGCCATGAGGGCCTCTTTGCACAGGGAGTCGTTGGCGCCGTTGAGCGTGCCTGCGGACAGACCTAATACTTTCATGGGGAACTCCTCCTTATAATGATTACCGGACCAAACCGTTGGTCAGCTTACACACAAGCATATCTTAAATGGTTTTTCGGTATGTGTAAAATGTCAAAAATGCATGGCAGGAATTCATAATTGGTTTAGATGGCGGAAAAAACAGGCTGTCCGGCCTGTTAGCCTTGACTAATACCGACCGGAATTGTGGGTTTCGACGGCGGGGAGCAGGCGGTTATGGGCAGAATCACGTTTTTCGGCTATTTTGCCTATGGTTGCCATGCGGAAAATAGATAAAAGGATGTGACAAATGACGAAAATTCTGGTATACTGGGGGAAAGGAATAAGAGAGGGGTGCAGCGGAATGACGCTGAACCAATTGGAGAGCTTCCTGGTGCTGGCCCAGAGACTGAATTTTACCCAGGCGGCGGACGACTTGTTTATCTCCCAACCTGCCCTGAGCCGGATGATCTCGGCGTTGGAACAGGAGTTGGGCATCCAGCTGTTTTACCGCAGTTCCCGCAGCGTGACCCTCACCCCCGCGGGACGGGCCTTCGCCCAGGAGTGCCCCCACATCCTGGACAGCTGCCGCGCCGGGGTGGACGCGGCGCTGCTGGCCCAGCGGGGGTTCCGGGGCGAGGTATCGGTTGGCATCCTGCGGGATACCTTCGACGGCAACGCGGTGCAGATCTGCCAGCGCATGGCGGAGGAATACCCCCAGATCCATATCGCATTCCGGGAACTGAGCCATTCCGACCTGATCCGTGTGTTTATGGCGGGGGAGGTGGACGCCATTATCAATTATGGAGAGCCGCTGCCCGCCGAGGATTCCGAGTCTATCATCCTCCGGCGGGACAGGCAGTGCGCGGTGGTGCCGGCGGGCTCCCCTCTGGCCCGGATGCGCAGCCTGCGCATGGAGGACTTGCGGGACGAGGACTTTGTGGTGATGTCCCGCACATCGTCCCTGCCTGGATATGGTCTGGTATGGAAAATGGCGGCGGAAGCTGGGTTTGTGCCCCGGGTGGCGGCGGAGGCCAACTATGTGCCCAGCCTGTTGATGATGGTGGCCTGCGGCACGGGCGTGAGCACGTTGACGGATGACCTGGAGTATCTGGCAAAGGGGATGGTGCATTTCATCCCGCTGGTAGGGGTGCCACTGTCCTGCCACGCGTTTACCTGGCGCAGGGATAACCAGAATCCCTCCTTGCCCTTCCTGCTGGGCGTGATCCGGCGGGGGTTGGGACAGGAGGGCGGGCGGGCTTAGACCTGCCCGCCCTTGCCGGGAAAATAAAAATAAAAAAAGTGTTGACAAATGGCGTAGGATCTGCTATGATTGCTCTTGCGCTGAGGAAAGCGTCAAGAATATGGGGGTATAGCTCAGCTGGGAGCGCGAACAACGCACTTGCGTACCCCCAAATGAGCACCAAAACCCGACGCGGTTCTACAATTTAACAACGGTTCCCCTAAAATTCCATATCTGGAAATATCTGGGGGTATAGCTCAGCTGGGAGCCCGGCTTGTAGCAAATGCACCCCTCTAAAACAATTAAATATAGAAACCTCTCTCCTATGGGGGTATAGCTCAGCTGGGAGAGCGCTTGAATGGCATTCAAGAGGTCAGCGG